>NZ_JBLXDN010000039.1:0-34063 GCF_048264025.1 Nitrincola sp.
TCAGATGCCGGTTTGCTTTCTCTACAGATTAAGCATGGCACATTGTTAGGGGGGCGGGTCCATCTTATTTCCTACAGTGAATCCTTTTTACCTGTGCGAACCTCTTCGCCCGCGGAGCGGGCTCCTACGGGGGGGGTATCGTACACCTTTTGTGGGAGCCCGGTCCTCCGGGCGAAAGGGTTCAGCTAATCCTCGTGCACGGCGAGCCAATTGATTTCTATTGCTGTAGCCGGACCGATCACGGCGTGTTCCAGACTTGGCGGCAGCATCAGCCAGCCGGGAGAGACTTGCAGGCGACCACTCATGATTTCGGCACGGGTCTGGGGGTAGAGCGGATACTGAGTCGGATCGGCATAGCCATCAGGCCATAGCGGCTCCAGGGTATCCATATCATATTTGTCGGTGGCCCCCAGTGTATGCAGTAGCTCATGAGCGGCAACCAGGTTATTACGTCCGGCATGAGCTTCTCCGGCATAGCCATTAACCAGGCCAATCAGTCCCTTCTGCAAACCCAGCGAATGCTGCATAGGACCAGGATTATCCTGAGCATAAAAACGAATGAAGATTCGAATAGCATGAGGTTCTCGAACGGAGTCATCATAGCGCCACACCCAAAAGCGCATTTTCAGTGCCCAGATCACCGCATCAACAATACTGGGTTCGAGGGGAATATCTGGGGGCAAGGAATCCAATTGCGCCGCCAGACTCACGCGTATAGGCTGTTCCAGCCTAAGACGATAACGGCGTGCTTCACGATCAAAAAATGCCTCCATATCATCAAAGCTTGCATCAGACAGGGTGTCTATCCAATCCTGCGTGGCCGGTGCGGCATCGGCATTGATAGGATAGATCCACACAGTGGCGGGAGTTTGCCAGCTTTCCTGACGCGTTTGCGAGAACCATACATTCAGCAGCAACACTATCACCAGCAGTGTCAGCAGCAGTGTTCGTAAAAAACTGAAGAGCGCGCGCCGGGTCATGGGTAGATATCCACCTTGGCAAAAAACTCACATAAAAATGCCTGCAACAACAAGATAGCGCAACAACTTACCCAGTGCGATAGTCACTACACTTAAACTGAATCTAACGCCGAGCCAACCGGCGACAAAACATAACGGATCACCAATAATCGGCAGCCAGGCCATCAGCAAGGAAAAGGCACCATAACGTTCAATCCAGCGGCGCGCATGTTGATGTTGTGGTTTTTCCAGCGTTTTCAGTGGATAGCGAGTTCGCAGCAAGGCCCCCATGCCAAAAGTCACCAGGCTGCCCAACAGATTTCCGGCCGTTGCACTCAGAACCAGATGTGTTACAGGATACTCCCCTTGATGGACCATCCAGGCCAACAGTGCTTCAGAGCCGCCCGGTAGCAAGGTCGCAGAAATAAAGGCACTGGCAAACAGCGCCAGTAAGCTAACGTCCATCCACCACCAGCGGCATCATACTGGTCTGACCCAGGTACTTGGGGCCGCTTGATGCTCTTCAATCAACGACAGAAAAACCTCACCATACAAATCAAATTTACGCTCACCTATACCACTCAGGCTGCGCATCTGCTGCTCAGTCTGGGGGCGATAGACCACCATTTCCATGAGTGTTGCATCATGAAAAATAACATAGGGTGGGACATCCTGTTCCTGAGCCAAACGTTTTCTCAGCGCACGCAAATCTTCCCAGAGATTTTCTTCAGCGGGTTCCAGACGGCGCATGGCCGGATTCGCGCGATCACGCCGTGCCGCCGTACGGAAATCGGTCTTGCCTTTGCCGGAAGGAATACGAGGATCTTTACGCAGTTCAATGCTCTCTTCACCCCGCAGCAATCCGCGACAGCGATCATTCAGCAACAGCACGCCATGCCCTTCGGCATCCACATTCAGCAAGCCTCTTGCTACCAGTTGGCGAAACACAGAGCGCCACTGATTGCGATCCAGCTCTTTGCCTATGCCCCAGGTGCTTATGCGCTGATGCTGGTTCTGACGAATTTTATCCGTCTCCTGCCCCAGCAATATATCCACCACATGATTAACACCAAAACGCTGACCACTGCGATAAACTGCTGACAGCGCCTTGCGGGCGGCCTCGGTAGCATCCCAGACAGGCACAGGTTCAAGACAGGTATCACAGTTACCACACGGGTGATGATCCGGCTCACCAAAATAACCGAGCAGTACCTGACGGCGGCAAGTAGTGATCTCGCATAACCCCAACATCGCCTCCAGCTTCTGCCGCTCCACCTGTTTATAACGGTCTTCAGCCTGCGAGCTTTCCAGCATTTGCCGCAGAAACAGCACATCCTGCAGGCCATACACCATCCAGGCATCGGCTGGAAGTCCATCACGACCGGCACGCCCGGTTTCCTGATAATAAGCTTCAATCGAACGGGGCAGATCCAGATGCGCCACAAAGCGCACATTGGGTTTATCTATGCCCATGCCAAAGGCAATGGTCGCCACCATAATAATCGATTCTTCAGTCAAAAACCGGTGCTGATGATGCTGACGCAGATCCGCCGATAATCCAGCATGGTAAGGCAAGGCATTAAAGCCCTTGTCACACAAAAAAGCGGCCGTTTCTTCCACCCGTTTACGCGATAAGCAGTAAACGACACCCACATCCTGTTCATGCTCGGTGCGGATAAAACGCAGCAGTTGCTCGCGGGCTTTTTCCTTCTGACCAATACGATAGCGAATATTCGGTCGGTCAAAGCCTTGAACAAAAAGACGAGCATTGGTCAAAGCCAGACGTTTAACAATTTCATCTCGCGTACGGGCATCCGCAGTGGCGGTCAGCGCAACACGTGGCACACCAGGAAACAAATCCGCCAACTGACCCAACTGCATATATTCAGGACGAAAATCATGCCCCCACTGAGAAACGCAATGCGCCTCATCTATAGCGAACAGTGCAATTTCAGTACGTTGCAGTAACGATAAAGTGCGCGGCTGTAATAAGCGCTCCGGCGCCACATACAACAGATCCAACTGCCCGGTAAGCAACTGTTGCTCAGTCTGTTGCAATTGATCAAAAGCAATAGACGAGTTCAGACAACCCGCCCGAATACCCAACTGAGACAAGGCACTCACTTGATCCTGCATCAACGCGATCAAGGGTGAAATCACCACCCCGGTACCACTTCGAACCAGGGAAGGCAATTGATAACACAAGGACTTACCACCACCTGTCGGCATGACAACCAGTGCATCTTGTCCAGACAGCAAGGTGCCGACTACTTCTTCCTGAGGGGTGCGGAACTGGCTGAAGCCAAACACCTCAATCAGATTTTTTCGGGCAGATTCTAAAAGCGCGGAGTGATTTGTCATGGGCGGGTATTATCCGCGAACCCCCACAGCTTGTCATCCGTGAATCCGGTTAACCCTGCCAGTCGGTTCGACTCTCTTCTTCACTCTCTGCGACAGCACCCAACTTATTTTCTAACTCTTCCTTAATTTCTGCTTCAATTTTTTCACGCTCTTCCGGCGGTAAACTAGCCAACTGCTCCTCGGTTAAGCCTTTTGACTGCAGATAGGCAAAACGTATGCGCTCTGCCGGCGTCATATCCAGCAACGCCAGTAACTGATCACGAACGGCTTCACGCTGCTGCTCTGCGGTCAACTCTGTCGCTGATGAAGACCTCGACTCGGCCTCTTCTTTTGGCAAACTGACCGTCGGATGCGTATTAGATGATGATGGCTGGTGCAACATCTGCTCAAGCAGATCGCCAAAACCACCGGTTGGTGTTGTTTTACCCACCCGCGAACTCGTGTCCGGATGTACTACCCTGTAGGCTTTCGCCTGAGTCTGATCGATTTTCATCTTTCACCCTCCTCTTCAGACTTTCATGTCCTGTACAACAGGGTTAACAGCAAAACTCGGACCAATAAAAAACGCTTACACAAAAACAACTACTTGCCTTATGATAACCCGCATCAAGATGTCAGCAATTGCCCATTTTGACGGGGAGCGGCAGGTATTTGCCGCCCCATCTACCCACTAAGCAACCCGTGATCAACCACCATGCACTTAATCGACTGCGAGAACCAGCAACAGGGTGACGCCATTCTAACCATCTTCAACGATGCCATACTCCACACCACTGCCCTGTACGAATACCAACCCCGAGACCGACAAACCATCGATCGCTGGTTTGCCGATAAGCAACAACTCAACCTGCCAGTGATCGGTGCAGCAGATGAACACGGACAGCTAATGGGGTTTGCCAGCTATGGCCGCTTCCGCCCCTTCCCCGCCTTTAATACCACCGTAGAACACTCCATTTATTTGCACCCTGACTATCGTGGTCGGGGTATCGGCAAAGTACTGCTGCTCGCACTGATAGAACGCGCCCAGTCGCAGCAATACCACTGCATGATCGGTGCTATCGATGCCGACAATGCCGCCAGCATCGCATTACACCAGGCACTAGGATTCCAGGAAACCGGCAGATTGCCCCAGGTTGGCTACAAGTTTGATCGATGGTTAGATTTGGTGTTTTATCAGAAACTACTTAAGGCTTGAACATCCCAAGCCCTTGGAATAAAAACGGTTCAACGATAAGATCGACGCCTGTTTTTATTCGAGCTGAGGTCCACACATGTCATCCAAAGTCTACTGCACCGCTCAATTTCTGCCTAAGCCTGGAAAAGAAACCGAGCTTTTCCAGGTACTGCAATCCCTTGAACCCAACACCCTAAGGGAAGATGGCTGCATCCAATACATCGTCACACGCCAGATCCAAAGCGCATTTGCCGAAGGCACCAGCTTCCCCATCGTGTTTCATGAAATCTGGAAAGACATGCCAAGCTTCGAAACCCACTGCCAGCGCGATGAGATCAGCAACTTTTTCGAACGCTACTGCTTAGCAGATGATGGCCTGGCCGCTGATTGGAATGTGTGTGTTTATTCGGATGAGGGCTAAAATACAATACAGCAGTAGGAGCTCACTCCGTGAGCGAACCTTTCGCCTATCAAGGGGTTGAAGGGGTCGGTTGAAGGGGTCAGCCAACTTGATTTGGCCCGCCACCTCTTATCAAGGGGTCAGCCAACTTGATTTGGCCCGCCACCTCTCGATTTGTTGCTCAAGCTTAATACGCACATTACTACGAGAGATAGATAGCTGTTTGCTGATGGTCCGGACCGAAAGCCTCTGGCCGTTATCGTATAGTGCTTTGATTTTATGAATCATAACCCTCTCCTTCAAAACCCTTTCCCCTTTTGTTCATCATGATCAGGAGAAGGTACTGGTTTTGGTGGCCAAAGCCATCCTAGGGTGGGCCAAAATTAATGACCAGAGGTGGGTCAGTTTAGTTGGCCATTAACAGATTAGAAGATTCTACTTTATCTGAGCTGCCTATACGGCAGTTAACTAGAAGGTCGCATTGTTGTCACTAATATTCGTTTTCTGAGCTGCCTATACGGCAGTGAACACACAGTGCCCAGTCTTCTATGGCTCGTTCCATTTCTGAGCTGCCTATACGGCAGTGAACATGTAGTTAAGCACAGCCACAGCTATGACCTGTTTCTGAGCTGCCTATACGGCAGTGAACTTACCCGCTTAATGATTGCATTTTCTCCACCTTTTCTGAGCTGCCTATACGGCAGTGAACTTATAAAGGAGTCTAATGACCAATCGGCGTTATTTCTGAGCTGCCTATACGGCAGTGAACATATTTGCAGCACCCAAATCAACATTATTCAATTTCTGAGCTGCCTATACGGCAGTGAACGATGTACAATGCCAAAAGGATTATCGCTGCCATTTCTGAGCTGCCTATACGGCAGTGAACCTCCCTCACGGCTGCGGACAGTGATCACATAATTTCTGAGCTGCCTATACGGCAGTGAACACCGGTTGCAGTCCAGGATAAGCCCCTTTTATTTTCTGAGCTGCCTATACGGCAGTGAACGAAGTAAGCCACAAGCTAGGTCTCCAAAGTAATTTCTGAGCTGCCTATACGGCAGTGAACCGCCAAAGGGCATCGATCACACCACTGGCCAGTTTCTGAGCTGCCTATACGGCAGTGAACCCGTGCCTGCATCCTGGCCGTGCCTGCATCCTTTTCTGAGCTGCCTATACGGCAGTGAACATAGATTTGTACATGAACTCAAGTGCGTCGTCTTTCTGAGCTGCCTATACGGCAGTGAACGCCAGAATCATCACCACCCTGGTCTGAATCAATTTCTGAGCTGCCTATACGGCAGTGAACAAATCTTATCGACTGCAGCAGCGATGGCTGTTTTTCTGAGCTGCCTATACGGCAGTGAACAACCATAGCTGATGTTTGTGTTGCGGCGATAATTTCTGAGCTGCCTATACGGCAGTGAACGTGTTTCGGTGCGGTCGCCCTGTGTTGCAAAATTTCTGAGCTGCCTATACGGCAGTGAACACGGAAAGCATGGGAAATTGACCCAGCGTTAGTTTCTGAGCTGCCTATACGGCAGTGAACTTGCAATTGCGGCTGAACGTTTTTTATATCACTTTCTGAGCTGCCTATACGGCAGTGAACCACAGGTGCGTATCGCACTCAGCCGCGCAGAATTTCTGAGCTGCCTATACGGCAGTGAACGTCATGACGCTTGCGGGCAGGCTTTCCAGCATTTTCTGAGCTGCCTATACGGCAGTGAACTTTTTGTAGTCTTCGGGGTTTTGTTGCTCGATTTTCTGAGCTGCCTATACGGCAGTGAACCAGGATAAAGGGAAGTTCATATACCATTACTATTTCTGAGCTGCCTATACGGCAGTGAACTAATACTCAAGTGAAGGGTAGTGACTGGCCTGTTTCTGAGCTGCCTATACGGCAGTGAACGAGCAGACATCGATCCAGGACTTCATCCAGTTTTTCTGAGCTGCCTATACGGCAGTGAACTCTATGTGAGCCGTCATGACGTGTTCACGGAATTTCTGAGCTGCCTATACGGCAGTGAACTGGCGTCATATTTAAACGACAGGATCAGCCTTTTCTGAGCTGCCTATACGGCAGTGAACGTGCTCTGATGTCGTTCATTTTATCGCTGAGTTTTCTGAGCTGCCTATACGGCAGTGAACGATGATGTTATAGGTTACAGGCCAGTACCGATTTTCTGAGCTGCCTATACGGCAGTGAACGCAAGAATCGTAAAAGTAAAAGGTGATTCAATTTTCTGAGCTGCCTATACGGCAGTGAACCGGGGTATTGTTGATCAGGCTGAGCCGATTCATTTCTGAGCTGCCTATACGGCAGTGAACCCTGAATATCAGCTAAATTAACATCTTCAAATTTTCTGAGCTGCCTATACGGCAGTGAACTAATCGCAAGACTGTCATTAGCGCTCTATCCATTTCTGAGCTGCCTATACGGCAGTGAACGTACCCATTTCACCGCGGCGGTTGAAGTTTACTTTCTGAGCTGCCTATACGGCAGTGAACGCTGCGTTACCTGCTGCAATCGCTACTGAGTTTTTCTGAGCTGCCTATACGGCAGTGAACGCACTTGTACTGCCTTCGGTCTCTTTCGCTGATTTCTGAGCTGCCTATACGGCAGTGAACTAACAGGTGGAGTGTTTACCACCTACCGATCATTTCTGAGCTGCCTATACGGCAGTGAACGAGGTACAGGCTCAGAGCTTGTAGCGGGAGATTTTCTGAGCTGCCTATACGGCAGTGAACTCAATCGGTTTGGGAAATTCAGAATTCATTTATTTCTGAGCTGCCTATACGGCAGTGAACATGATCACATGCTCGTAGTTGAATGCAACGGATTTCTGAGCTGCCTATACGGCAGTGAACCTGAGCTCTGTGATTCTGACACGCCAGCGCCATTTCTGAGCTGCCTATACGGCAGTGAACAAACGTTTTCATTATTGTCATCAACTCCCGAAATTTCTGAGCTGCCTATACGGCAGTGAACTCTGAGTGGGGTGAGCTGACGGTGAGGACGGATTTCTGAGCTGCCTATACGGCAGTGAACCCGCCGATCCAGTTTGATAGCCGGATGGTTTTTTTCTGAGCTGCCTATACGGCAGTGAACAATCCGGCACTGAAATTTGTGGCTTTTAGGATTTTCTGAGCTGCCTATACGGCAGTGAACGTTTCATCCGTTTGACGCTGCTGCACCCCTGCTTTCTGAGCTGCCTATACGGCAGTGAACAAAACCAATAGCCGCTTGTGAAAGCCGCTGGATTTCTGAGCTGCCTATACGGCAGTGAACTGTCTGCGTAGCCCTAGGCGCTGATGCAGCATTTTCTGAGCTGCCTATACGGCAGTGAACGGCGGTGAAGAGCCTCTCCGGTAAAGACCAAATTTCTGAGCTGCCTATACGGCAGTGAACGTTTTAATGAGCTTTATTACTCACCTGGCCTTTTTCTGAGCTGCCTATACGGCAGTGAACCTTGGCAGTTCGACGCGGAGACGATCGATGAATTTCTGAGCTGCCTATACGGCAGTGAACAAGGTTTGAAGGATAGCGGCCTTATTTTTCCGTTTCTGAGCTGCCTATACGGCAGTGAACCCCATTGAGCGTGCGGGTGATATTGGTCGCCTTTTCTGAGCTGCCTATACGGCAGTGAACTTTCGGGAGCTGATGATAATGAGAACGTTCGCTTTCTGAGCTGCCTATACGGCAGTGAACTGATGATTGACGGGGAGATACCGGGTGATCAATTTCTGAGCTGCCTATACGGCAGTGAACCTATCCGCTGATAGAGCAGTATGCGCCGTACTTTTCTGAGCTGCCTATACGGCAGTGAACGGCTTAACCAAACGCGAATATTTTGCAGCAATTTTCTGAGCTGCCTATACGGCAGTGAACTCAGCGTTCTGTGTTTGTCCGTTAACTGTCACTTTCTGAGCTGCCTATACGGCAGTGAACAAAGCGATCTGCGGGCTGCATTGCCATAACTTTTTCTGAGCTGCCTATACGGCAGTGAACTTGCAAACATAGCGATGATGCTAGGCATTCGATTTCTGAGCTGCCTATACGGCAGTGAACATAGTGGAAGTGATTTTATATTTTTTGATTTTTTTCTGAGCTGCCTATACGGCAGTGAACAAATGAAACGAAGGATAGGGCCAAAATAGATATTTCTGAGCTGCCTATACGGCAGTGAACGCTTTATGGCGGGCATCCGTGGATATAGTGACTTTCTGAGCTGCCTATACGGCAGTGAACCAAAGTGCATCGAGTTCTTTCTGTATTTTTATTTTCTGAGCTGCCTATACGGCAGTGAACAAATCGACACGCACGGCGCGCTCATAAGGGCTTTTCTGAGCTGCCTATACGGCAGTGAACAGGTGATGGTGGGCTCTGTTGTGATTTCAGCATTTCTGAGCTGCCTATACGGCAGTGAACACCGCTATATCCATTTTGCGCGCATTTTTCAATTTCTGAGCTGCCTATACGGCAGTGAACGTAGGCTATGCGGCAACAGCTTCTCTGTTCGGTTTCTGAGCTGCCTATACGGCAGTGAACCAAAGTGCCTCGAGTTCTTTCTGTATTTTTGTTTTCTGAGCTGCCTATACGGCAGTGAACATGAAAGCGCCCACTCTGAAATTGTTCAGGGTTTTCTGAGCTGCCTATACGGCAGTGAACCAGTAGTTCAGAATCTTCATACCAGATTGGGTTTTCTGAGCTGCCTATACGGCAGTGAACCATATATGGGCGTAGGTTGAATCGTCCATTGTTTTCTGAGCTGCCTATACGGCAGTGAACCCTGGGCTCCAATGACGAGTCAGTCAGCGGCATTTCTGAGCTGCCTATACGGCAGTGAACTGATTGAGCGCCTCGAATACCTTTGTATTCAATTTCTGAGCTGCCTATACGGCAGTGAACAGTTCAGCGGGTTTTCGCACGGTCATTCTCCTTTTCTGAGCTGCCTATACGGCAGTGAACATCACCCGCTACAACCATTGGCGGTAACCAACTTTCTGAGCTGCCTATACGGCAGTGAACTATTATCCCACCGCCAATTAATACCTGACCCATTTCTGAGCTGCCTATACGGCAGTGAACGATCTGCTGGGGGAGGGTGAGATTGTCGGTCTTTTCTGAGCTGCCTATACGGCAGTGAACCCTTTGGGTGACAAGGTAATACTGAACGTACCTTTCTGAGCTGCCTATACGGCAGTGAACATAGATTGTGGCGCAGTAATTGTATAGTTAGTTTTCTGAGCTGCCTATACGGCAGTGAACGTTCAGAGACTGAAACCGTTAGCTATACGGCCTTTCTGAGCTGCCTATACGGCAGTGAACCGAACCAACCCCAAAAATTAATTTCCTTTCCATTTCTGAGCTGCCTATACGGCAGTGAACACTGCGCCACTCAGCCAGGTGCCAGTTAAAGCTTTCTGAGCTGCCTATACGGCAGTGAACACAACTGTCGGTACAAATGGGCGGTGATTCATTTTCTGAGCTGCCTATACGGCAGTGAACGTCTGATGCCATTTCCCCGGTGTCGGGGATATTTTCTGAGCTGCCTATACGGCAGTGAACGGAATGTGCATGAGTGGCCGCAATTGAATGACTTTCTGAGCTGCCTATACGGCAGTGAACAACTGAACACGTCTGCTGTCGTGCAAACGTTATTTCTGAGCTGCCTATACGGCAGTGAACCGATTTGATTGTTTTGAGTTCCAGTAGCGTTATTTCTGAGCTGCCTATACGGCAGTGAACACACATCAGTCCATTTTCCGTTGATACGCACTTTCTGAGCTGCCTATACGGCAGTGAACTAGAGATTATATTGCTAAATACTTTAATTTTTAAAGAGCTACGTCCATATACAGAAAACGACCCTTTTATAACGAGGCTAATATCTCCTTGTTTTTAAAGGGTCACTATCTGTATTAGAAAAAAGGGTCAGAACCAAGGAATACTTGCGTTTTGCCCTAATCCATAGCTATTGAAGGAGCCCTGCAAAGGTTCCATCAACACCTCACTCTGTGCGATAAACAAAGCAAAAGCTTGCCCAGTACTCTGACTACGCAGCATAACAAACGGTAAGTTCGGCTTACGTTCTATACTATGAGGTATAGCCTGAACAGCCTGTTCATAGCTTTCACCTTTACGCTGCATACGACGTCGTCGCAAACGATCTGCATTGGTTTTGAATTGCCTACGACTAACGACACAATGCTGCGCCACTTCAGGTATAGGCAGTATTCCAGAAATTTGCACATGATCTCGCATACCCTGCAACCAATTTTCCGCCATCAGTTCATGCATACGTTTTTCACTCGCATGCAACCGCATACGTTGCCCCAAAGTGCGTGGTTTCACCTGATACTGCGGAAAACTAATGCCAATATCCCGACTATCCAATACAACAAGTGCCTTATGCAGTTTGTTGTAAAGTGCTCCCATCAACATTGGCGCTGGAAATTCAGGATCGGGCAAGAGTTCAATATCAATATAGTAATCCATTGTTTACCCCTTATCAGAGTCACCGAACACACCACCACGGATTAGGGTAGCAATAACAAAATGTTGCTGCTCCAGATCCGGCACCTGATCTTTAAGCACCCAGGAATCCAAGAGTGAATAAAAATCCTGTTTTTGTTTGGGTTGACGATATGCTTTGCCTTGGGTGGTCACGGAGCCATAGGGTTCAACTGCGATAGGCCCAAGTTCATCGGCACCTTCATACCAGCTGTCAATGGTACGCAGGGCGTTACCAATTTTCTGGGAGTGAATGGCAGCAACTTTGTTCACGTGATACAGGGTTTTACTCTTGTCACCACGACCACGATCCAGAATCAATTCCTGTGAGGGGAATACTTCCTGCCCCTGACCCAGGCGAACAAACGCTGTGATCTGCAACAAGACGTGCTGCTGTGCTTTCAGGCCTGCTTCGATCAAATTAGCCAGTTGACTCAGCTCTGTAGATGTCGAGTTAAAATCACGTACCGACTGGTTCAACGCATCAAAACACCAATTGCTTGCAGCATGACCATCCACCAGATGAGCGACATTCACTTGCACAGTTTCTGCGCCAATGCGATTACGCCAGAGAAAGCGACCATTGGCGAGATTTCCTGCATAACGTTTTGCCAGTTCGGTAAAACCATTTTTTTCGACATAACCCTGCACTGTTTGCAGCAATTTGGTCTGATAGTCAGCATCATTACAAGCTGATGGGTGACCAGTGCCTGGCAGTACACGCAGTGTAAAGCTGACTTTCAGGGTATCCACATCCGCTGGCAAAGCAGCCACGTCAACCCGCTGCAGGTTGGGGTTTTCAATAGCGGCATCCAGCTTGGCTGGATCCTGATCCTTGGTTTTTAGACGGTTGGAAATGGTGCCCCTTACAGATTTCTCCAGAATAGAAACAGGTTGCCAATCAGCAGATTGCTCTCTCTGTCCCCATTGACCGGCATGAAAAAGAGCGTCAGAGGGATCCAGCTTACGTTCAAAAGCCAGCACAGAAGCAGTTTTCAAAGTATCTTTAGACATGATTAAAATCCTTCTATTCTTTTCAATGAAAAAACATCATTCAGGTTGATAGCTGTAGCCATTATGGGTTGCCTGCTGGTAGTCGTTGCAGCAGCGATACAACCCTTGATCCGGCTGATGATCGGCATACCAGAGCAACTGCTCTGCTGCTTTCAGACGGTGTGGACTGACCCACTGCCCAATGCTGAAAAGGCTTTCCACAAAGCGAAAATCGGTCGACTGATCGCGTGCATTTCTGACACTACCTGCTGGTTGCAGCTCTGAAAGGGCACCATAACCAACAGGAATGGGCACAATCCACCCCAAGCCCTGGCGATCGTGTTGCCATGCTCCTGAACCCTTCTCGTCCGGCTGCCAGTGCCAATTGATACGTGACAAAGACAACCAGGCATCCAATCGGGAAGACGTTGGATCAACAGCCTGCATAGCCTGATAACGCTGACTCAGCAAATCATCACGTGCCACCAGTGCAAACCCCGGTAACAACCGCATGCGGGAACGTGCAAACTCATTAAGCATGTCTGCTTCCGATCCGGTCTGATTAACAACCCAAGGCTGATAACGGCGCAACCAGGGTTGCGGTGGTGGAACCACCACACCACCGGCGATCCGCATCTGATTCAGTAAACCAATCAGTTGCGCCACATCCTGCTGTTGTTGCGCCTTATCACCCCAGCTCTCAGACTGAACAGCCAGCACCAGACTCAACTCAAGATGAATACATCCCTCCTCCACGATTGCAGCCGTGCTGCCTGTTTTATCAATCGGGTTACGAGTCAGACGAAAGCTTTTGATAAAACCTTCCTCTGTCACCAACTCCTGATGACTATGACAAATGACACCAACGGAATTCAGCTCCAGATCCAGTCCGGCCTGACGTGCTTTGCGCTCCAGTGCCCAGATCAACCCCAGAAATGCCGTCATGGACGGAAAGCCATGCGTCAAGGGACTGGAAATAGCATTGGCGTTTTGCACTTGTAGACGTGGCAAGACGAGCAGATGGTTAAAACGTGGACAGGCTGTCATACGTGACCTCCTGTAGCATAACGCTGCATTGTCACCGGCCAGGCCGCATCAATGATTGCCTGCTTTGCCCAGTGCCGATTTTCGGCATCACCCACGCTAATCAGGCCTGCTTCATGAAAATGACTGTTCAGCCAACTGGCAAAACGTCCGGCAACTTCATCCGGCCAGTCTCCCCAGATAAAAGCGGAATTAAAGGCTCGATCTTCATCTTCATGATCCTTGCGCAAGGGCAGTTCGGTTCGCTCAGGATCCAGCCAGAGCTGCTCACATAATGGCAGACGGCAAGCTGAATCCCGAGTCCATCCCGGCTCATTGGCATCTGCAACATAAGCTGCAAAAATTGCCAACTGTAGTCCTAACCCTTGTTCCAGCAGCATCCGCTGATCATTGATTGACTTGTTTCGTTGTTGATCCACTACGGACAGCAGGAAATCAGCCAGACTCCTGACCTGTTGACGAACCTCATCAAACCAGAGAAACGCCGTCCATACAGAATCTACGTTCAGTAATTTGACGGGTTTGGCTTTATTCCAAACAGGCGGGAGTGAAGGTAGCAAATAGTTCACCCCACCCCGTTCACTGTTCAACTGGGAAATGTTCTGCGGTTTTGTTCCACCCAGCTTGCGGACTGCCAGATTTTTATAGTCTCGATAACACCCCTCATGTGCCTCTTTGGCTCGATAAGCCTGGCGTGCCAGTTTATTGGTTTCACCAAAACGCACATCCTGAATATCAGCATGAACCTTGTGAGCCAGTGAACTGGAAAACAACGGTTGTAGGAGATGGTACTGATTATTATCTGAAGGCTCGTCACCGACCAGCCAGTAGATCTGCTTGGCCATAGGGTGTGAAACCGGTTCCTGTTCAGTTCGCACTAGACAAGCGAAGGCCTGCATCCATTCCTTTGCCAACTCGGGCTCACTGGACAAGGCTGCCTGAAGGTCGGCATCCTCTTTTTGCATCCAGTCCAGCAGTCGCAACCCTTCCACTTCCAGCTTAAGGAACTTGAATACGTCCAGTGCCGCTGCATTACCAACCACATCTTCAGCAAAATCAGCACCCAAAAGATGGCTACCAATTTCTTCATGCTGTGGCAGTTGATCCGGAATCAGATGCAGACTACTGCCCCTGGCATCCGGGTGGGTGGCCTTGAGTATGTGAGTTACTGCCTGTATCTGACTCACTCGACGCGCTGCATCGGCCAGCCAGGTGGCATAATCATATTTTGCTGCCGTGGCAGCATCCTCTTCCTTGCCTTTCAGCTTGGCATCACGACGTTCGTTGATGAACGCAACGATGACAGCATGAAAGCACTTGGAACGAGTAGAAGATAAATCTTCTTCATTCATAGGGATATCACTCCATTCGACTTTGAAACCATGTCCATGTAGAATCCCGCACAGTAACTTGCCATGCGGGAGCCTACTCTTTAGTGTCCAGGGAGCATCAGCTCCTTAAAACTCTTCTGAGCAGATGAGAACCACTCATCACAAACCTCCTAATAGCATTTAGCCGAGACCAAGCGGCAGGTTGCGTAAGCCTGGCTTCTGTGCAACCAGAGCCAGGCACTTTAATAGAGCATACTACTCTAACAACACTTAAACAACCACAGTATAATCTTGTTTTATGCTGAATAAGCAGCTCAGAAAACAGTATAATCTCGTTTTATGCTATTGTCATCTGCCGAACAGGCAGTTTTCAGGCATGGATGCCTAATTGTTTCGCCCCACTCCCAACCAGGGATGCCAGCGCCAGCCCTGCTCACTGGCAGGCACCTCAACACTAGCCATCTTTCTAGCGCACTCATCCAGCGTTAACCCCAGAGCATCAGCCTGCTCTGATACCAGCGCCAGCAGGTCATTATTACCCCAGAGTTTGATTCCACTTCCCTGCGCCAGATCAACCTGATGCACTTGGGTGGATGCAGACACATATAGATTCTCTCTACCCCGACCCACAGCACCTTCAAGCCGGTAAGGCAATAAGTTGTCTTCATCTTCATCCGGCAAAAAAACCAGGGTTGTCTTGCGCTCAATTTCCTGACGAAAGGGTTGCTGTTGTGGCAGCACACCAACCAAGGCTGCCAACGGGTATTGCCAAGCGGGTGCTGCCTCATCAGGCTCCAGTCCTCTGCGACGCCCTGCACGTCGAGAAGTACTGACAACTTGTTGTACAGGCAACATAGTGGCCAACATGCGTGCTTGCTCAAGATCAACCAGCCTCTGCTGTGGTTTCCATTCATTCTTAGGGCACGGCTGGATACGAGGAATCGCATCCAGTGCTTGGTACTCCGTATCCATCAAAAGATCATGCAGCCAGGGCGATGCAAGCCTGAAAGCTGGCGTATTTTTTTCAAAACCAGGACGCGTGAACACCAACCGATCACTACTGCGCTGCTCCAGGTATTTAAGGTTGGCATCACAAATCAAAATATTTGGCGTATCACAGACCTTACGACGATGACGTTGCACACGCCCAGCAAGCTGAATCAATGACCGCATGGAGGAAGGCTCAGCAATAGCCCAGTCAGCATCCCAGTCACGACCGACTTCACAGACCGGAGAAGCCAGCACTACAAACAAGTGGTTTTTTTCTGGAGACACATCCAGGCGGGTACGAATGTCGGGAAGCTGGTAAACCGCCTGACCCTTTTCTGAGCGGCGATTGAATGCAGCATCCAGCATATTTTCGATAGCAGAACGCTGCACCAACGGAAATCGGGCATGGTAAACACATAGATGAATACAGGTGTCATCTGGTGCACCCAGTATGTTCAGTGTTTTCGCCACATCCATCAGTGGATCGATATTAGCCATACGAATGAGGCCAAAACTGACACGCTTACCACTGGCAGGATCCGTTTCTGCATGCTGCTGATGCAGGCTTAAACAGGCATATCTGAGCTGACTGGCAAACTCAGCACGCACCCGTTCCGGTCGCTGCTCGATAATCTTCAGTGGCAACAAGGCTCCACGACGTAGAGGTGGAACTGTTTTAAGCTTTTCCACACGGTGAGCTACAAATTGCTGATGATTCTGTGCAAAGACCTGACGTTCACCGCAGGATTGATACTGAATACCAAACTCATCAACCCACAGGCAAGGAAACGTTGCTGCAGCATCTGATGCAAGCGAGTGATCACCCCTGTTACGCTGATAATGACCCCGCCCAGCCTGGTATGACAGGAACATGCCCTCCACCAGTGCAGGAGGCAGAGTTGCTGATGACAGAATCACCCGACTACCCAGCAATCCTGCCCAGTACACCAAACGAGTCAGAGCTGGCAAATCATTCAGATCGTAATCATCGAGTTCATCAAGAATCAGATCACTACTCATCAAGCGCAGCATAGGAGCAATCTGCCGCCCAGCTCTCAGGGACTCTGTTGCCGGAACCAGATGATCCACCGTACAAACCAGAAGTGGAGCAGATATCAGCTTCCGGATGTCTGGATTAGCCAGTGCACGTGACAACAATGGATGATCAGTTGTATTACCTTCATAAAGCACATGACTATCCTCATCCATCAGTGATTGAATGGATGCAGAACCTCGTTCATCGGCTTTGGCCTGATAAAACTCGAATAAGGCACGGCTGGCAGAACCACCCACCAGTACAGCCAGCTCATCATCATCCAAGTGTAAATCCTGCCGATAACTGCGACCTGTCTGTAATGTCAAAGTGCGCAACCCCAATGCATAGGTTGCACGCATACCTTGCTCCGGACTGGACAAGGCATAAAGGATGCGAGCATTGGCCAGGGTTTTACCACAACCGGTCGACGCCATATTGACAATAAAAGCTCCCTGACGAGAAGCCTCTTCACGCATGGATACCGCTGCATCAAACGCTTTGTTCTGCCAAGAAAAGCGTTGATCCGTGGTGCGTTTTCGTAAAGCACGATGACGGGCCAGTCGTGGCAGGTGTCTTTCAAAACCCGGCAAGGCATGTGCAATACTGCCTGCCGTTCGAGCCACACCTAACAGATGTTCATCCAGTGGCTGTTTCAGCCTGCCGTCTGTGGAGGTGTTGGCATACAAACCCGTCCGCCCATCTCCGGCAATTCGCTCTGGAGATGTAGCCGAAAGACTGGAATAGTGATGATCTGCCAGCATCAGACTTAACCGTGCCAGATGCATGACGTAAGGGTTATTTAACCATCCACTGCCTGATTGCGCTTGCAACTCATGCAAACGCCGAGCAAATCGTGATGCTTGCGCACGCCACTTGGATTCAAGTACCGGTAAAGCACCGGCCATTTGCCAGTAAGGCTTTATCTGTTCTACAGAGGCAGGCTGATATATTTCATTCCAGTTATGGGCAACTTGGCTCAGTGGCTTTTCCAGCCAAGTCCATTCAAATTCTTTCGACCGTTTGCCAAGCCTTTGCTGCTGTTCATTCTCGATCACCGGAATAACAGGCAAGCGGTGGTGAGTTAAAACCAGCCAGCCCAGAGCCGCTGCAAGCGGTGGTAAAGAATGAAAAGGAAATAGGTCATCTGCATCCAGTCCGTCACGCTGATAGCGTGACAAAGCAAGCCATTGCTGTTCATCCATCTGCTCAGAATCAGCCAGCCGACTCAACCAGCCTTCATCATCATCGTTTCCCACAAATGCCTGAAACAATCGCAGCGATACCCACTCATGGCGATATAGATTCTTTTCCATCCGCTTGCCCTGCAACCGCTCCTGAAAAGCCACACTGGCTTTCCCCAGATCGTGCAGTAGACCAGCCAGCTGAGCCAACAGCTTAATGATTTCAAGCCTATGCCAGTCATTTTCATCTTCATTACGCAGTACATTCCGCTTGGTCGTGTTGGTCGGCACCGCACCTTCGGCATTAAACTGACTGGCGTTGCCGACAATCCACATGAGCTCACTGTGATCCTTGCCCCGTATCCAGTGGCAGGCAACAGCAGTATTTTTGCGCGCTGTTTTTTTCAGTAGCTTTCTCAGGGTCGTTAACCCATCCCAGGTGATTGGCGTTTGCCAGGTACGATCCCCGCGCCGTTCGGCAAACTGATCCAAAATACGGCGTGTTTCTGTCAGCGCACGTTTGTTGCACTGGGAAATCAGCAACACATTCATGCCTTGGCACTCCCCAGCTGCAGGGCAATGTCCTTCAGGGTATCAATCATGAAATCCAGTGCCTCAGCACGAGTCAGAGCCTCAATGCAGTTACGCCGAAACTCTTGTTCTTCGTCTCCTCGACTAGCTGACAGGAAAGCTTGGGGCAATATCAAGGCATCCTTCACCAGATCCGCCACATCAAAGACCAGACCACCTCGTCTGGTTTTACCGTGCAGTACTGCCAACCCATGCGGGAGGCCAAGAACCCAGGTTGCTGTTGCACCGAGCCCATAAGCCAGGTAGTTGCCATGATCCAGAAAACGGTTGGCGGGATCAGCGCCGGTGCCTCGCTTGGCACGGGTAAAATCACCATAGCTGAGTTGGTTGACGGCCAGTTTGTAGAGGTGTTTGGTTAAGCGGGCTTCTTCTGTCAGCAACTGGTTGACGTTTTCTGCAGCCAACACCTTGTTATAATGCTGCTCAAGCAAGGGTTGCAAAGTAGCTGCCTCGATGGCAAAACCCTGCTCTTTTAACTGACGATTGTTGATCCAGTGTTTTTGCAGTTGGCCAATTCGGGCTAATTGAATCTGTCGTGCAGCCTCAAGGCGCTTATCATCATCAAACCAGAAACTGACCCAGGCTTGCAGGTATTCGGTGGGGCGATATTCACTTTGAGGTGCAAACCAGGCCACCTCAACATCTATTTCATTTGCGGAAAACAGTGGTGTACCACCGCCTCCACAAAAACCAACCAGTACACCGGCTTTTGCCAGTTCCCGCATGGCGGCCTGAGTGATGGATGTTCCAGTACCCAGCAGAATGCAGGTGGTATTGGCAATCGGGATATTCCAGTAAAGAGACTGCTTGCCCTGGTCGGTCACATATTCCACCCGACCACCGTTTACCAACACCCGACAATGCTCCAGATAATAGAGATTCGCACGCTTTGAGTGCAGAATAGTTTTTAAATCTGTTGGTGAAAAATCATCCATAACCGCCCCAATTTTTTTGTTAGCTAAGCTCAGATTAACGATTGATGTTTAGTGCGCAACCCCTGTCCAAATAACCAGTTAACTCCCTTTACACATCCACAGCCAAAACACCCTGCAACAGCAACACAACCGCTAAAAAAGCCACTCAGATATGTCATCTTTGTTGACCAGTACCAACTGCTGCGCTTTGGGGTCCGGGTCCAGCATTTTGGTATTCACTTGCATTTCCTGGATCAGATACTGAATCAGGCAGGCTCGGGTGGTGATGCGCAGTTCGCCGTTTTGCATCTGGTAATCGGTTTCAATGACCTCTTTCTGGGCGGGTGTCAGGCGTTGATCGGGAGCAAAGATCACCTCTGCCAGAGTATGCCAGGCGTGGTCATCTTCGCCGGTTTTATCCGATACTTGCTCCAGATCGGGTATACCTCGGAAGCGGCTGAGTACAAAATCACGGTATTCCTGGCTTTTTTCACACCAGGCCCTCAGGTGCCAGCGCAGGCCGGTTTTGACAAAGCTGTGGGGGACAAGGATGCGACCTTCCCGGTCGGGATGGGTGAGGGAGACATAATCGACTTCCAGGGCTCGATGTTCGCGGATCGCCTGAACCAGTTGGCGCATCATTTCAGGCTGTATATGTCTTGGAGGTAGCGGGACGGCATCGTAAGAGAGGTGAACATTCAGGCCCAGGGGGCTGGTGTGGCGAGTGGCCCATTCGAGGTATTCCGCCACATCATTTTTCAGGTAGTGGGGTTGGAAGGTATTGCTTGGTTGATAAGCTTTCAGATGGGTGTTGTAGATAAGACTGTCGGGGTTCAGGGCCAGATAGTGGTTAATACTTTTGCTGGCTGACTGACGAGAGATGTGGAATTCACGCACTAGATCGGAGGTATTCACCCGCCCCTCCCACCAGGCCAGTAGTTCAATTAACCAGTATCGCTGTTGCTCCGAAGTATTCACACTGACTTCCTTATATCCATGTGCTTTAACTT
Source organism: Nitrincola sp. (assembly GCF_048264025.1). Taxonomy (NCBI): domain Bacteria; kingdom Pseudomonadati; phylum Pseudomonadota; class Gammaproteobacteria; order Oceanospirillales; family Oceanospirillaceae; genus Nitrincola; species Nitrincola sp. Next base: position 20,499 of record NZ_JBLXDN010000039.1, read on the forward strand.
GAGTCTAATGTAACTTTATCATAATAGCGACTGTGGCTTTTGGCTGACAAACCCTACCTCCAAGCGTTAAGCTTGACACTTACATTAGATACAACGAATACAGGATCACGACGCATGTCCACTCTGGAAAACACTCAGGCTTATCTGCAACGTCATCATGGTGGTGACGGTGCACTGGCAGCCAAACGCACCCTGGAAAGCCATCAGCGTAATCATGATGCGCATTTTCAGGCTTTCTGGAATCAGCATGTCTATCTGAGTTCAGAGGCCGCGTGTCATCTGGCGGATCTGGGTTGTGGACCGGGGCTGTTTTTGAAGGATCTACACCAGCGTTATCCGAAGGCTAATCTGACCGGCATCGAGTGTGCGCCTTATATGCTCAATCAGATGGATGAGTTGCCTGATGCTATTCAGATTCAGGTGGCTGACCTGAATCTGGATCTGCCTGAACTGTTTGCGGCTAACAGTCTGGATGTGGCACTTGCCAATCGGTTGATTCATGAACTGCATCAGCCTGTCAGCCTGTTTCGCAATCTGTTTCGTTGGTTGAAACCTGGTGGGGTGTTTATTCTGGTGGATATGGTGCGCCAGCCGCTGAAAAGCTATCTGACCCATGAGCTCAAGGGTGCTTTAGTGACTGACCCGGCCCTGTCAGATGCATGGTTGCACGATACGTTTCAGCATTATCTGGAGCACAACCGCTACCATAGTCAGGACCTGTGTGATCTGTTGATGATGTGTGGCTTTGAGTTGCTGGCATCGGAACCTATCCGCCATGGTCGTGCGGTCCAGATTGCCGTGCGTAAACCCTGATTGGCGAGATGAAAGCATATCAACTGAGCCGGTTTACAGGTTAGAATAGCGCAACACGATAACGGGGACTATACACATGACTGCAGCCAGCACAGGTTTGATCACAGAAGCTGAACTTGACCAGCTAGAAGCCTTTCTTTTTTCATCCGCTGTATCTGAGGATGCCTTGGATTTAATTGGAACGCACGGTCTGTTGTGCGCGGTGAATATCAGTCCAATCAAGGTACCTGAACAGGAGTGGCTGGATCTGTTATTCGATTCAGAACCCACCTGGGAATCCGATGCGCAGAAAGCTGAGATTACCGGCCTGTTACGCAAGCTCAATCACACCATTGGTCACGATCTGTATAACGACCAGGAAACGCTGCTGCCCTGTGAGCTGACCCTGGATACAGATGAAGACGATGAAGAAGACACCACTGAGCTAACCATCTGGGCACAGTCCTTTATGGAAGGTGTGTTCATGCGTGAAGAGGATTGGTTCGGTGATGACGAAGAAACCGTAGCCGGTATGCTCTTGCCGATTATGGTAGCGTCTGAATTGTTTGATGACCCTGAAATTCTGGAGATTCGTCAGGATCGCGCGTTAAGCGAAGAGATGGCGGAGCAGATTCCAGAGTTGCTGGTAGATTTGTATTTGTATTATCACGCGCCGGATAAGTAATTTATCACCTAGCCCGCTATTCGCTATTCGCTATTCGCTATTCGCCCACAGAGTGGGCTCCAACAAGGGCTCCTACAAGGGTAATTTTGTAGGAGCCCGGTCTCCGGGCGAATGAATTAATTCCTTGTAGGAGCCCGGTCTCCGGGCGATGATTCGCTCGCAGAGCAGGCTCCTACAAAGAGGATAATTTAATAGGTTACCCGCATGGTGCTGCCCTGTCCTAGGACGCGGACGCGATCACCGGGGCTGAATACCTGGTTTTGATCCACTTCCTGTACGACAGAGACCCTTGAACCATTATCCAGACGTACAGTGATTTCTACACCCTGACGGCGACTGGTAGCTTCTTCAACGCGTTGACCGGCAATACCACCTGCCACGGCACCTAGTACAGTTGCTATCTGCTGACCGGATCCACCACCGATCTGATTACCCAAAACGCCACCGACTACAGCACCAGTACCGGCACCCACTACGCCATCGGTGCGGCCTTCAATAATAATGGGCACAACCGATTCGACACGACCTATTTGTACTGACTGTGCCTGACGCGCTTCTCCACGGCTATAGCTGGTGCCTGTTAGCGTAGATTGTGCACAACCACTCAGCAATATCGCACCGCTGAGCAGGATTGTCAGAGAGGCCACTGATTTTTTATTCATAACTATTCTCCTTTAAGAACATATTCTGCCCCAATATCCTAATAATAGACTATTTTACAAGGGCAAAGCTGAATGGAGCATGAGCGAACCGATGAATGATTGCAATCAAGCCAGTTGATTAGAACCGTAGAGTTTTTTGTAAAGGCCTTGCTGCTGCAACAACTCGTCATGACTGCCCTGCTCAGCTATTTGACCATCTTCAAATACGTACACTTCATCAGCCTGCTTCACAGCACTAAGCCTATGCGCCACAATAATGGTGGTTCGGTTTTGTAAAAAGCTTCTCATCGCCTGGTGCAGTCGGGACTCAGTAGCCGTATCCAGCGCGGAGGTCGCTTCATCCAAAATCACCACAGCCGGATCACTGAGCACCATGCGTGCAATGGCCAGCCGCTGTCGTTGCCCACCAGATAAACGCACCCCTTGGCGGCCCACTAAGGTATCCAACTGATCTGGCAGTTCCTGCTCTACAAAGCTGTCAAGCTGCGCCACCTTGAGTGCTTGCCAGCATTGTTCATCAGTAAACGCATATCCCATCAACAGATTGTCACGCACAGTGCCATTGAATAGCGCCGGTTGCTGCAACACCGTTGCGACCTTTTCCCTGACCCTGGGATAGCCGATTTCACGCACAGAGACCCCATTAAAACGCACATCGCCTTGCGTGGCTGGGTAAAGCCCTAACAGCACCTGGACCAGGGTTGATTTACCCCCGCCACTGGCACCGACTAAGGCTATTTTTTTACCCGCTGGAATATGCAGTGAAATCCCTCGCAACACGTCTTGACCGGGACTGTAGCTGAAATGGATATCCTCCAGATCGATACTGACGCTGGTTTCCTGTTTGAAAGGATCTACAAGGGCTGGGTAACGGGGCTCCTCTTTCAACTCCATCAACCGATTAACCCGAGCCAAGGCCGCTTTGGCACCAAACCAGGCATATTGAATGCCGAGTATTTCCTGCACAGGCCCCATCATGAACCAGAGATAACCAAACACCGCCATCATTTGTCCGACCGACAGATCAGAAAACAACACCATCAACATAGCCACAGAGCGGAACAGATCGAAACCGATCAAAAATACCAGAAAGCTGAAGCGGCTCGCGGCATCTGATTGCCATTCAAAACGACTGGAATGATCTCTGACATCACGCGCCGTATTCACCAGCCTCGCCAGGTAATGCTGTTCGCGGTTGCTGGCGCGTATCTGCTGGATCGCATCCAGTGTTTCTGTCAACGCCCCCTGAAACACCTCGTAAGACAGATTTTCCTGTTTCTTAAGATCCTTGACCCGTTTGCCAATCAACATGGTCAGCCAGATGACGAACGGGTTCAGAAACAGGATAAACAGCGCCAGTTGCCAATGCATCCATAACAGAATAATCGCCGTGCCCAGTATCGACAAAAGCGCCACCAGCAAACGACTGATTGAGCTGCCAACAAAGCGATCAACCGTATCCAGATCTGTGACGAAATGGGATGCCACCCGACCGCTGCCCAGCGTCTCATACTCAGCCATGGAGATACGCTGCAAATGCCCCAGCAAAGAAGCACGTATCTGAAAAATAAGGTCTTTGGATATAATGGTGAACTGTCGCGCCTGCCAGACATTCAGTAATATAGCGGTAATGCGCAACAACACCGTGAACGCAAATACCGAAAAAATATACAAGGCCGGGCCCTGCCACTCCACCGGAAACACACGGTTTACCCCAGCTACAATGCTGGCAGGCTGATCCAGTAGTACTTCATCCACCAGCAACGGCATTAACAGCGGCACAGGCACAGCCGCAACAGCCGCAAGCACAGCAATCACATTGGCCAGAATCAATTCACGGCGATGAGTCAAGGCCACACGCCAGATCGACTGCCAAGTATAGATCGAGGAAGATCCTTCAGACACACGTCGCTCCTTAGATTGCATCACAGGGGATAAGATCAGCGAGTTAAAATCTCGCCCCATCAGGTAATTAATGGTAGTTTAAGCGCTTTCCAGAAACCAATCAGACTGATAATCATGGATAGCCTGACACTAAATCCGCTTTGCCGCGCCGAAGGCGACGTACAACTTCCAGGTTCCAAAAGCCTGTCTAACCGCTTGCTACTGCTGGCGGCCATGGCCGAGGGCGAAACCCGCATCACCAATCTGCTGGACAGTGATGATGTAAAGCACATGCTCAACGCCCTCACGCTGTTAGGTGTTCAGTATCAACTGTCTGATGACCGTCGCAGCTGTACCCTGCAAGGTACGGGCAAGCCCTTCAGTACAGATCAGGCGTTGGAATTATTCCTCGGCAATGCCGGTACCGCCATGCGTCCACTTTGCGCGGCACTCTGCCTGGGTCATGGTGATTTCACCCTGACCGGTGAACCGCGCATGTCTGAGCGTCCAATTCGTGATCTGGTAGATGCCTTACGCCCGCTGGGTGCCGAGGTTACCTATTTAGACAATGACGGCTACCCACCGCTGACACTGCATGCCAATGGTCTCAAAGGCGGACATGTCAGTATCCGTGGCAACATCTCCAGCCAGTTTTTGACCGCCTTGTTGATGGCGGCACCTTTGGCTGAAAATGATCTGATCATCGACGTTGAAGGCGAACTGGTTTCCAAACCCTACATAGATATTACGCTGCACAGTATGCAACTTTTCGGCATCAAAGTCGAGAATGAGAATTATAAGCGTTTTACTATCAAAGCCGGTCAGACGTACGTTTCACCCGGTGAAGTTATGGTTGAAGGTGATGCCTCTTCCGCCTCCTACTTTTTAGCTGCCGCCGCTATTGCCGGTGGAACTGTCAGGGTGTATGGCGTCGGATCGGAAAGTGTTCAGGGCGACAAAGCCTTCGCCGATGTGCTGGCTCAGATGGGCGCAAAGGTCAACTACGGCCCAACCTGGATAGAAGTTAGCCGCGGTGACTCACTCAAAGGCATAGATGTGGACCTGAACGCCATCCCGGATGCCGCCATGACCATCGCCACTACGGCACTGTTTGCCCAAGGCCCGACCGCAATTCGCAATGTGTACAATTGGCGAGTCAAAGAAACCGACCGACTCAGTGCTATGGCAACCGAGCTGCGCAAAGTCGGTGCCGACGTAGTCGAGGGTGAAGATTTTATTGAAATCATCCCCCCTGCCCGCTTAACCTCAGCGGCCATCGACACCTACGACGATCACCGCATGGCCATGTGCTTTTCACTGGCCGCCTTTGGCGATGTCCCCATCACCATCAACGATCCGGGCTGTACCCGCAAAACCTTTCCGGAGTATTTTGATTTGTTTAGGGCTATTACCAAAACGCGGTCGTAGTAGAGTTTTGTAGGAACTCACGTGGTGAGTTCCTACAAAAATAACAACGGGATATATTCTGTCTCAAGCGTCCGGATAAAGTAGTATTGAAATCAAGAATGCAATGAAAAATATAAAGCCAAAAAAAATGATAGCTCTAGCAATATAACGATCAATTGTCTTTATGTAAGGCGCAATATCCTTAACCCTCACACCAACATAAATATCAATATCAGCTATAGTTTTTGCACGCCTTTCAAGATTTTCTGCTGTATCTTTCAATAATATCAGGTAGAGTGGTGTACGCATCATGGTAATATCCCATTGACAGGGTCGCTCCAATCCATCACGTTTCATCTCCCGTTCTATCCGAAGAATAGAATAGAAAAACATTATAAAAAACAACAACAACCCAACAGATACTGACACTCCGAACAATATTAAAATAAAGTCTTCTGATATTATTTCTCTCAAATAATCCATCATATGAAAACAAACACCGTAAATATAAAGTTATAAACTACGGAACAATTTATCGTATATATCACCACCACGATTCTCACCCCACTGGCCAGAAAAGACTGTTACTTGATACACAACATAAACTGCGATACATCCAAGTATAATCCAAGCGATAGGGCCTCCTGCCAAAACGCCTCCAGCTGTAAATTTAACAGCAGCAATACTAGTGCTAGAAAAAAGAGTTGAACCAGCTAGCCCACCAGCAAATGCCCCCGCTGCAAAACCACCCAACTGCCTAGCGCTCTCACGATGCCAATCACCATCACTCTTTTTAACTACATTAACCTTTGAACCCCGAAAGATAGCTTCGGTACCCAATACCAAGGGACCAGCCACTTTAGATATCCAGCGAGCAAAGTCTTTCAATCGATGCGCCTGAAACAAGTCTGAGACCACTATTCTTGGATCAATCTTGCGTCCACGGTTGCGTACAGCTAAAAGAATACCCCGCTTTGGACTATTGATCGCTGTCCCTCGATTGGTAGTGCGCATTACCTCAGGTGCTAATCGCTGCATCGCGACTCTATATTCAGTGGTCAAGTGCTCATAGGCTTGGATAGCATCGCGTCGAGCCAGCGCTTCCCATTGGCCCCTTGGACCTGCACCAGGCATATTGGCAGGAATAGGGTTCTGCAGGGCCAACAGCGCATTTTCATATCTCACCAGCGCTTGTTGAAAACCATCGAGTCGCTGGACTCCTACCCTGGTAGCCGCATGGGATGCACCGATAAGACCCAGCACTTTTTCTATATTATCCTGAGTGAAATATTTTTTGTAAAAAGCAGCTTCACGATGTAGCTCTTCCCCCTCAGCACCTACTGCTTTCATTAACCAGCCGCTCTCCTGGCGTGACAACTGATTAATGACGGAAACGATTGAAGGAGCATAAGGATCTTCAAAGTCCAGCGTATAAGCCTGGCCTTCACTGAGCATACCTGAAGGGCTTAGTTTATTGATCATTCTGAAGCGTTCGATGTGTATTTCATCACCTTCAACAAGCTCAGAAACATGGCAGGCATAAGCAGAAAAATATACGGTAGGCATAGCTACCTCCTTGTAGTGATCAGACCCAGTCAGGGCAGAAATTTCCATACTTCTTTAGTGAAGATTAGCGCTTTTAATCTAGCTGATCAAGGATGACGAAAAGCGTGTCACAGCAAAACGCTACCACCACCCCAGAAGACGAGCTAAAAAAACTCCTGAGCCTAGACCAGGCATCAGGAGTTCAGTGTAACGACTGACTGATTAAATCAGAGCGATTTTTCCAGCTCAGGTACAGCCTCAAACAGATCAGCGACCAGACCATAGTCAGCGACCTGGAAGATAGGTGCATCTTCATCTTTATTGATGGCAACAATCACCTTGGAATCTTTCATACCGGCCAAATGCTGGATGGCACCAGACAGGCCCACAGCAATATACAGCTCAGGTGCGACGACCTTACCGGTTTGACCTATCTGATAGTCGTTGGCAACAAAGCCAGCATCTACTGCTGCACGGGTGGCACCCACAGCACCGCCGAGTTTATCCGCCAGCGTTTCCAGCATTTCAAAGTGCGCTTTATCACCCATGCCACGACCACCAGAAATAATGATCTTAGCAGTAGTCAGTTCAGGGCGATCAGACTGTGCAAGCTCTTCAGAAACCAAGCGGCTCAAACCGGTATCGGTGACCTGAGACAGGCTTTCAACACTTGCCGATCCACCTTCAGCTGCGGCAGGATCAAATGAGGTACCGCGCACGGTAATCACTTTCACAGCATCCAGGGACTGTACCGTTGCAATCGCATTGCCGGCATAAATTGGACGCTTAAACGTATCTGCAGACTCTACCGACATGATTTCAGAAATCTGTCCTACATCCAGCAGTGCTGCAACACGCGGCATGAAGTTCTTACCGTTGGTAGTCGCTGGTGCCAGAATGTGACTGTAGTCAGCAGCAATCTCTTTAATCAGCGCCGCTACGTTTTCCGCAATCTCATGATCATACACGGCATTATCAGCCAACAGCACCTTACGCACACCGGGTACCTTCGCCGCCGCATCAGCCGCCGCCGCACAGCCGTTGCCGACTATCAGCAGGTCAAGATCACCACCGATCTGAGTAGCCGCTGTAACGGTAGACAGCGTAGCTGATTTCAACAGCGCATTATCATGTTCAGCAATCAGTAAAATAGCCATCAGATCACCTTCGCTTCATTTTTCAGTTTGTCGACCAGCTCAGCGACGCTGGCTACCTTAATACCTGCCTGACGTTCAGCCGGTGGCTCGACCTTAAGCAGTTTGGTGTTCGCTTTCACTTCAACGCCATAATCTTCCGGAGATTTGGTATCCAGCGGTTTCTTCTTGGCTTTCATGATATTGGGAAGTGAAGCATAACGGGGCTCGTTCAAACGCAGATCCACGGTAAGAATCGCAGGCAGTTTAACCGCCAGGGTCTGCAGACCGCCGTCGATTTCACGCACCACCTGCGCTTCCGTGTCGCTCAACTCAAGGCCAGAAATAAATGTGCCCTGCGACATGCCAGTCAACGCGGCCAGCATCTGGCCAGTCTGATTGTTGTCGGTATCGATGGACTGTTTACCCATGATCACCAGACCTGGTTGCTCTTCCTCAACGATTTTTGCCAGAATTTTCGCCACTGTCAGCGATTCCAGGGCATCGTCAGACTTGACCAGAATGGCACGATCCGCACCCATGGCCAGAGCGGTGCGCAACTGTTCCTGCGTATTCTGAGGTCCCATGGACACGACAATCACTTCAGAAGCCTTACCGGCTTCCTTCAGTCGCACAGCTTGCTCGACAGCGATTTCGCAAAAAGGGTTAACCGCCATCTTGACGTTTTTCAAGTCGACATCGGTGTTGTCCGCTTTGACACGCACTTTCACGTTGTAGTCGATCACACGTTTGACCGTAACTAGTACCTTCATTTATTTTTCCTTCAGTTTTACCGATCTGAATCCACCTCGGACTATAGCAGAAATCACTGTGAGCGCCATAACCACGAGTCTATAAGAAAATTTTATCAAATAAGGGTTTTCACTTATACTACTAAACAATAATTCCTGTACAACTCAGGTAAACTGAGAGGATTAGGCTGTTCGTGACACTTTATTGCTGCACTGCAAACATTTATTGACCTGGATGCAACCAAATACTGACAAAAAAGGGCATACTGAGGTTATCATTTGTTGAAAGTGTTCTAAAGTTTGAGCACGCTGTAAGGCTATAATCAACCTGTCTGAAAAATAATATAAGGAGCCAGAACTGTGGAACGTGAATCGATGGAGTTTGATGTCGTCATCGTCGGTGCAGGTGTCACCGGTTTATCGGCGGCCTGCCGTCTGATGCAGAAAGCACAGGAGCAAGAGCAGGAACTGACGGTCTGTGTCGTAGAAAAAGGTTCCGAAGTCGGTGCCCACATTCTCTCCGGTGCCGTGATGGAAACCCGTGCGCTGGATGAACTATTTCCCGACTGGCAGGAACGCGAAGCCCCCATTTCCTGCAAAGTCACCAGTGAAGATACCTTTTTACTACTGAACGAAACCAAAGGCATTAAGCTGCCTGGATTCGCGGTTCCCAAACCGATGCATAACAAAGGTAACTACATTGTCAGCCTGGCCAATGTTACCCGTTGGTTGGGCGAACAGGCTGAAGCCCTGGGTGTGGAAGTCTTTCCTGGCTTCCCGGCGTCTGAAATTCTTTACCATGAAGATGGCAGCGTCAAAGGGATTGCCACCGGTGATATGGGTATCGGTGCCGATGGTGAAACCAAGGATAGCTACACACCGGGAATGGAGCTGCATGCCAAGTACACCCTATTCACTGAAGGGGTCCGCGGTCATTTAGGCAAACAGCTGCTAGAACGATTTGAACTGGATAAAGGCAAAGATCCCCAGCACTATGCCATAGGCATTAAGGAACTCTGGGATATCGATCCAGCCAAGAGTAAGCCGGGTTTAGTGGTACACGGCTCCGGCTGGCCACTGACGGACGGTGCCAGTGGAGGCTTCTTCCTCTACCACGATGAAGGCAATCAAGTGGAAGTGGGTCTGATTGTTGATCTTAATTATTCCAACCCCTGGCTAAGCCCCTTCGACGAGTTCCAGCGCTTCAAACATCACCCGGTAGCCAAGCAGTACCTGGAAGGTGGCACCCGTGTGTCTTACGGTGCCCGCGCTATTACCAAAGGCGGCCTGAACTGCCTGCCGAAAATGACTCTGCCCGGTGCATTCATACTCGGCTGTAATGCTGGCACGCTTAACTTTGCCAAGATCAAAGGCATTCATACCGGTATGAAGTCCGGCATGCTGGCGGCTGAAGTGATTGCCGATGCGCTGAAAGCCGGTGATGAAGGTGGCAAGGATCTGGTCCAGTACGAGCAGAGCTATCGGGATTCCTGGCTGTATGATGAGTTGTACCGTGGCCGTAACTTTGGCCCGGCGATGCATAAGTACGGCACCTTCCTTGGTGGTACGTTCAATTTTATCGACCAGAATATTTTTGCCGGTAAAATTCCGCTGACCCTGCATGATCTGCATAAAGATCATGAAATGCTGAAGACTGCGGCCGAATCGAAGAAACTGGAATACCCTAAACCTGACGGCAAGTTATCATTTGATAAGCTCTCGTCGGTGTATTTATCCAACGCCAGTCATGAAGAAGATCAGCCTTGCCATTTGCGCCTGACCGATCCGGAACTGCCGATTCGCGACAACCTGCCAAAATATGGCGAACCAGCACAGCGCTATTGCCCAGCTGGGGTTTATGAAGTCATTGAAGAAAGCAGCGGTCCAAGGTTTCAGATCAACTTTTCTAACTGTGTTCACTGCAAAACTTGTGATATTAAAGACCCGGCACAAAACATCACCTGGGTAACTCCCGAAGGTGGTGGTGGTCCGAACTATCCAAACATGTAAGGAGTTTTCTCCTGACATCGGGCTCCTGCATTCTCTCAGGTTTGCAGAAGCAGGAGCCCAGTTTTTACCTCGACTTCACTTCAACGCCCCCAACGCAGTTCTGCGCTGTTCTTCCAGTCTGGCACTCTGTAAGCCTGCCATATACGCCTGTGCTGTCTGCAAGCTGGTATCCGCCGACGTCAGCCCAGTTAGAATCCGGCTCGCCATGGCCATATCGTTTACCTGACCCAACGCACGTACCGCCGTCAATACAGCATCATACTCCGGCAAGGTTTTACTGGATGGCAATATTGTTATGAAAAAATCCAACGCATAGCGCAGTGGTTTCAATGCGATACGAAGTTGATGTAAATCGTCTAAATCACCTTTGAGGGCTGCTCGATAGCGCTTTTGAATTCGGCTTCGCAAAGGTTTAAGCTGCTGTTTTATAAATGATTTTAATTCCTCATCTTCATGATCAGGCGCTTCCAGAGGGTGCAACTCAGTTACCAGCGTCAGAATTAATCGCCCCTGCTGTTGTAAATCCGGGTGTTCCATCAAGGCATGACGCGCCAGTTCTCGCTGCTTAATCACCAGTTGGTGCAGCTCTGGAAAATGCCAGTGATCGGTTTCAGGTAAAAGACGCAGCGCTGGCAATAGCTCATCACTCATCACATCCAGATCCCGCACTTCGGAAAAAAGCCGGGCATTATCAGCCAGGGTTTTATTCCAGTGCACAAACCAGTCTTGTGGAAGAATCGGTTTAAACAGGCGTAACAGTGCTCTAAGTCGGCGCTGGCTGATGCGCAATTGATGCACAAACTCCGGATCATCGCGGCTTGCAGCACCACTGACATTACCCTGCCATTGCGCGATACATGCAAACGCCAGCGCCTTAAAAGCAGACAGGGGTGTCTGATGTTTACTTAGTTGAACCGAAGGCATTTTAACCGGCTGTTCTGTTTCGCCTTTGAATAGCTTATAACCACGCTCGGCTTTGGATATATCGCTGGGTAACAAGGGCAGGCTATCGGCCAGCTCAACAGCCAGATGCAGCAACTCTTCGGGCTGACCAGACACCAACTCAAGTTCAAGCTCACATATCGGCAGCTTATTCCCCTGTGCAAGAATATCGCCCTGATCAATCATCAGCAGCACTTCAGCTCCTGACTCCATTTTCAGAAACAGTGTTTCACGATTAAACAGTGTTGTAAAAACTGGTTGCAACTGTGGCTGAAGCTTTTGCAGCATTTTACGCACCGGCTTCAATTCCACATCAGAAAAGTCGAATTCACCGGTATAAGGTTTTTCCCATTCCGGGCGCTGACTCAATCCGCCAACGGAAACCGAAGCACATTTGATCGTTTGCAGCCAGATATCACCCTGCTGCCGTGTTCGCAAAGCTACCCGCTGTTGATGCAGCACTAGGTCTGAGGTATCAAAGTAGGTATTATCCAGCGTTTTGACCGGTCCGACAGGCTCTGCAATCTTTAGCAACGGGTGAGCTCGAAGTGCTGGCACATATTGAACAGGCAATGACAGCTTCAGTTCCGTTTCTTTTCCCATACAGCCTCCGCGACACATCGGTAGATATAAATTGACTATCGTGAGTATAAACTTAAATTATTGTCATATATCGTCATTCACTCAAAATTCACGCTAAACTGTTAGTATAGATTCAACAGTCAAATGACTGGAAACAAGACAACCTGTTAAGGAGCAAGATATGACTAACATGGATATCGGTATCAACAAAGCAGACCGTGAAAATATCGCTGAAAGCCTGAAGCATCTACTGGCTGATACCTATACGCTTTACCTGCAAACGCACAACTTTCACTGGAATGTGACTGGACCGCAATTCCGCGAACTCCACCTGATGTTTGAAGAACACTACAACGAGCTGGCTATTGCTGTAGACGACATTGCTGAACGTATTCGCACCCTGGATGTCGCCGCACCAGGTACCTATAAAGAGTTTGTGCGCTTGAGCAACATCAAAGAAGTTGAAGGTGTGCCAGCGGCTAAAGATATGGTGGATATACTCACCCAGAGCCACGAAACTGTCGTCAGAACCTGCCGCGATGTACTGAAACACGCCCAAGGCGCTGATGATGAGTCCACCGCAGCACTGGCATCTGATCGCATGCGCGTGCATGAAAAAACCGCCTGGATGTTGCGGGTTATAAACAAGTAGGAGCCCGGTCTCTGGGCGATCTTGATTTTTGTAGGAGCTCGGTCTCCGAGCGATCTTATTCGCTCACAGAGTGAGCTCCTACAGGGTAAATTAAATTAATTACAAAAGAAGTTGAGAGGTTCACATGGCATCCTTGCCAGATCCCCTCTCGTCACTGAACTATCCTTGTTCAGCGGCCACTTAAGGACCAGAAAAGTGGACTTTTTTATCAGATAACTTCATTCCCTGAAGTTTGCTGCCAGTCCTTGGCTTATCTGATAGGTTCAGACTAAACGCATACTACGAGTATGGATATAGGAGTTTTTCCTAAAAATAGAGTTTTTTAAGAAAAATATTCTAAAATTGATCTGCATCAATACATTTATGCAATTTTATTTGCCAGAACACCTAACGTTGCAATGTAGGAGCCCGGTTTCTGCGTGATTCGGTTCGCTCGCGGAGCGAGCTTATATGGACCCGCCCGTGTTGCAAGCTATTTTTGACTCGAGCAGATGTGTTGCACGCTTATATCCGACCTAT
>NZ_JBLXDN010000040.1:0-33088 GCF_048264025.1 Nitrincola sp.
CTCAGATGCCGGTTTGCTTTCTCGTCAGATAAGCATGGCACATTGTTAGGGGGGCGGGTCCATCTTATTTCCTACAAGAAGCGAGATATTACTGCGGTGAGCCGGCGGTGATTTCGTCGTCTGTGGCGCTACGGACTTCAACGACTTCGACATCAAACTTGAGTGTCTGACCAGCCAGGGGGTGGTTGCCATCCAGTGTTACGCTGTCGCCTTCGATAGCTACAACGGTGACAGGCTGTTCGCCCCATGGGGTCTGAGCCATAAACTGCATACCGACTTCAATGTCGTCTACACCGGCAAAGTTGCTGCGCTCTACGGCCTGGATCATCTCTTCACGTACTTCACCATAACCCTGTTCTGGATCAACAGTTACCGCCAGGGTATCGCCGACCGCTTTACCTGTCAGGGCATTTTCCAGGCCTGGAATGATGTTGCTGGCACCATGCAGATAGGCCAGTGGCTCCTGTCCTACAGAGCTGTCCATTACATTGCCTTCGCTGTTAGTCAGGGTGTAATGAATGGAAACTACGGTGTTTTGATCGATCTGCATCTGTGCTCTCCTGTTTGATTTAGCCGGTCATGCTAACTATCCCGACTTTTCCTTGCAACCGCTAGGGTTAGCACAAGGTTGAATAATGACTATTTTTCAGTAGCAAATCTGGCAGGGTTTTAAAGCTTAACTGATTGATGTTAAATAGATCCTATTGTAGTAAGGCAGCCGATGTTGGAATTGATCAGATTTTTTTATCTGAAAGGCCTGGTTAATCGGAATTCTTCATGAGTGCGTAACTAATTTACTATTTTATGGAAGATAGAAATATCTGATGGAGAGTATTCATGCGTAATAATGTGAGTGACCAGCCCAGGTTGGCTGTCATAGGTGCAGGTTTATCTGGTTTACGTTGTGCCGCATTGCTGACTGAGGCTGGCTATGCTGTGACGGTATTTGAAAAAAGCCGAGGAACGGGTGGTCGTCTGGCCTCGTCGCGGTTGGATGGTCTTACGACTGACCTGGGTATTCCTTACATTGAAACCCAGCTGCCGGATTTTCGTCAGTGGCTGGGAGCGCATGCAACTCAGGTGCAGCGCTGGCAACCGCGCGAAAGTGATTTTTCCTTGTCACCGGCGCAGGTGAACCCGGCACGCGAACTCTGGGTTGGGACGCCACGCTCCAGTGCGATCACGCGCGCCTTGGCTACAAAAATTCAGTTGCGTACAGAAACCCGGGTCAGTGTGGTCTGGCCGGATAAAAATGGGGTGCTGTTACGGGATGAATCAGCCGAAATGCTGGGGCATTTTGATAAGGTGGTGGTGGCGGCTCCTGCACCACAAGCCGCTCCGCTGCTAGATGCGGTTCATCGCTTCCAGGCCCGTGCTGAAACGGTACATATGCAACCGGCCTGGATTGTTTCGCTGTTGTTGGAAACTCGCCCAGAAGCCTTGGCACAAACTGACCTGATTGAAGGTGAGCACCCTGAACTGCAGCGGGTATTGCGAGACAGCAGTAAGCCTGGACGCTCTGGCGAAGTCTGGACACTGCAGGCCAGTCGCCAGTGGAGTGAAGCCTATTTGAACCTGAGTGCCGACACAGTCATGAATGAGCAGGTTGCCGCGCTGGTTGCACTGACGGGTGATCCGCTGGTTGTCAAAGCTCATCGTGTACATCGCTGGTTATACTGCAACGCCGTTTCGACTGAATCAAGTGTTGCGCTCTGGGATGCCGATGCGGCTATCGGCGTTTGTGGCGACTGGGTGGCAGGAGGCGGGGTGGAAGCGGCCTGGCAAAGTGGTACTGAACTGGCGCGAATGATATTGTCATCCAATCCCTGAAGTCTATCTGCAATAAGGAGTTCCTAGTGGCGGACACACTGGTAAAACAGGTACAGCAGGCTTGTAGTCAATTGGACCAGGTTATTCTGGGCAAACCTCAGCAAATTCGCTTGGCCGTGACCTGTCTGCTATCAGGTGGGCACCTGCTGATAGAGGATTTGCCCGGTATGGGTAAAACGACACTGGCACATGCGTTGGCCAGTGTGTTTGACCTGGCAGATAAACGCATACAGTTCACCAGCGATATGTTACCTGCTGATATTCTGGGGGTGTCAGTTTTTGAGGCATCCAGTGGCCTGTTCGTGTTTCATCCTGGACCAGTATTTACGCAGTTGTTACTTGCGGATGAGATTAACCGTACCACGCCGAAAACCCAGAGTGCACTGCTTGAAGCCATGGAAGAGCGTCAGGTCACTCAGGATGGTGAAACCCGTGCGCTGCCTGAACCCTTCTTTGTGATAGCAACCCAGAACCCGCTAACCCAGTTTGGCACCTTTCCTCTGCCCGAGTCGCAGCTGGATCGTTTTTTGATGCGGATTAACCTCGGCTATCCGAGTCCAGAGGCCGAGCGTGAGCTGCTGATGCGTGGTGGAACCCTGGATCGTCGTGATTTGGTCAAGGCGACCCTGTCACCGGCACAGCTGGTTGAAGCGCAGCGTGCCTGTCAGACGGTGCATGCCTCGGCTGACTTGATCAGTTATGTGCAGCGACTGGTGCAATACACTCGTGAAGGCACCGGCTTCAGTTATGGGGTATCGCCACGCGGGGCGCTGGCCTTGTTACGTTGTGCCCGCTGCTGGGCCTGGTTACACGACCGGGAGCATGTGGTACCTGAAGATGTCCAGAGTGTTCTTGAGCCAGTGATTGGTCACCGGGTTCGTCCTGCCGAAGACATGGCCGGTCATACGTCAGTCAGACTAGTGACGGAACTGCTCTCCAGAGTCGATGTTATGGCGCGCTAATGATTAAGTTATGGCCTGGTTGGTTGTCCCTGCAACGTACCGGCAAACTCTATATTCTGCCTACGCGGGCAGGCTGGGGTTTTGTGTTGTTGCTAGTCTTACTGTTGTTGTTGTCGATTAATTTTGAGAACAACCTGACCTTTGCCCTGACGTTTCTCCTCACCGCTTTGATGATTATTGCCATCCTGTATACCTATAGTAATCTCGCGGGTGTGCAGGTGGCTTGTGTTGGAGCTCACCCTTGCTTTGCCGGTGAGTCAGCCGGATTTACGCTGCAGTTGAGCAGCGTAAATGGACGTGAGCATCAACAGATACAGCTGAGTTGGCCAGAAGCCACGCCAGTGGCGGCTGATTTGCTCGACACCAGTCAAATTCGGATTGAACTGGCCTTGCCGACAAAACGCCGGGGCTGGTGTGTAGCGCCGAAAATTCGTTTGCAGACGGTGTTTCCCCTGGGCTTGTTCAGATGCTGGTGTTACCAGTCGGTGGTGGCTAGAGCGTTAGTCTATCCGATGCCTGAAATGGGTGGTGTCCTGCCAGCAACGGCGGGAGCCGATGGTCAAGGCGTGATGGCCGAACAATCCGGTAGTGATGACTTCAGTGGTTTGCAGCGTTTTCAAGCGGGCATGTCGCCTCATCATGTCGCCTGGAAGGTGTTTGCTCGTGGACAAGGTCTGCATGCCAAACGCTATGCTTCCCGTCAGGATCTGAATATCTGGTTGGATTACGCTAGTTGGCCTGAAGCCGATACGGAAGTGCGTTTGTCACGCTTGTGTTACTGGACAATGAAACTGAGTCGGGATGAGCGCCCCTTTGGCCTGCGCTTGCCGGGGAAAATTCTGGCGCCTTCGCGCGGTGAAGTGCATCGCCAGCAAGTGTTAAAGTCGCTGGCGTTATTCGGGGTTGAAGCACCATGAAAGCGGGTATTGAGAAAATCAGTCGCTCAGCCGTTATCTGGCAATTGCTGGCGTTTGCCGCGGTGGTCATTCCCCATGTCGGTTGGCTACCGGTCTGGGTTCTGGGGATCTGTGCTATTTGCATTGCGGCACGTCTGATGATTCACAGTGGGCGTTGGTCTTTTCCGCATTGGAGTTTGCGCTTGTTACTGGTGATTGGGGCGGCCGCAGGGCTGCTGCTGAGCTTTAACCGCGATGCCAGTCTCAACGCCATGGTGGCTTTGCTGATTGTCGGCCTGGCACTAAAACTGCTGGAAATCTATCGGCGTCGTGATGCCCTGGTACTTTTGTATGTGGCATTATTTGTCGCCGCCACCACTTTCCTGTTTGAGCAAGGGATGGCAATGGCGCTGGTGATCCTCCTGGCCATCGTGGTGGTTGTAGCAGCCCTGAACAGCATCTGGCAGGACCCTCTGCGTGAAGATATGCGGCGGCCATTGAAGCTGTCCTTGAAAATGCTGGGGCCAGCGCTGCCGTTGATGTTGGTATTATTTTTTCTGTTTCCTCGTATTGGACCACTCTGGTCGGTAGAGCTGGACAGATCAGCGGCGCGCACCGGTCTGTCCGAATCCATGTCACCTGGTGATATCAGTCAGTTAACCCGCTCTGGCGAGTTAGCATTTCGTGCCGTCTTCGCTGATCAACCGCCGCCAGCTTCCTTACGCTACTGGCGTGTGCTGGTACTCAGTGCGTTTGATGGTCGTGAATGGACGCCAGGCATGTTCAGAGCTCCCGAGCGTGAGGCACTGATTGCTTTGGCTGATCCTATCGCTTATGAAATAGTACAGGAACCGAGTGGGCAGCGTTGGCAGTTTGCCCTGGATGTGCCGTCCTCTATTCCACCTCAGTCTCAGATGACAGCGCAGCGTACGCTGTTAGCGCCTAATGAGCTGATGCAGCGTGTGCAGTATCAGTTAAGTTCCGTACCCGCTTATCAACTATCGCCACAGCTCAGCAGCGCCGCACAGGAATACTATACGCGTCTCCCTCATCAGGCCAATCCGCGCAGTCGTGAGCTGGCCGAGCAATGGTGGCAGGCCAGTAACGCTGATGCAGCAGCGTTTATTGATCAACTTTTCGGTTACTTTAATGCCTCTTTTACTTACACACTGGAACCAGCTGTATTGGGGCGGCACAGCGTGGATGATTTTCTGTTTGAGACACAGCAGGGTTTTTGCGAACATTTTGCCAGTGCGGCGGCGTTTATGCTCCGAGCCGCCGGGATGCCTGCGCGGGTGGTGACCGGTTATCAGGGTGGTGAGTGGAATGAAAATCAAAATTATCTGACCCTGCGTCAATACGATGCACATGCCTGGGTTGAGGTCTGGCTAGACAGTCAGGGTTGGGTGCGTTTGGATCCAACCACGGCGGTAGCGCCTGAACGTATCGAGCAAAGTGCTGATCAGTTGTTCAGTGGGCAGGCGGGCTTCCTGGCTGATTCACCTTTGTCAGCCTTACGACTGGCGCGCCAGGGTTGGTTGCTTCAGGCACGGATGCAGTACGATTCACTGAATTTTGCCTGGCAGCGTTGGGTACTCAATTACCATGATCAGCAACAAAACCTGTTGCAGGACTGGTTGGGTGAACTGACCGCATTGAAAATGGCGCTGGCACTGTTGCTTCCTGGTGCTTTGGTCCTGAGCTGGTTGGCCTGGCGCTTGTTGCGCAGCCAGACTCGGCAGGACCCCTTGCAACGGCGTTTGCAGGCACTGTTTAAATCTTTGGCAAATAAGGGTTTTCAACGCCAGCCGGAAGAAACTCTGCCCGGGTTTGTGGCGCGGATTGCTCAAGTAGATCCATTCTTGGCTGACCAGCTCAGGCCGCTAGCTGAAGCCTATGAAGCATTAAGGTATCAGTCAGTCGATGCGGTTAAAGCCAGGCAGCAAGTCATGATCCGCCTGGATATGGCACAAAAGTGCGTTAATAGACACAAACGTGCTTATAAATAGCCTTTGCGTCTAAGGTCTTAACTAACAGAGTGGTTGTGCTTGGCTTTCTGTTTTATAGTAGGGTGGGTTAAACAATAATTACAAGAGATTAGAATGAGTCTATATAAAACTGTAGAAAAAGCGTTTTTTAACTCATTGACCAAAAAAATCACGGGCAATGTACTTTTCCTGTTGGCTCCGCACCTATTGTTGATCGCCGTGGGCGGCTATTACGCCGGGCAGTTCATTGACATGATTAAGTCGTTGTCGTTATCCGATACGTTGGAGCAACAGTTGTTGTCCGGCTTGGATTCACTGCTGTTTGCTGCCACTGCCACCATTACGCTGGCACTACTGGCCGGTATCTTCACTATTTTCTTCATGCGCCATCTGTTTCTCAAGCCGATTCGGGAAATTACCGATGTATTGCGCGCTATTCGGGAAAAAGAAGGCGACATCTCCGCTACACTGCCGGCTTATACTTATGATGAAATATCTGATATGGCACGAAGCTATAATGATTTCACTGATCAGTTACGCACCATGATTGAGGAAACTCGACGTCACTCTGTCAGTGTGGCATTGAGTTCAACCCGGTTGCAGAAAACTGTTAATGAAGCCAGTACGTCGTCCAGTCGTCAGGAAGAGCGGGCGCAGATGGTGTTCCAGTCCAGTTCGCAGGCTTCTCAGGCGATAGATGAGATCGCCGGTAATACTCAGTTAATCAGCAGCCAGACTGGCAGCAATATGCAAGAGATTCGTAACTCCAGTCAGGAGCTGCACAAGGTGCTTGAGCAGGTCAAAGCCGTACGTGAGCTGGCTACGCGTTTTCAGGATACAGTGCAAAAGCTCAGTGAAAATTCCGGCAATGTCATGAATATTCTGACGATGGTTAAGGACTTTTCCGATCAGACTAACCTGTTGGCGCTGAATGCATCTATTGAGGCTGCTCGTGCCGGAGAGGCGGGTCGAGGCTTTGCGGTGGTGGCTGATGAGGTGCGTAATCTGTCTCAGAAGGTCAGTGTGGCCACGGCTCAGATTGATACCAACATCAATGAAATGAGCTCGCTGGTCAGTAATACCCAGTCCAGTGCTGTGACCATTCTGGAATACATTGAAAACACCGAGACCTTTATCGATGCCACCAGCGATCAATTTGTTAAGCTGGTGTCTGACTTTGAAGATATCAATCACCAACTGACCGGCATCTCAGCTGCGATTGAAGAGCTGTCTTACACCAATAAAGAATCGCATGACCATGTCTGTCAGATCACCGATCTGTCGGTGGAAATGAAACAGGATATGGAGCGTTCCAAAACCTATTCCAGTGACTTGGAAAAGGCAACAGAAACAACTCAGGAACTCTTGTCACATTTTCTGATCGGTCGGGGCGGATTTGAAAATATGACCCAAACTGGATTCGAATGGTCCAGGCAGATCATGGATTGCATGGAAACGCTGAATCAGCAGGGAATCAATCTGTTCGATCAGAGCTATCAGCGTACCAATCCCGGACAAGAGCCTGAAAAATTCAATCTCAGCTATACCGATGCCTTCGAGCGCCTGTTGCAACCCGTCTTTGATGGTTTCATCAGTCAGCGCCCAGAATTTATTTATGCCATTGCTGTGGATAGAAACGGCTATGCTCCCGCGCATCATGCCAAGGTGAGTAAAGCCTTAACTGGGGAGGTGCAAAAGGACCTGGTGCAGAGTCGCCACCGCCGCTTTTTCAAAGCCAATCGTCAGGAAAAGCGCCGTTGCTCTCATCAGAAAGCCTTTTTGCTGCAAACCTATATTCGTGATACCGGCGAAATACTCAATGACCTCTCTATCCCGCTGTATATCGACGGTAAGCATTGGGGTGCACTGATTATGGGCTTTGAGCCACGCTGGTTACTTGATGAAAACTGATACGAACCAGTCAGTCGTGCCAAGACAGCTAGCGGTTTGCCTTGGCAGACTGGCGAGGGTGTCACATATCTTGATCTACGATCAGATGTCGCAGTAGCTGCTTGAGCGAATGGTAAGACAAGGGTTTGCTACAGATAGCGGTAACACCAACTTGCTTGAAAGATGTTAGTGGTTCTTCATCCTGTTCTGACGTGACTACCAGTATTGGTACGGCCGGTTGGTCTGTATATTTGCGAATATGCTGAACCAGCTCCAAACCATCGATGTTGGGCATATTGTAGTCAGTAATGACCAGGTCAAAACGTTGATTCTTGAGAATTTGCAAGGCTTCAGCGCCATCTTTGGCTTCACGCTGATTGACGACGCCCAATGAGTTGAGGGTACGGTTTAAATAGCGGCGTGACATTTTGCTGTCATCGACAACCAATACCCAAAGATCTTCAAAGGTATCATCCTGATCTTCATCGACATTCTGTCGATCATCCACATATTCGACCGCACTTAACAGTGCCTTGCGTAACTCTTCCGTATCAAAAGGTTTTGGCAGTATGGTAGCCGCGCCGGACTGTCGGACAGGTTCAAGGTAGCGGTAGAGGGTTTCTGATGAAATCAGAAAAAATACCACTTCATCCAGCCCAGGCACTTTGCGCATTTCACCGACCAGTTCTGAACCGGTCATATCCGGTAGATGCATGGCTGACATGACAATATCCGGGGTGATGCTTTTCATACGCTCCAGTGCTTCGCTGGCATCACCGAATTCTTCTATCGCCTGAACACCTAATGAGCGCAGGCGTCCGGTAATAATATTGCGCTGCATCCGCGAAGGTTCAATCACCAATATCAGAAGTTCTTGCAATTCCATTGTGTTAGACTCAAAACAGTTAGATGGTGTCAGTTATACCCGACCCGACGCAGAATGCAACACTGAATAGGTTGGATTGACACGCATTCAGTTTTGTTCAGCTAAGGTTAAGTCGCGTGGCGGTTAACTACTATCCCGAGCAGGAATCGTTCGGGTCTCTTCATCATTTCAACAAAGTTAGCTTTCAAGGCCGCCTCCAATGAGGCGGCCTTTTTCTATGGCTTTCTTTGTGGTCTATCCTGTTGGACTGCTCAGGGCTTTTTCAGCCAGTGGTCGAAACAGGGCGCGAATTTCTTCTTCATGCGAACAGTCCATGGCCTTGGCTAATAACGGGCCTAGGTCTTCACGGTTAATTGAACGAATCAGCAGTTTAATTCTGGGTATATTATAGGCACTCAGACTGATACTGCTGTAACCCAGTGCTAATAATACCAATACAGCTACCGAGTCAGAAGCCATTTCACCGCATACGGAAACTGGTAAATTCAGATCAACACACTGAGCGTGTATTTGTGCCAGTGCATTCAGTACCGCTGGATGTAGATGGTCAAACAGGGCGGATACACGCGGATTGTTGCGGTCAACGGCGAGTAGGTACTGGGTCAGGTCGTTAGAACCGATAGAAACAAAATCGACCCAGGGCGCCAGTTTTGGCAGCAACAGCATGGCTGACGGCACTTCGATCATCATGCCGATGCGTGGCATGCGTACCTTAATACCTTCTTTATGCAGATCGGCAACAGCCTTTTCGACATGGCCGCGAAAGCTGGACATCTCATCGACCCGGCTGACCATAGGTACCAGTAACTGCAGGTTATCATTGCCAACATCGGCCCTGAGCATGGCGCGAATCTGGGTGATCAGTAGTTGGGTGTTGTCCAGAGTAAAACGTATGCCTCGCCAGCCCAGGTAAGGGTTTTGCTCGCTCATTTCGAAATAAGGCAGCTGTTTGTCACCCCCTATATCCAGTGTGCGCATAGAGACAGGTAGAGGCGCATAGGCGGCAAGCACCTTCTGATAGATACGCAGCTGCTCTTCCTCGGTTGGAAAGCTTTGGTGCACCATAAACGGAATTTCGGAGCGGTAAAGCCCTACACCTTCTGCACCACGTTCCAGCCCCGGGGTGGCATCCGCCAGCAGACCGGTGTTGGTGAGCAGGTTTACGCGAAAGCCATCCTGTGTCTGAGCCGGTTCGTAGCGCAGCCGTTCCAGCCCCTGAATAAAGCGTTTTTCATCCGCTATCATGCGCCGGTATTCGCGACAGAGGACATCCGGTGGATTGATGGTACATTCACCGCGGTTACCATCGACAATAATGCGTTGTCCCCGGTATTGTTCTGGTTTCAAGCCTTCAACGCCCATAACAGCCGGGATACCCAGGGCATTGGCCAGAATCGAGGTGTGCGACAGGGCCGAGCCGGAGGTGCAAACGATGCCATGAATGCGTTGCAGCGGAAATTCAGCCAGGTCGGTGATATTGACCAGTTCACCCGTCAGTATCAGCGGTTCATCAGGTGTCTCTGCCACCTGGCGTTCATGCTGCAGCAACTCGTTAAGCAGTCGCTGACCTATGTTAGTGATGTCTTCACTACGGGCTTTCAGGTAAGGATCGTTTGATTGATCAAACACGGCGGCCATCTGTTCGATGACTTGGCGCAAAGCCCAGGCGGCATTGTCACCCTGGTCGATACGCGCTTCCACACCTTTGACCAGTTCTGGGCTTTTCAACATCATCTGATAAACACTGAACAGGGCATTCAGATCGCCAGGTAGGTGATGGCCCATTTTGCCAGATCGAGTTTCCAGGTCTTTAGCCAGCCATTCAATCGCTTGGTGAAACTCGCTTTTTTCCTCTACCGGGTCGCTGTTGATGCCGGGTTTTACCTGGTCCAGTGTCATGTGCGGATCGATTACCCAGAGTCGACCTATGCCTATGCCGCCAGCGCTACGAATGCCGCTGAAGCGCTTATAGGACACCACTGCTTCCTGTTGTAGCCAGCTACCACTGCGCTGCAATAGTTGTAAAGTGCCAGCAAGCTGTGAGGCTACGGTAATCAGAAAGGCTTCTTCCTCATCACTGTAGCGCCCTTCATCTTGATCCTGGACTACCAATACCCCAATCAAGCGGCGCAGATGAATCAGGGGGACACCCATAAAACTGCGGTAAGACTGCTCATGGGTTTCGGGGATATACACAAAGCGGTCATCGGCCGGGGCATCGGCGATATTTAACGTGCTCAGACTGGCGGCAATATGCCCGACAAGGCCTTCATTCAGGCTTAGGCGAACTTGACCCACAGCGTTCGGTGCTAACCCCCGCGTGGCAGCCAGGATGAGTGTGTCCTGCTGAGGATTACACAAATACAGACTGCATACACTGGATTGCATCAGCTCACTCAGACGGCCCACAATGATATCCATCATCGCTTCCGGATCTTGAGTGCGGGCAATGGTGTCAACCAGAGAGGTCAGGTCGGTAAGTGATGAAGGCATGTTGGGTATCCGTTAAACAATTGTTTGCTGTTGAGCTGATATTTGCATACTTGTTTGAACTCGACAATGTATGTGCATTAAATATTTATCATATAGTACCGAAATGACCTATTCTGGAGAAATATACACGGTCGCGCTACAGTGAGTTGGTGTGTTTTAATCTTACCTGCTAAAATAAAGCTGTATATGTTAGCTCAGCTCAAAATCCCACTCTCACAGCGTATGGTTGGTCAATCAAATATCCATGAATAGTAAACTCAAGCGCACAGACGCTCTCAAAGTAATGGATATCTGCCGTCAAGACGTCGTTACCTGTCAGCAGCAGGATGACGTTTTGTCGGCCATTCGCCTTATGGCTGACTATAATATAGGTTCTGTGGTCGTTTGTAATGGGCAGAAGCCTGTGGGTATCTTGACCCGACGTGATGCCATGCGATTGGTTCCTGAAGCCAGTGACACTATCGTCATGGCCGAGCAGGTCATGTCGACGCCATTGATTACCATTACCTCAGATGCTGGCATTGATGAGCTGGGTATTGAGCTCATGTCTGGTCATATTCGCCATGCCGTGGTGGTGGATGAACAGGGTGGGCTGATCGGGGTAGTTAGCGAAAGTGATATCGTCAACAGTCATGGCTTGGAGCATGATCTGTT
This sequence comes from Nitrincola sp., assembly GCF_048264025.1. Taxonomy (NCBI): domain Bacteria; kingdom Pseudomonadati; phylum Pseudomonadota; class Gammaproteobacteria; order Oceanospirillales; family Oceanospirillaceae; genus Nitrincola; species Nitrincola sp. Next base: position 11,600 of record NZ_JBLXDN010000040.1, read on the forward strand.
CATGCGTTCTGTTTATGATGTGTGCAATCATAATCCAATGCGTTTTCCGGAAGCGTGTACATTACGCCAGACGGTTAAGCGTATCCGTTCGGCTGGCCACACCGCGGCGTTGATCGAAGGACTCAATGGTGAGCTTAAAATCATCACTGAAACTGACATCATTCGTTTGATCGCCGCCGCTCCGAATGAGCTGGACAAGCCCCTGTTCGAATTTACCTTTCATAAACTGATCAGTGTTCCTGGTTCGGTCAGTCTGTTTAATGCGCGACGACATTTCCGCAAGCATGGTTTTCGTCACCTTGGGGTGATGAATGACAAGAGTGAAGTGATTGGGCTGGCGTCCTATTCAGATATTCTGCGTAACGTCGAACTGGACTATATTTTTCGTCTGCGCGAACTGCTCAATGACCGTAGTTACCGTCTGAATGAAACCCGTAATCACTTGCGTATTATTGAAAAAGTGATCGATTCCTCCATGGAAGGCATAGTGATCTGTAACGCTGAGGGCAATATTCAGAGCGTCAACCCGGCGTTTACCCAGATCACTGGCTATCAGGACTGGGAAGTGATTGGCTCTAATCCGAGTATTTTAAGCTCCGGTCGTCATGATAAAACCTTCTATGGCCGAATGTGGGATCAGTTGAAGCGTAAAGGGCGCTGGCAGGGTGAGATCTGGAACCGCAACAAAGACGGACGAGTCTATCCGGAATGGCTGAGCATTACCGCGATTGAAAGTGAGCAGGGTGAAGTGATTCAGTACGCCGCCATTTTCCATGATTTGACTGAAATCAAACGTTCTGAAGCACGCATCAACAAGATGTCCTACTTCGATGAAGTTACCCATCTGGCGAATCGGCGTCTGTTCATTGATCGTCTGCACAATGCCCTGAGCTATGCCGGCGATCATGGCAATATTGTTGCGCTAGTGAATATGGACCTGGACTGGTTCAAGACCATCAACGACCGCTTTGGCCAGAGTGAAGGTGACCTGGTATTGAAAGAAATTGCCCGGCGTATCGAAGATTCACTGGGTGATGCCGATACAGCGGCACGGCCGGGTGGTGATGAGTTCAGTATCATTATGACCGGACTGGAAAGCCCGGATGAACTGCCGCTGTTCCTGGACCGCTTGACCAAGGTTATTTCAGCACCGGTATTGATTAATGATACTGAAATACGCCTGACAGCCAGTATCGGTATTGCCATGTATCCTGGCGACGCCGCTGATACAGAAGATCTGCTGCGCTGTGCCGATGCCGCCATGCATGAAGCGAAAAACCTGGGCCGTAACAGTTACCACTTCTTCTCTCCCGAGCTGGATCAGCAGTCGCGGTCGCGTTTTCAACTGACCACGCTATTGCAGGGCGCGTTGGAAAAAGATGAGTTCCGACTGTTCTACCAGCCCAAGGTGTGCCTGAAAACCGGTAGGGTTGTCGGCGTAGAGGCACTGTTGCGCTGGTTCAGTCCGGATTTAGGTGAGGTGTCACCCGCTGACTTCGTTCCCCTGGCTGAAGATATGGGGTTAATTGACCAGATCGGTGATTGGGTCATGTTGATGGCGATCAAGCAGGCTGTCGCTTGGCATCAGCAGGGGGTGGTGATCAATGTCGGTGTTAATGTATCGGCACGTCAGTTTCAGCGAGGTAATGTTGCCGCACGCGTGATCAGTTTACTGAATCGCTATAACTTGCCACCTGAATGCTTCAGCATCGAGTTGACTGAAACCAGTTTTATGCATGCCGCTGAGAAAGCCAGTGCAGCGATTAGTGAGTTACTGAAGTTGGGTGTCGGCGTAGCGATTGATGATTTCGGTACCGGCTATTCCAGTTTGAACTATGTGCGAACCATGGCGCTCAGTCAGTTGAAAATAGATCTGAGCTTTATCCGTAATATAGAAAACTCCGAGAAAGATCGGCGTCTGGTTGAAGCGATGATTGCCATGGCTCACGCGATGGATTTTGAAGTGATCGCAGAAGGCGTGGAGACCCATGAGCAGCTGGCATTGCTCAAGCGCATGGGCTGTGATCAGGCACAGGGTTTTTTGCTCAGCAGGCCTCAGCCAGAAGAGATATTAACTCCCTGGCTAAAGGCCCACATTTGAGCTGCAATTACTGCATGTGCCGGTTAAAACCAGTCATCCCTGCGCTTGCGACGCTTGGGTAAGTAAGGCACCAGTAAGCCTAGCAATACACCGCCGAGAGCAACCAGGCCGCCGTGGGTCAGCCAACGAATCAAGTTGCTCTGATCCATATTGGCAATTTCGGATTCCAGACGGCGAATCTCTTGCTCTAGCCCTTCCACTTGATTTACATAGTCAACATTGCTGCCGGAAATGCTGGAGAGTTGACTGTTCAGGTCGGCAATCTCTTGATCCTGGACGACGATGCGTTCACGACTTTCCGTCAGGGCGGTTTCCAGGGCCGGCAGTTGGCTAAGCTTGCTTTCACCTGTGGCCACAAACTCAGCGGGTACCCAGCTGGTACGGCCGGATTCCGTTTGAATTTCAATATACTGATTCTGTCGATTTAATACCGTGACCGCTTCGCCGCTGTTTACCCGACCATTGATACGGTACTGATTGCCGGGACCGCCATGAGTAAAGACGTACACATCATCGGCAATATGGGCTGCCTCCTGCGCAAAAACAGGCGCGGATAATGCCAGCAGCAGAGACAGACTGAGTCGTTTTTTCATCATAAAACTCTTGTTTGCTTATCTGGAAGTAGACCCATTGTACGGATTGAAGCGACGATGACCAGTCCGGCGCAGAAAATCATTTTGAAACCGAGTAAGATAAGGGTTTTCTTGTGTAGGGGAAGAGGTATGCAGTGGCTTCGCCAAATGCTGGGTCGGTTACTGATCTTGCTGGTTAAATTTTACCGGTATTTCATCAGTCCGATGCTGCCTCCCAGTTGTCGCTATGAACCGACCTGCTCAGACTATATGATTGAAGCCATCCGGGTGCATGGTCCTATAAAAGGCTTGTATCTGGGTATTCGCCGGGTGTTACGTTGTCACCCCTTGCATGAGGGTGGCTATGACCCTGTTCCACCCCCTTGTTGTGCTCAACAACACCCGGAAGAACAAAAAAAGCTGAAAAATGATCCGCCTGCGTAGACTTAGCCTGTTGTGAAACGGCGCTGGATCAGCTAGTTTGAAATAAAATTCTCCGCAAAGGAAAAAAGCAGATGAATGCATCCAAAGCCTCCCGCCTATATATCCTGGATACCAATGTATTGTTGCATGATCCCAAGTGCCTGTATGAGTTCAAGGAGCAGGATGTCGCTATCCCCATGACCGTGTTGGAAGAACTGGACGATATCAAGGATCGTAAGCAGCATGTCTCTCAGGAAGCCCGACATGTTATTCGCTCGATTGATGCCATTCTGAGCTCGGCAACCACCCCTGAACAGATTACCAAAGGGGTGCGCATACAACTGCCAGGCAAAGATCGTCAGGAAAAGCTCGGACGCCTGAGCATTTTCCCTGATCATGAGCTGACTACCCGAGCGGGTTTTCTGCCGGATGAGCGCAATAAAGACAACAAAATTATCAACTGTGCACTGCATCTGCAGTCGACTTTCCCGCACCGCCAAGTGGTATTGGTCACTAAAGACATCAATATGCGCCTTAAGGCAATGGGGGCCGGATTAAAGCGTGTTGAAGATTACCGCACCGATCAATTGGTTTCGGATGTAGAGCTATTGCCAGAAGGCTATACCTATCTGGAACAGCCTTTCTGGGAGCAGGTAGAAAAAGTTGAAAGTTTTCAACGTGACGGTAAAACCTATCATAAGCTGGATCGCAGTTTGCTGCCTGATACCTGGATGAATGAGTATCTGTATGACAGTACCCAGGATTTCGCTGCACGTACGGTAGCGATAGATGAAACGACGGTAACACTGCTGGATCTTGGCTATCAACATTTGATGGAGCAGTGTTGCTGGGGGATTTCTCCGATCAATATTCAACAGGCGTTTGCGATGCAATCGATGCTGGATCCGGACCTGGACTTGAGTATGTTTCTGGGTTCTGCCGGTTCAGGTAAAACCCTGATTGCACTGGCCTGTGCGCTGGAAATGGTGATTGAGCAGGGGCAGTTCAACAAAATCATCGTGACACGTTCCACCCCACCCGTGGCTGAGGATATTGGCTTTTTACCCGGTACCGAAGAAGAGAAAATGACGCCCTGGATGAGTGCTATCAGCGATAACCTGGAAGCGATGCATGAACAGGATGAACGCCCGCAAAGCAGTGTGAAATATGCACTGGAGAAGGCTAACCTGCAGTTCAAATCGCTTAATTTTATCCGTGGTCGCAGCATTCAAAAGGCGGTGGTGTTAATTGATGAAGCACAAAACCTGACACCGCAACAACTTAAAACTATAATCACGCGCTGCGGCAAGGGTACCAAGATTGTTTGTCTGGGGAACTTGGCACAAATAGATTCCAACTATTTGACGCCACTGACATCCGGTCTAACCTACATCGTGGAACGTTTTCGTGACTTTGAAGGCTCAGCCAGCGTGCATTTCGAAGGGGTGTTCCGTTCACGCCTGGCGGAATACGCCGAAGAGCATTTGTAACTTTTTTGAAACTACCTATCTGAGTTGAGCGGGGCAGCGAATAGTTCGCTTGCACCGCCAGCTCCCTGAGGAAAGCGGGATGTTTGCGGCCCACACTGTTATCCTGATCATATTGTTGTATGTGATGTGCCTGTTTGGCCTTGCCGTTTGGGTTGAACGGCGTACTCGCCTTCGCAGCAGCAGCTTGATGCCTGGATGGGTCTATGCACTGTCATTAGCTGTTTTCTTCACCTCTTGGACCTTTTACGGCAGCGTAGGTTTTGCTGTTCAATCAGGCATGCTGTTTCTGGGTATCTATGTAGGTGCCCTGTTGAGTGTGATTTTTTGGTGGGTTACCCTCAGGCGCATGGTAGCGGTGAAGGAAGTCTTCCGCATCACCAGTATTGCCGACTTTATCTCCACCCGTTACCGACGTTCACAGCGTATCGCGGCATTGGTCACCATCCTGGCACTGAGTGGCGTTGCGCCTTACATCTCGTTGCAGCTAACAGCCGTGGTGAGCAGTTTCAGCATCATCACCGGTAGCCATGAAAGTGATGCCTGGGATATGACCGGACTGCTGGTGATGCTGATGATGTTGGCGTTTACCATTATGTTTGGTATCCGGCGGCTAGATCCAACTGAACGCCACAGTGGCATGATTGCAGTGCTGGTGGCTGAGTGTGTGGTCAAGTTGGTGGCACTGGGTGTGGTGGGTGTCTTTATCATAGGTGCCGTATTCGGTGATTTCAATGAGCTGGTGTTTGCCCTGAGTCAGGATGAACAACTGAGCTATCTGACTGAATTCCAACAGCCCTCTCATTCTGTACTGATGTGGACCACACTGGTGATTCTGGGTTTTTCCGCTGTACAGTTTTTACCGCGCCAGTTTCATGTCAGTGTGGTGGAAAGCAGCGATCAGCGCCATATCAAAACAGCCATGTGGATGTTTCCCTTTTACCTGATTCTGATAAACCTGTTCGTGATTCCGATAGCTGCTGCAGGCCTTAAGCTGGGATTGCCGATGGGGTCGGCCGACTTCTTTGTGCTCAAAGTGCCGCAATACCTCGGTAATGATCTGATGACATTACTGGCCTTTATCGGTGGTTTTGCTGCGGCAACCGGCATGATTATTATATCGACCATGACCCTGGCAACCATGACCTCGAACCATCTGGTACTGCCTTTGTGCGGAAAAGTGCGCTTTTTGGAACCCTTGCAGGGGTATCTGTTACAGATTCGCTGGGTGATTGCCGCCTTGATTCTGATATCCAGCTATATTCTGGCGATGGTGCTGAGCAATTCCTACATTCTGGCCGCCATGGGGCTGATCTCTTTTGTGGCGGTTCTGCAATTGGCGCCCGCCTTATTGATCGGTATGTTCTGGCGGCATGGTAATAGCATGGGGGCAATGATCGGTTTGTTTGCCGGCTACATGTTATGGGGCTGGACGCTGATCATTCCGTCAATGATTGCTGAAGGCTGGTTGCCGTCATCAATCATGACACACGGACCTTTTGGTATCAGTTGGCTGCGTCCCGAGGCTTTTCTGGGCATAGGGTTTCTGCCGCCCCTGATACACAGTGTTTTCTGGTCGATGCTGTTCAATATACTTTTCTATCTGCTCGGGTCCTGGTTCTATCATCCGCAGAAACATGAGCGTGCATTGACCCGCGAGTTTATGGCCGCCATGCTTTCCAGGGGGAAAGTGACTGGTAAAGCCAGGCCCACCGGATTGGATGCGTATATCGCACTGGAGCCGAAGTTAACCGAGGCGCATGATTTGTTGGTGCGTTATCTGGGTGCGGATAAAACCGATGGCGCCATCGTTCGTATTACCGATGACCTGCAAGTGAGTGGCAAGCCTTACCTCACCATTATTGAGTTGATGGAATTTCACCGCATGCTGGAACATGTGCTGGCCGGTTCGATTGGTTCGGCCAGTGCACACAGTGCTATGGAAGAACGGATTAACTATAACGAACGCGAAGCGGCTGATTTAAAAGCACTCTACAGCCATATTGTGAATGAATTACAAGGCCAGATGCGTGTTGACCAGCCAGCCGAAGACGCTGGCGGCGGTTATATGTTCCTTGACCAAATGCAGAGCCAGCTGGATGAGCTGGAAACCACCATCAGTGATCAGAAAAAGCGTATAGCGGAGCTGGAACTGCGCCTGGAATCGCGTTACGAAGAGATCTTCAAGCACCGTATGGACGCGCAGAAACTCAAGGTTGAAAATGACAACCTGCGCCGCCGTCTGGTAGATGTCAGCGATGCTCCGGATGCTGCCGTCCCTGATGATGAGCAAGGTGGCCGTTGATGGGCCCTGCTCGACCAACCGATTTTGTAACCAAGTGAGAAAATAGATGACCGATTGGAACGCCTCAGACAGCTTGGCTTTATATAATGTTTCCCGCTGGGGAGCTGGCTATTTTGGCATTTCCGAGCAGGGTGATGTGACCGTTCGCGATACCCTTACCGGGGCTGACGTGAGCTTTGCCGATATTCTGCAGATGATTCAGGCGCGCGGGTTGGAATTGCCGGTATTGATCCGGTTTCCACATATTCTGCGCCACAGGGTAGCGAGTCTGGTCGATAGTTTTTCCCGCGCCATCGATAATGAAGAGTATCAGGGGCGTTTCACCAGTGTTTATCCAATTAAGGTCAATCAGCAGCGAGAAGTGGTCGAGGCTATTGTGGCCGGGCAGCGTCAGGTGCTGGCGGGCCACACCGGTCTGGAAGCAGGCAGTAAGCCGGAACTCCTGGCCGTGCTGGCCATGTCTGAGCCGGGTAAATCCACCATCATCTGTAACGGCTATAAAGACGAAGACTATATTCGTCTGGCTCTGACCGGTGAACGCCTGGGCCACAAGGTGTATATAGTGCTGGAGAAATCCAGTGAGCTGAATGATGTTTTGCGGGTAGCCGCGGAACTGAAGGTGCAACCGCGTATCGGTGTCAGGGCGCGTTTATCCACTGTGGGTAAGGGGAATTGGCAGGATAGCGGTGGGTTGAAATCCAAGTTCGGGCTTTCTGCCAGTGAGATACTAAAAACCATTGAAATACTGCGTAGTGAAGATCAGATTCAGGCTTTTCAGTTGCTGCATTTTCACCTGGGCAGTCAGATTGCCAATATTCAGGACATTCAGGTGGGCTTGCGTGAGGCCGCCTGTTTCTACGCCCAGTTACGTTTGATGGGCATGCCCGTCGATGTGGCTGATGTGGGTGGTGGACTGGGTATCGACTACGAAGGCACCGCGTCACGCAGTATCTGTTCGATGAATTACACGCTGGACGAATATGCCAAGCGCGTAGTGCAGGCGTTTAAAGAAGTCGCTCTGGAGCATGACCTGCCACAGCCGCACCTGATCAGTGAGTCAGGACGGGCGGTGACAGCCCATCATGCCGTGCTGGTGACCAATGTGATAGGGATAGAACGCCAGGAAGTACACAGCCTGTCTGAGCCTGACGTGCCGGATCATCCGTTGTTACTGCGCATCTGGCAGAACTATCAGGATGCCTTGGGGCGTGAACGCAGTCTCAGTGAGGTCTATCATGACCTGGTGACCCATAATCAGGATTTGAACCATGCCTTTACCCACGGTGATCTGAGTTTGGTTGATCGCGCTTCGGGCGAGCAGATGATGCGTGCCACCGCGCTCTATCTGATGCAGCGTCTGAACCCGGCCAAGCGCCACCACAGTGCGATTCTGGACGAGCTCAATGAGCAGATGGCAGATAAACTCTTTGCCAATTTCTCCCTGTTTCAGTCATTACCGGATGTCTGGGGGATCAATCAGATTTTCCCCATACTGCCGCTGCGTGACCTGGATAAATACCCTTCGCGACGGGGTGTGATCCGTGATATCACCTGTGACTCTGATGGTCGTATTGACCAGTATGTCGATGGTGAAGGGCTGGAAACCACACTGCCGTATCCGCCCATGGAAGTGGCCAACTCCTTGTTAGGTTTCTTTCTGGTCGGGGCGTATCAGGAAATTTTGGGCGATCTGCATAACCTGTTTGGTGATACCGATGCGGCCAATGTTGAATTCAATCAAGCCGGTGGTGTCGATGTGAATCACATGCAACGGGGTGATACCGTAGCCAAGGTACTGCAGTATGTGAACTTTAATCCGGAGAAGCTGCTGGAGTCGTTAAACCGTCAGGTGGCCGCGTCAGATCTGAGTGCAGCAGACAAAAGACAAACCATCCGTGAGCTGCGGATGGGGATGGATGATACCACCTACCTTGAACAACCCAATCTATAGTATGGCTAACCCCGTCTTTTGTTGTACTGGTAACGCTTCAGCGCGTTGCCAGTACATCATGACAGGGTTTGCTGGATGTACGGGTAAAATTACTGAAGCCCTGCTGTCGAAGTAAGGTTTCAAGAGCTTTTTCCTCACTCCATCGAGGATTCACCTCATAAAATACCGCTTTTGCTTTATCCAGAATATGACTGGCAATTAGGGCGTCAAAAACCGTCTTTTCATGACCCTCCACATCCACTTTGATGATCAGGTCAGCCTCTGTGGGGATCAATGGTTGCAGCGCTTCAGGTCCGAGCATCGAAATGATTTCGGTTATTCCAAACCAGCGTGCTGGTTGAAACCATCCAGGTAGTTGGCGCAAGGATGCAGCGCCACTATGCCCGAGTTTTTTGGTGATCTTCGCCTTTCCGCTAGACAGGGAGACAGCGGCCTGGATGGGATGGACAAAATCCCCAATACCATTGATGGCGATATTGGACTTTAATAACGCAAAAGTGCGGGCCACAGGCTCAAAAGCAATCGCTTTCTGGCAGTTTACATTGAGCCCTGCAAGTATCGAATACAAGCCCTGATTGGCGCCAATATCAACAAATACAAAAGGCTGGTGCTGATGGTGTAAGTAGTCGGCCAGGAAGTGGTCATATGACCCTTTGGTGCAAAAGTGAAACGTGGCATCAAGCCGGTTCTGTTGTAGTAGAATGCCGTAGTCCGAGAGTATAAATCCAGCGGGGGGCTTGATGGTTTTGTTCTGAAATATAGATCTACGAGTCTGCCGTTGAAGGGCGGGTGTATCTAAGCAAAGTGAGTCGGACATTGCGCTTCCTCATATAACTTAACTTAGATTAGCGCTTTATTGTTACCAATATTTGACAGGGTGTTGTGTGTCAGTGTTCAGACATCAGTCATAGGTCGACTTACCTCTTGATGCTACAAAGTAGAGAGTAGATTTTGTTATATACCTGCTGCGAAAGCTGAGGCAAACTACTAGTTGCAACAAACTAGTCATACCATAGCGGCCTCATTTAAATCGAGCGGCCTCCACAAAATCCGGTGCGATTCTGGAAGTTATATGCATGACAAGTAACAAATCTATTAAAACGCTACCTTCCCTGACTCAGTCGAGCGAGTCTGAAGCTTCCTGTGCTCAGATGCTACTAGAGTCATCCGCCGAGTTGCTGCCAACGCCTGATGGTGTCGCGCTGGCTATTATGGAAGCCTGGGAGAACGAAAACACGACTGTGCAGCAAATAGCCAGATTGGTTCAAATGGACCCTTCGCTAACTGGTCGTATACTTAAGTTAGCCAACTCCGCAGCGACTGGTCGTCGTCCGGTCGCTTCAGTGCCGGAGGCTATTGTTCGTGTTGGCATACAGACTGTAGGCCAGCTTGCGGTAGCGTTTTCATTAATCGGCAAGGAAAGCGTGATCAATTGCCCTGCGTTCGATCATCAAAAGTACTGGTCTCGATGCCTGCTTATGGCCGTGCTATCACGAGCCCTGGCTAAAGCGACTCAGGTAGCTCCACCGGATGATATATTTGCCTGCGGCTTGCTTGCCCGAATTGGTGTGCTGGGATTGGCATCTGTCTACCCTGAAGCTTACTCCGATATTCTATCTACCCCCTTACCTGATCTTATCATCCAGGAAAAAGAGACCTTTGGCATCGACCACAACGAGCTGTCTCAAGCCATGATGTTAGACTTCTGTGTGCCCCGTGCACTGGCTGAGCCCGCTCGATACCACGAAAATCCCGCCCAATCAGGGTTTGAACAGGAATCACGGACTTATAAAATAACTATGTTACTTCATTTGGCCTATCGTCTATCTAAAGTCGCTATTCATGATGACGGACGCATTACCGAAGGGACCGCTGTAATCAAGGCTATGTGCGCTCAGTTGAAACTGCAGGAAGGCCGGATTGATATCATTTTCAATGAGGCTCTGAATGATTGGCGTGAGTGGTCTGAAATATTCCAGTTGTCGGCTGATGAGGTGCAAGATTATAAAGATCTGGACTTTAAAACAGTCGATTCATTCAATGAACCAGTGACCTCCGGTATTGAAACACTTTCCACTGCCATTGTTGTAGATGCAGAATTATTGGTTTCATTGTCAGGAAAGCTTACGCAGTTAGGTTTTCCAGCCATACATTGCGAAAAAGCATCAACTGCAATGCAGCTAGCGATGAACAGGCAAGCCAACGTTTTCTTCATATCCCAAAAAAATACTCAGTTTATAGATATGCTGCGAGGGGCCAAGGAATTTGACGCCAGTTATGTCTTTTTTGTGCTAGCAAAGAGAGACACTGAGCTCGAAGCTAAAGCCTATCTTGCAGGTGCTGACGATGTGATTACCGATGATATCTTGGTGACGCACCTTAAAGCCCGATTAAAGCCGGCAATGAGGATGCTTAAACGCTATGAGCGCTGGCGCAATGACAGAACAGAACTGCGTCGTATAGCCAAAGAACTCTCCCTGTCTCATCGACAGCAGCAGTTACTGGCTTTGACCGATCAGTTGACTGAACTACCCAACCGTCGCGCTGCAATGGAAGCACTCGATCAGGCTTGGAGCGGAAGTCTTAGATCACAGACACCTTGTTCACTGCTGATCCTGGATATCGATCACTTCAAAGATATCAATGATAATTACGGACATGACGTGGGTGATGAAGTGTTGCGTGCGGTGGCCACCATCCTGAAAAAAAATATTCGTCGCGAAGACACCATTGCTCGTATCGGTGGTGAAGAGTTTTTGTTAATCAGCCCTCATCTGCCTACACGGGATGCGCTTGTCGCTGCAGAGCGGTTACGTAAACAATTGGAAAACGCGAAGATTGATGCAGGTGGAGAGACCATTTACATAACAATGAGTATTGGCATGGCGATGCGAGAAGACACAATGCGTCATGGCGAGGATCTTATGATCTCAGCCGACAAGGCGCTTTATGCAGCTAAAAATGCCGGGCGTAATCGCATCGCTTTAAATTCTGCAGACCAAATCCGTATGCTCAAAAATGATAAATAGAAACGGGTGACTGTTTTTCCCCTTATATCGCAAGCCGCACCTCCCTTGCGGTAGAATTGCACCTCTGTTTTGATGCGTTATGGAGTACACCCGCTTTGACATCCCCGATTACATACCCTGATCTTCCTGTATCCGCTCGGCGTGACGAAATCCTTGCAACGATCCGTGACAATCAGGTGGTGGTGATCGCAGGGGAGACAGGCTCTGGTAAAACCACCCAGATCCCTAAAATGTGTCTGGAGCTTGGACTGGGGTGTACAGGTTTGATCGGCCACACCCAGCCACGACGTTTGGCTGCTCGCGCTGTGGCATCTCGTTTGGCAGAGGAGCTAAAGACTCCCCTGGGTGAACGGGTAGGCTTTCAGGTTCGTTTTCACGATCAGGTGAGTGACAAGACACAGATCAAGGTGATGACCGACGGTATTCTTCTTGCCGAGACTCAGAATGACCGTTTACTGGCAAAGTATGACGTCATCATCATCGATGAGGCCCACGAGCGCAGTCTGAATATCGATTTTCTGCTCGGCTACCTGAAAAATATCCTGCCCAAACGTCCGGACCTGAAGCTGATCATCACCTCAGCGACTATCGATCTGGCGCGTTTTTCAGATCATTTTGACCAGGCACCGATCATCGAAGTGTCCGGGCGTACCTTTCCTGTAGATATTCTCTATCGCCCCCTGCACGAGATGGAAGTTGAGGATGAAAAAGCCCAGGATCTGCAGCAGGGGATACTGCAGGCTGTGGATGAGCTGATCGCTATAGATCGTAGCAAGCGCACCCAGGGGCCTGGCGATATTCTGGTGTTTCTGCCAGGTGAGCGTGAAATTCGTGAAACGGCCGATACCCTGCGCAAAGCCGAGCTAAGAGACACTGAAATTATTCCGCTGTATGCACGCCTGTCGCTGGCAGAGCAGAACCGGGTGTTTCATGAACAGCGCGGGGCAGGGCGGCGTATTGTGCTGGCGACCAATGTGGCAGAAACCTCGCTAACGGTACCCGGTATTCGCTATGTAATCGATCCGGGGCTGGCGCGTATTTCTCGCTACAGCTACCGCTCCAAAGTGCAGCGCCTGCCGATTGAACCTGTATCACAGGCCAGTGCCAACCAACGTGCCGGACGTTGTGGACGGGTGGCGGCGGGTACCTGTATTCGCCTCTATGCTGAGGAGGATTTTACTAACCGCCCGGCCTTTACTGATGCCGAAATCCGCCGCACCAATCTGGCGGCGGTCATTCTCAGCATGTTGCAGCTTAAACTGGGCGATATAGGCCGGTTTCCGTTTGTCGACCCGCCGGATAGCCGCTTTATTAATGATGGCTTCAAGCTGCTTGAAGAGCTGGGTGCCGTTACCAAACAGCGTCAGCTCACCGCGGTTGGGCGTGACTTGGCCCAGTTACCGGTCGATCCGCGTATCGGACGCATGCTGGTGGAGGCTAATCGTTTAGGGGCGCTTACCGAGGTGTTGGTGATGGCCAGTGCCCTGAGTGTGCAGGACCCGCGTGAGCGGCCGATGGAAAAGCGCCAGGCCGCGGATGAAAAGCATAAAGCCTATGCCGATGACGACTCGGATTTTGTCAGCCTGCTGAACCTCTGGAATCTCTATGAAGAGCAGCGTCAGGCACTCAGTCAGGGGCAGCTGCGTAAATGGTGTCAGAAGCACTTTATCTCCTGGGTGCGGATGCGTGAATGGCGTGATCTGCACCGCCAGTTACACCTGAGCTGCCGTGAGCTGAAGATGGTCGAGAATCGTGAAGTCGCCGATTATGCTGCCATCCATAAATCACTGCTGGCAGGGCTGCTCAGTCATATTGGCTTGAAGCAGGAGAAGGGTGAGTATCTTGGTGCACGCAATCGCCGCTTCTTTATCTTTCCCGGCTCCGGGCTGTTCAAGAAAAATCCAAAATGGATTATGGCTGCGGAGATGCTGGAAACCAGTAAGCTGTTTGCTCATCAGGTGGCCAAAATCGAACCGGAATGGATCGAAGCACCGGCTGCACACCTGATCAAAAAAACCTGGATGGAGCCGCATTGGGAGAAAAAACGCGCACAGGTTGTCGCGACTGAACAGGTTAGCCTGTATGGCTTGATCATCGTCCCCAAACGCAAGGTACATTACGGAGCGATAGACCCCAAGCTCAGTCATGAACTGTTTATCCGCACGGGGCTGGTAGAAGGTGAGTATGAAACCCAGGCGGCATTTTTTCAGCATAACCGAGCCTTGCTTGCCAGTGTCGAAACTCTGGAGGCGAAATCCAGACGGCGTGATCTGCTGGTAGATGAAGACACCCTGGCCGACTTTTACCTGCAGCGCTTTGCTGAACTCAACGGCGCAGGTATTGTTAATGGCAAAGGCTTCGAACACTGGCGTAAACAGGTAGAGAAAGACAATGCGCAGGCGTTGTTTATGCAGGAAGACGATATCCTGCAGCGCTCCGCCGCACATGTTACTCAAGCCGACTACCCGGATCAGCTGCTGCATGAAGGGGTAAAGCTATCCCTGAGCTACCATTTTGAGCCAGGTGCTGAGGATGATGGCGTGACGCTGGAGTTGCCCTTGCCGTTGCTCAAGTCCTTGCCTTTAACCCGGCTGGAGTGGCTGGTGCCGGGCATGCTGGCGGATAAATGCACCGCCATACTGCGTGGACTCCCCAAGGCAATACGTAAAAACTATGTGCCTGTCCCCAACTATGTCGACGCTTTTTGTGAGGCGGTAAGTTTTGCCGAGGGTGATCTCTACGAGGCGCTGGCACAACGCCTGCTGCGCATGACCGGTGTGCGGGTCGAGTCGGACGTGTTTCGTAGCGTCCCCCTGGAAGATCACCACCGTATGAATCTGCGTTTGCTGGGAGATAAGGGGCAGGTGCTTGCCAGCGGGCGTGACTGGGATAGCTTAAACCGACGCTTTTCCAAGCAAGCCGAGCAGGCCCTGCAGCAGGCCTCTCCCAGTCAGAGCTGGGGACGAAAAGGATTAACCCAGTGGGATTTCCAGGAACTGCCAGAGAGCATCAAGCTACGTCAGGCCGGTGGTATTCAGGTTGAGGCTTTTCCGGTGCTGGTGGATCAGCGCACCAGTGTTGATCTGCAGGTGGTCAGCCGTCGTTTTGAAGCTCAGGCACAAAATTCGCGCGGTGTAGCACGACTGCTGATGTTGATGCTGCCCGAACCGGTTCGCTATGCACGCAAGCAACTGCGCCATCTAGCTAAGTCGGTATTGCTGAGTAACAAGCGCTTCGATGCCAAGCAGTTTGAGGATGAGTTGTTGCTCAGTGCTATTTTACGTTGTGCTGGATTGGCTCAGGAGCTGACCTCAGACCAGTTGCCACGCAGTCGTGCAGACTTTGAGGCGCTGTTACCTCAGGTGAAGGCCGGTCTATATGATCAGGTGGTGGCACTGGATGACTGGGTGTTCAGGCGGCATTCAACGCTGCATGCCATCAACAAACGTTTACAAGGCAAGATCAATCTGCAGGCGGTACCGGTATTAAATGATATCAAGCAGCAACTGAACCAGTTATTTATGCCGGGCTACCTTACGCAGGTGCCAGGAAACTGGCTGGAACACTATCCCCGTTATCTGCAGGCGATAGAGATACGGCTGGAAAAATACCCGCGTGAGCTACGCCAGCAATGCCTCTTGTCAGAGCAGTTACAGGCGCTATGGCAAGCCTGGAGCCATAAACTGGCAGAGCAACAGAATCGCGATGCAGTGCAGCCTGAGCTGCTGGAGTACCGCTGGCTGCTGGAGGAATACCGGGTGTCGCTGTTCGCTCAGCAGTTAGGAACCAAACAAACAGTATCTGAAAAACGCTTGAAACAGTGGTTTTCCGGTTTGCAGTAATCCGTGTGCTCGCATACATACTGATGCAGATCAATAGAATATTAATACCCCTAGCTGTAAAAGGGGAAAACTTGAGAAAAGCTTGTCAAATCATCTCGCTGTGTTATCCTAACGACAATTTACACCGGAGCGGCAATTTGCTGTTTTTTGTTTAAAAAGCTTGCAAAAAACTGTTCCTGTGTGCTGTAATTGTAAAAGTTAAGGTGTTGGATTCAGAAAGTGCCACTAAGTTGTTGATTTGGTTAGTAGCTAAATAAAGCAGCTCAGAAAAGCAGACTGAATTTTCATCTGGCAGATGCTGACCGTAGCAAAAAAGTTATTTTTTCGGCTTCACAGGTTTGCAATTATCTGCTTTTATAGTATTTTTGGGGCTGCATCATTGACGATGCTCCTTGAAAAAATAAAGCAACTACTAGTATGTTGAACGTTGAAGGGGAAAACTAAATGAAGAAGTCACTTATCGCTCTGGCTGTAGCTGGTGCAATGACTGTTCCTGCTATCGCATCTGCTGATGCAACGCTGTACGGCTGGATGACTATGGCTGTTGATAAAGCCAAAGACGAAAAGCTTGATATCAATACTGATGGTAACTCACCTTCACGTATTGGTCTGAAAGGCACTGCCGACACTGGTATCGACGGTCTGACCGCCCTGTATCAGTATGAGTTCCGTGTAAATCAGGCAGAAGGTGAAACTGCACTTGCCACTCGTCTGGCCAATGTTGGTCTGACTGGCAATTGGGGTACTGTACTGGCCGGTACTCAGTGGGCTCCGCATTACAGCTGGGTAACCGCTACTACTGACGTTATGCTGTCAAGTGTTGTGGGTCCAACTCACTCTACTGATACTGTTTACCGCGTAAGCAATTCAATGGCGTATGTTTCTCCTGAATTCAGCGGCCTGCAGTTAGCTGCAGCTGTTGGTGCAGATGCAGATAACGACGATGAAAACGGTGACTGGTACCACGTAGCTGCTAAATATAGCAACGGTGGTTTCTACGGTGCGCTGTCTTACATCGACTTCAATTCTGAAGTTGGATATGCTCCATTAGAAGATGTAACTGCTTTGGCGCTGTCTTACAGCTTCGGCGCATTTACTGTTGCTGGTGTGTACTCTGATCTGGAAACCTCTGCTGGTGACTACAAGCCTTGGGATCTGTCTGCTACCTATGCTCTGACTGATGCTACTACCCTGAAAGCTGCTTACGCAGACTTTGATGATAATGGCAAAGGTTACGGTGTTGAAGTTCAGCACGACCTGAGCAACATGGTTAATACCTTCGTTGGTTACGGTCACGCTAACACTGATCTGCGCGACACTTACGAAGCATCTGCTGGTACCGCTGGAGCTAACAGCGTATTCAGCACCGGTATCCGCGTTAAGTTCTAATCGATCTTAAAACGTATATCCAGAAAAGGCTCCCTCGGGAGCCTTTTTGCATTGTAGGAGCTCGCTCCGCGAGCGAACCCAATCGCCCGGAGACCGGGCTCCCACACAAAAACCTGCCCTGTAGGAGCTCGCTCCGCGAGCGAACCTAATCGCCCGGAGATCGGGCTCCCACACAAAAACCTGCATTGTAGGAGCTCACTCCGCGAGCGAACCCAATCGCCCGGAGACCGGGCTACCACACAAAAACCTGCCCTGTAGGAGCTCGCTCCGCGAGCGAACCCAATCGTCCGAAGATCAGGATCCTACATAAATTTTTATTTGTCATAAAAAAGTAACGCACGCTCATTAGAATCCTTCAAATGAAACTAATGAACGCTTACGCTCAAACTCCCACTCTTTCTGCGTCGATAACGCCAGCGCTCCATATTGAACATTTGAGTAAGGTGTTCAATGACATGACGGCTTTATCCAGCATTGATTTTTCTCTGAAAAAAGGTGAGATCCTGGCGTTGCTAGGACCTTCTGGTTGCGGTAAAACCACCTTGCTGCGTTGTATCGCAGGGCTATTGGAACCTAGTTCTGGGCGTATTTTGATTGATGGTGAAGTCGTCGTTGATGGGCACTACAGCGCTGTGCCTGAAAAACGCCGGTTGGGAATGGTGTTTCAGGATTATGCACTCTGGCCGCACATGACGGTTGCCGAAAATATTGCCTTTCCATTGAGTATGCAGGGTGTCGCCAGATCTGAGCGCCGAGAAAAGGTAGCTTGGGCGTTGCAGGTGGTTGGCTTGGAGCATTTGGCGGATCGATCACCCGATACCTTGTCCGGTGGTCAGCAGCAGCGGATTGCTCTGGCCCGTGCAATCGTTGCTAAGCCACGTTTACTGTTGATGGATGAACCGCTATCTAATTTGGATCAAGGCCTGCGGGACAGTTTGGCGATTGAAATACGCGCGTTGATTAAGCAGTTAAACCTCACCGCAGTGTTCGTTACCCATGATCAGCATGAGGCGTTTGCGATGGCTGATCAAGTGGCCATCTTGCAACAGGGCCAGCTACAGCAGTTTGATTCAGCTGAAGTGCTCTATCGTACGCCAGCCTCTCCAGCTGTCGCCGAATTCTTGGATGCAGGGGTGTTGCTGAAGGGCAGGCTAACTGAACAAGGATTGGATATTGAAAAGAGTTTGTTTGCCAATCTTCCGTTTCATGCTGCAACTGGTTACCAGGGAGAGGTCACTGTGTTGATGCCGCGTGCGAGTTTGTCTGTAAATACGCATTCAGGTGTAGAACTCCAACAGGCCTCAATAATTTTTACCGGTGAACATTATCAGTTGTCAGGATTGATGGGAGGTCAAATTCCTGTCCGTTTGCAATCATCACAACGTCCCGAAGTAAGTGAGTCAATCTACCTGAGCTATGAGGGGGATTGGCTACATGCTTGGGACGTAGATGATAGACCAATAATGCTCTTGCGCCATTCCGAATAAAGATGACGACTCAATCATAATACAACCTAGGAATATCTTCTCATGCGATTAATAACATTGGTTACGGCTACCGTATTTTCGGTTGCTGTGGGTAGTCTGCAGGCTTCGACTTTAACCGTTTACTCGGCTGGACCGGGTAATCTGATCGATCAGTTAGCGAAAGATTTTACTGAGCAGACAGGTACGCAGGTTAATGTGTTTCAAAGTACCACGGGACAGGTAATGGCGCGATTGGAATCCGAGCGGGCAAATCCTTTGGTTGATGTCCTAATTTCGGCATCCTGGGATTCGGCTGTGGCACTAAAAGCACGTGGCGACTTGCTTGAGTATCTACCCGCTAATGCCGAGACAGTGCCAGATTTTTTAAAGGACACTCACTATGTTGCCCAAGGCGTGTCAGCTTTGGCCATGGTCTGGAATCGTAACAGTGACACTCCTATGCCAAGTGATTGGGCTGATCTCTTGGATTCAGCTTATGAAAATGAAGTGACTATGCCTGATCCAGCACAGTCTGGTGCTGCGTTTCAACTGCTGACCGGATTACTGGCATCGACTGGTGAAGAGGCAACCTGGGAATTGATGAGTGGCTTGCAGGAAAACGGCATGATTGTTCCTGGTCCCAATGCGCGCGCATTAAACCCGGTCCTTCAGGGTGCAAAGTCTGTGGTGTTTGGTGCGGTTGATTATATCTCACTCGGACAGCAGGCCGATGGCGAAACGATTGAGGTAGTTTTCCCGAGCAGCGGTACAGTCATTGCACCACGTCCGATGATGATCATGGCATCAACTCAGCAGCCCGATCTAGCTAAAGCCTTTGTCGATTATGTGCTGTCTGAGGCCGGTCAACAGCGTGTAGCCGAAGTGTATTTGATGCCAGCACGTGAAGATGTTTCTGCCTTGAGACCGACAATTTCAGAATTGAACTTGATTCAGTATGATGAAGCCGCTTATGAGGCGCGTCGTGCCGATATCCTCAAAAGCTTCAGTGCTATCTTTGCATCAGGTCAATAAGTCGTCTTATGTTGTTAGCGCGAATTAATGCGGCACAGTCGGGGATGCTGGTAACAACCGGCATCCTGTTGCTGCTGGTCGGTATGCCGCTTGCTTACGTGTTACTTCAGGCTATATTTCCTGATATTGCGCTGGGGCGTTTCAGTCGACCCTTCTCATTGTTCATGCCTACGCTGAATGATCCTGAGTTGCTGAAACTGATCTGGAATACACTAAAGCTGGCACTAGCCGTGGTTATCGGCACAGCATTGATCGCGGTACCTTTAGGCGCGCTGCGAGCCTTGACCAAGGTGCCGGGTGCTGCGCTTTGGGATGTTGTGTTTCTGATCCCGTTTTTGATTCCTCCTTATATTGCGTCATTGGCCTGGATGATGACGCTACAGAATCGGGGCTATTTACAGCAACTGCTGGGCTTTTCTGCCGACGGGTTCCTGTTTTCTTTCTGGGGCATTACGTTTGTCATGATTTTGAACGTGTTTCCCGTGGTGTATTTTGCTGTGTCCAGAACCTTGATGGTGGTAGGGGGGCGTTTTGCAGATGTAGGTCGAATCTGTGGAGCAGGCCCTTGGTCGGCCTTTTTTCGTTTGACACTCCCCTTATCCATACCGGGTATTGCTGCCAGTCTGTTGCTGGTATTTGTGCTGACTATTGAGGAGTTTGGTACGCCTGCCACCCTGGGTGCTCAAGCAGGGTTTCATGTTTTGGTCACTGGCATACATGAGCGCTTCTCAGATTGGCCAATCGATATTCCTGGGGCATCGATCCTGTCGATGATACTGGTCATGATCGCGGTCTGTGGTTTTTACTTGCAACACTGGCTGGTCACGCGTCGTTCCTATGTGTCTATGACGGGTAAGCCGGTTGTAACTACGCCTATCCCCTTGGGGCGTCATAAAGTATGGGTCACCTGTTTTTTTGCTTTAGTCGGTATCGTATCAGTTGCGGTGCCTATTTTGGCGGTACTCGTCACCTCACTCATGTCTACATTATCGGGTGGGCTCAGCCTGGAAAATGTGTCTTTGCGCCACTTTCAGGCCTTACTGGACAATAGGGGAGGTGCAATGGATGCGCTGCTTACCAGTCTGTCATTGGCCACCAGTGCCGCGCTATTGACGGGTGCTTTAGGGGCGATGGTAGGTTATCTGGTTGTGCGCTCAAAGGTTAAGGGTAAGAGCTTTTTGGATTTCCTTTCACTGCTGCCCAATGCCATGCCAGGCATAGTGGTGGCTGTAGGATTAATACTGGCCTGGAATCAAAGCCACTGGCCGATCACCATTTATAACACCAGTGCCATGCTAGTGCTGGCTTACGCCTGTCTGTTGCTACCCTATCCAGTACGCTATGTCAGTGCGGCATTCAGGCAGATGAGTGAAAATCTGGAAGCAGCAGCCCGCGTATTTGGTGCCAGTTTTTCAGTCGCCTTTATCCGAATTTTGTTGCCAGCGATGGCACCCAGTTTGATTGTCTCGATGCTGTTAGTCTTTGCCATCGCATCCAGAGAATTAGTTGCTTCGCTGATGGTCGCCCCTGCAGGTGTTACTACAGTATCTACCTTCGTCTTCGGTCAGTTCGAGCAGGGATCACCAGGTATCGGCATGGCGATGAGCATCGTAGCGATTTTTTCGACAACCTTGCTTTTGTTAGCCTTAACCCTATTCAGCCGTAAGCATCTAGCCAATTAAAGGGGTCAGTACCCTTTAATTAAATCGCCCGGAGACCGGGCTCCTACAAATATACACCCCAACCCTGTAGGAGCTCGCTCCGCGAGCGAACCCAATCGCCCGGAGACCGGGCTCCTACAAAAATACATCCCAACCCTGTAGGAAATAAGATGGACCCGCCCCCCTAACAATGTGCCATGCTTATCTGACGAGAAAGCAAACCGGCATCTG
>NZ_JBLXDN010000041.1:0-31863 GCF_048264025.1 Nitrincola sp.
AGCGTGCAACACATCTGCTCGAGTCAAAAATAGCTTGCAACACGGGCGGGTCCATATAAGCCCGGTCTCCGGGCGAAGAGAAGGGCATCGCTCACAGAGTGAGCTCCTACAGGGTATATCTCCTAGTAGGCAGAATTAGGCGCAGCTGACAGGCTTATGTGCGGTTGCACAAAAATATAACACGACGCTGCCCCAGTGTTTCTTTCTGGGGCATGAAGTCCTTGGTTTTTGTTCGAAATATCCAATTAAGTAATTGAAATGTAGTTATTATATTTAGATGGCATGAATTTTTCATATAAAAATATGTTTATCTAAGAGAAATTATATTTCTTTAAAATTAATTTTGGGGGGTGGCTATGATGCACTTTAACCACAGACTGACAAGCGGGGGAACCTTGTGATGGAAGGCATGATTCTGGAGCTGGGCTATGCCCTGGATACCTTTTATTTTCTGATGTGCACGGCACTGGTGATGTGGATGGCAGCGGGTTTTGCCATGTTGGAAGCCGGTCTTGTACGAAGCAAAAACACCGTGGAGATACTGAATAAAAACGTACTGCTCTACGGCATAGCTTGTACAGCCTATCTCTTTGTCGGCTACAACATCATGTATCCGGGTAGCCCGGTCAGCAGTGTTATTCCAGGCATTGATTTCCTGTTGGGTACCGATAATACAGTCGAGGACGTCACCCTGGGTGGCGATGGTGCGCCTTACTACTCGAGTATGGCCGACTTTATTTTCCAGGCGGTGTTTGCGGCGGCGACCATGTCGATCGTTTCGGGTGCTGTCGCAGAGCGTATGCGCTTGTGGCCATTCCTGGTATTTTCGATTTTCATGGTGAGTGTGATCTATCCGGTTTCCGGTTACTGGAAATGGGGTGGTGGCTTCCTGGATGAGCTAGGCTTCCAGGATTTCGCTGGTTCCATTGTCGTTCATGCCGCCGGCGCATCGGCTGCACTTGCTGCTGTGTTGCTGGTCGGTGCCCGTAAAGGCAAGTATGGACCCAAAGGTGAAGTGCGGGCGATCCCGGGTGCTAACCTGCCCATGGCGACTCTGGGTATGTTCATTCTGTGGATGGGTTGGTTCGGTTTTAATGGTGGCTCAGAACTTAAAATTGCCAATGTTGAAGAAGCCAATGCGGTTGCGATGATCTTTGTGAATACCAACGCCGCTGCTGCGGCCGGTGCCGTCGTGGCGGCATTGTTCGCCCGGTTCCTGTTTGGCAAAACCGATATTACCATGACTATTAATGGTGCCTTGGCGGGTCTGGTATCTATCACGGCTGAGCCGTTGATGCCGAGCGCCGGTCTGGCTGTATTGATTGGTGCTGTGGGTGGTATCGTCGTAGTGGTCTCTGTACTGGGACTGGACAAACTCAAACTGGATGATCCAGTAGGTGCTATTTCGGTACACGGTACTGCCGGTATCTGGGGTATTTTTGCGGTGCTACTGAGCAATCCGGATGCAACCTTTATGGGGCAGTTGATTGGTACCCTTGTAATCATCGCCTGGATGTTTGCAGCCAGTATGGTGGTTTTGGTGATTCTGAATAAAGTGATGCCGCTGCGTGTCAGTGAAGAAGAAGAGCTTGAAGGGATGGATATTCATGAGTGCGGTATGCTCGCTTATCCGGAATTTGGCCCGGCTTCTCAGGCATCAGATATGCACTCGGGTGGTGACTCTGGTCAGAGTGCCGCACGAAGCAAACCTGTTTCGAATCCAGCGATTAGCTAGGTTCTGAAACAAGCCCTCCATTAAAGGCCCGCAAGGGCCTTTCTATGTTCTAAGCGGCAGCTTAAGCAATTGACTACTGATTTCATAACGCAATGGATTGGTGGCACGTTCAATCTTTAGTCCACTGTCATCGTTCAACAGCCGATCCCGTGGCGGAACCAGGCTGTTAAACCGGGCGTTATAGACAATACGCAGGTGTGATGGGTGTTGCTGGTCATCCAGACGCATCACCAGTGCCATCGTAGCGTCATTCAATTCTACGGTGGACCCCAGTGGATATTTACCCTGTTGCTTCAGTAATAACCGCATACTGGGCTGGTGAAACTGGTCAGGCATCTCCGCCAACTGCTTAAAGGCTCTGAGTGGATGATAATGCCAGTCGCAGTTATGCCAGCACTGGCTGAGTTTTTCATGTGCATAAACAACAGCCGCCAGCTTACTGACACGATTCAGTGCCTGATCAGTATGGCCGTTGGGTAAACCGCTGCCATCCAGTCGCTCATGACAGTCACTCACGATATAGAGTGTTTCACGGGCTATGTCAGGTAAAGCATTCAGCAGGTTAACCAATTGCATATGTGTGGTAGAAAGTGCTGAGCGGGTGCCTTTGTCAAGCTCCAGTCGTGAACTCTGGATACCATCCGGTAGCAGTGCTCGGGAGAGTTCATGGCACAAGCCGCCAAGGATTAATCCCTCCAGCATCTCGTCTTTGATTTGCTCGCCGTACTGGGTAGCAAGGGTGTCTGCGAGGCTGATGGCATAACTGATTGAATGCTGAAATAAGAAGGTTTGAGAATCACGCGGAATACACAGAATGGCAAGGCCTTGTGGATCTTGTCTGAGTGCCTGCAACAGCTGTTGTGAGGCTTCTTGTGCCTGCTCAATTGGTAACGCCTGGCCACTGCGCAAGCGGGTGATCAGGCTTTTGATTGCTGTGATGCCGGATTGATGTGCTCGACGTATATCAATCGGAGCTACGGTGTCGCTAACAGGAAATATAGGCTTTGGCGTCAAGAGCGAAGTATCACCCGGACTGGCTTGTTGTACAGGTGAGGTTTCAGTGTCTGGGCGTTGTGCATTTCCTGCCACGATTCTATGTTCCGCAGGCATGAAGAGTGCCGGTGTTCCGGCGGTATTGCTCGCTTCATTGCGCATATAGTTGATGTGGTCACGCTGTAAATCAGTCACCAGCCGTGACAGGTATTGTTTCTGAGTCGTTGTTAGCGAGATGAAACAACAGCCAAGGTGGGTACGATCATGTTGTGATGCATACTCGGCTCGTAGGATTCTGAGTTCAACACTGAAGCGGCTGCTGTCAGGAAAACTGAGTGATAACGGTAGCGTTTCTGATAGATCACTAAAATCATCCATCAGATTACCGGTCAGTTCGATACGACAGCCATCCACAGACAAATCCTTAAGTCGTCCCGTCACTGTAGCTTCAGCCGCATAGGGCAGGCTGGCAAAGATGTCCAGTAAGGGGCGAACCGGAGCTCGGTAAGAGCGTCGGCGTTGCAGGTAATAGATGGATTCTGGAATTGCCGCCATGAAAGCCAATTCACCGTTTACGTCAGTGGTTGGCGTTATGGAAACATCAGTCAGCGTGAGTAAACAACCGTTATAACGGGCGGTAAAGGTTAGCTTGCGTGCGTGTAATAGATTATGACGCTGTTGCGGCAGGGGTGCATCAAGCTTCATTAGCCCTTGCTGTGCTTGCAAGCTAGCAATGTAGGTTGTCAGCGTACATGAAGAGTCATCAGGATAAATGCTGATAGGTGTAGCACGTTCGCTCAGCCGAGATAGTATCTGCTGAATCTCTTTGGTCGATTTTATTAACTCGCCTTCCGGAGCCTGTTTGTCTGACATCAATACAACTCATCTATCCTCGGCGTGGCGGTACAGAGTAAGTACCGACAACATGTGCAACGGGCATATCCTGGCCTTCACTGTAGAGCTCAACCTCACCTATTACCAAGCGTTTGCCTAGTTTCAGTAAGGTGGCTTTGGCCAGTAGAGCCGCGTTGGCAACCGGTTTATTCAGAAAATGACAGGTAAAATCCGTGGTAACCGTCAGAGCTTCAGGACCTATGCGCGACAGTATGGCAACATAGAGTGCTACATCCGCCAGTGCCATCATGGTCGGGCCCGAAACTGTCCCTCCCGGACGCAAATGGCTGATGTCGATGGGTTGACGAAGCCAGCTGTGCTCAAGGGTTACTTCGGTGATTTGGCCTGCAAACTGCGGGTAGACTACAGCAAGAAACTCTGTGAGTTCATTGCGATTCATCAACAAAGCAGAGGTTTGTTCAGTCATGTTTAGTCCTGGATTAATTATCGAGTCAGCATGGCGCCTGGCAGGCCTTTGACAACGGCTTGAGCGACACCGGCAGCAATCACCGCTTTAACCAGATCGCCGGGGATGAAAACGGCCATCACCAGCAAAGCATCCAGCCAGTCGCGACCGGAAATTAGCTTGAAACCAGTAATGCCGAACAGGTAGAGAACCACTATGCCGCCAAATACAGACGCTAGCAGCGCCGCGGGAAACACTGGCAAGCGTTTGAGCCAGAGCGCCATATAGCCAGTAGCAAATGCTGCGAAAGGAAAGCCAATGGCGAAACCCGCGGTTGGACCGACAAAAACGCCCAGTCCACCACGCCCGCCCGCCAGCAAGGGTGCGCCTAATGCCACTACAAAGATAAACAGTGCCATAGCCAGCGCTCCCCGCCAGGGTCCCAGCATTACACCCGCGAGCATCACACCCAGCGTTTGCGCGGTAATGGGAATGCCAGTTATGAAGGGTACCGGTGGAATCAATCCTAAGGCGGCAATCAGGGCGGCGTAAAGTGCTATTTGGACAAGGGACTTATCTTGTTTCATCTGTTTCGTTCTAGTTGTGGCAGGTACAGGACCGGCTGAATTAATTTAAGGCGGATATTGTAGCATGTACAGGCATTTTGAGTTCTAAGCGGTGGCATTTCAGTGGCGTGTTTTTGCTATGCGGGTCGGGCTGATGCCCCCACGAGCGGCCAGGGCTTCAGCCACATTATCAGATAAACGAATGGATTGAATAGTCAGTGGAATCGCCAGGCGCCAAAGCTTGCGACCACCGCCACGCGCTTTCCATGCATCCAGTAAATGGCTGACAACCGCCATCAATACCGGAATAAAACGTATCAGTAAGGTGACAGCAAATGCGATACGGCGGGTGTCGATACCCAACAGACGCAGCGGTGAAAACAGCGGCATCACCGCGTCCATCATGTCATCCATGCGTGTGGTCAGGGTAATCAGGTTTGCCAGCAGTATCAGTGTCAGCATACGCATGACCAGCACGGCGGCCGCCGTTAGTCCAATGCTCCACCACTGCAGCAGAAAGATCAGAGAAAACAGCGGTAGCAATACTTTCAGGGCCAGGAGCTGATGGAGGGCCGCTGAGCCTAGTGACACATAGGCGAGCAGGGTGACTGCCAGCAGGCCCAGCAAAATGGCAGGTTGTTCTACTGGATAGAGCAGCAGACTGATGGCGGCCAGAGAGAGTAATTTTACCCCGGCGGGGAGGCGATGGAGCCAGCTCTTCTGGGCCAGATAGAGGCTGATCATAGGCCACGGGCTCTTCTGGCCGCTGCCTTATACGCAGGTAACACCTGATCCGGCGGACCATCTAGAAATACCTGCCCCTGCTCAAGCCAGATTATCCGCTCAAACGATTCCAGTGTATCCAGCTCATGGCTGATCATCAGTAGCTGTTGTGGAAGCGGTGATAATAGATCCATTATCTGATAGCGCGTAGGCAGATCCAGTGCTGAAAAAGGCTCATCCAGTATCAATACACTGGGATTCATCAGCAGTACAGCAAAAATACATACCAGTTGTTTCTGCCCATCTGAGAGACTGTGTACGGCTTGATCAGCCCAGTCACTGCGCTGCTGAGTAGCAAGAAAATCGGCGACTTGCTGGACGGCTTGTTTCTTACTGACCCCTTGATTAATCAAGCCGAAACACAGTTCTTCTTCAACCGTGGGAAAAATGATTTGATGGTCCGGATTCTGAAAAATAAAGCCAACCTGTGCCGACATTTTCTCCGGACCACAAGATGGATTATGGCCATGCACATCAATACGACCAGAATCCGATTGCAATAGCCCGTTAATCAGGCGTACCAGAGAGCTTTTTCCTGAACCATTGTAGCCGATCAGGCCAATACGCGACTCGCGTAACTCAAGAGACAGTTCCTTGAGAACACAATGGTTGTCGCGGGTTAGGCTGACTCGATCAAAAATGATGGAACGACTGGTGTTGGCGCTGTTAGTCATAGGGCTTGGCAGATAGTAAGGGGGGTAAAGAGTAACTGTTCAGTGATTAGGGACGCAAGGGTAATATCCTTAGCTGTTGCTCCTTGGCGCCTTACTTTGAGGCACGCTGGGGCAGTGTATCGCTTTGGTGTGATACGCTGTTCGTCATCCTTGGCGCCAGACGGTCACTCCAAAGCGATATCACCACCCCGCTAATAGTCTAGAACCTACCAGCCCCTTTGTTGTTTCAGGCGTGCACGGTGTTTCTCCCGCTGTTGTTGTAATACATGACGCGCGTCCACTTTTAACGGCTGCCGTGCTGCCCAAAGCAAGTCACGGCGTGTATAACCCATATCTTCAAGCATATGATCATCATAATCCAACAGTCGCAGGAGTTTGCGCCGGCGACTCCAGGCCTTGAACCAGTTCTCTATGGCATTGATCAGTTTTAGTGGTGGCATGGCTGGCATGTAAAAGTCAGGAAGTGCTGATCTGTTTGTCCGTGTTTTATTCACAGCTTCCTGACGGTAAAGCTCACATTTATGGTTTAGGCTTGTCATTTCTCTATCCTCCTGACGATCCATCGCACTATCGTTAATCAGTATTAAAAGATTGCTCGTTGCTGTTTAGGGTTTAAGCATGGACGCCTGATATTGTTCAATCAAACGAAAAGTACTACACTCACGATTAAGAAAAACTGAAAGGTGTGAATATGACTACGATGCAACCTCCATCAATACCTGCTATGCCGGCTTCTCTGCCGCTGCTGGATACAGATGTACTGCGGACATTTGTTGCGATTGCTGAAAGCGGTAGTTTTACCCGTGCAGCCACTCAGGTATTTCGCACGCCTTCGGCTCTGAGCATGCAGATCAAGCGCTTGGAAGAGACGCTTGGCAAAACACTATTTTTGAGAGAAGCGCGACAGGTCAGGCTGACACCGGATGGCGAAGTGCTGCTGAGCTATGGGCGGCGCTTACTCAAGCTGAATGAAGAAGCCGTCACCCAGTTTCTGGCACCATCACTGTGCGGTACGGTGCGCTTGGGTACCTCTGATGATATCGGCACCCGTATTCTGCCCAGTGTGTTGGCTCAGTTTGCTCGGTCACACCCAGCTACTCAGGTGGATGTGGTGATAGGTCGTAGTATTGATATGACCGAACGGCTTGATGCTGGTGATCTTGATCTGATCGTGATTACAGCGGGTAATTCCGGGCAGGAGGAAGGCCGGGGTAAGGTCGTCCATACCGAACCCTTAGTCTGGGCTGGACGCGAGGGCGGTATTGCCGTAATGAAAATGCCGCTGCCGGTCTCCCTCGCCAACCCAGGCTGCACCTGGCGAAATATGGCCCTGAAAGCTCTGGATCAGGCGGCTGTCGATTACCGTATCGCCTACACCAGTGAAAGCTGTTCAGGGCAGGCGGCTGCCATGATCGCAGACCTTGCTGTGGCCCCCTTTCCGGCTGGTATGGTGAAACCGCCATTGCGCAAGCTTGGCAAGGAGTATGATCTGCCACCATTGGGGGATTATCAGGTGCTGTTAATCCAGAGACAGGGGGCGAAGGAAACCTGCAACATCCTGGCTGGCCATGTGATCGATGCCCTGCAGGGGTTGCGCTGATTTTCACTGCCGTCGTACACATCCTTTTCCCTGTAGAGAAGTGCCCGCCTGTGAAAGTTAGAACTGTTGTAGATTTTTTAGCAGAAAAGTTTAATTAGTGATTGATACTTTGATGTTCGTCATATCAAAATGGCCTTAGAACAAACTACTTTGGATAGCAGGATGTTTAAAGAGCTCGAATTAGGTCCAAGGCAACGTACGACAGTCGCAGCGGCAATAACACTAGGATCAGTATTGATACTTTTGGTAGTTTTTAGTGCGAGTGTGTGGGGCCTGGCACGCTTTGTCGGGGCTTTTCAGAATGTATTGCTGCCCCCTGTAGTGGCGGGCATCCTGACAATGTTGTTACGCCCATATTACAGTTTGCTGGTCAGAGCCTGTGGTGGTTCCCGGGCTGGCGGCCTGATTGTGTTCTTTCTTTCCGCGCTCATTCCGCTGAGCGCTTTTATCTGGTTTTTTAGTGCGATAGTAGCTAATCAATTGCTCCGGTTGTTCGATGACTTACCGTCCATGCTAAATGCTACGCTTGAGGCGGGGCGATCTCTTTCACCACAAGTCACTGCGTTATTAGAAAAGTACGGATTGATGGCTGAAGTTGATAAGCTGCTCGAGAATCCTGTTGAGATGGTAACCAAGGTACTCCAGGATTCCTGGGAGCGCATGTCACAGCCTATTGCTCAGATGTTTCAGTCTGTGGTGGGATTATTTGCTTGGGCTGGGCTCCCCCTCTATTTGGCCTTCTTTCTCATGGCAAAGCCATTTGAACCTAGACAGATTGGTGAATTTCTACCCTTTCTCAAGACAGGCACCAGAGAAGACGTGATCTATTTGTTCGAACAGTTTATTGGCATTCTGCTAACATTTTTTCGAGGTCAGATCATTATTGCTTTGTCGCAGGGTGTGCTTTTTGCTATAGGTTTTGCGTTAGTCGGGTTTCCCTACAGTATTGTAATTGGCCTCACTCTGGGCCTTCTCAATATTATTCCTTACTTGGGCAGTATTGTGGGTCTGAGTGTTGTGCTGCCGATGGCCTATTTCGGTGATGACGGAGGTTTGTTCCGGCTGGTACTGGTTCTGATTGTATTCGTAGTGGTGCAGGTAATCGAAGGCTATGTTCTCACGCCGAAAATCATGGGTAATCGCACGGGGCTGCATCCAGCCCTTATTATCTTTGCTGTATTTTTCTGGGGTGCTGCGCTAGGGGGAATTCTCGGAATGATTCTTGCGATTCCTTTAACTGCCTTTGCTGTTGTATTCTGGAGACTGTTGAAAAAGAAATATATTACAGAAGTGGTGTGAATTTATAGCACCTGAAAAATGATTATTGCGGGTAAAGGCGTATGACAAAAGCACTACTTCAACAACTCGCAGCGGCGTTGCCTAAAGCTGAGCTGCATTTACATATCGAGGGTAGTCTGGAGCCGGAATTGATGTTCCAGTTGGCTGAGCGCAATGGCATTACGCTCCCTTATGCCAGTGTAGAGGCTTTGCGTCAGGCCTATCAATTTAATAATCTGCAAGAGTTTCTGGATCTATACTATCAAGGCATGTCGGTGTTACAGACTGAGCAGGATTTTTATGACCTGACCTGGGCATACCTGCAAAAAATTGCTGCCGATGGGGTTATCCACACAGAGATTTTCTTCGATCCGCAGGGGCACTTACAGCGTAATATCAGTTTTGAAACCCAGTTTCAGGGGATCTATCGAGCCCTGTGTGATGGTGAAACGAAGTTGGGCATCAGCTTCAGATTGATCATGTCGTTCCTGCGCCATCTTTCCGAGCAAAGTGCCTTTGATACTCTAGAGCAGGCGATGCCCTGGCTGGATCGTATAGACGGTGTTGGTCTGGATTCTTCAGAACTGGGTCATCCGCCGGAAAAATTTACCCGGGTGTTTGCGCGTTGCCGTGAACTGGGTTTGCGGGTTACCGCCCATGCCGGTGAAGAGGGTCCACCTGAATATGTCTGGCAGGCACTGGACTTGTTGAAGGTACAACGTATTGATCATGGTAACCGGTCACTTGAGGATGCCACACTGATCGAGCGCTTACGTAATGATCAAGTGCCATTGACCGTCTGTCCCTTGTCTAATCTGAAGCTTTGCGTGGTGCCGGAAATGTCACAGCACCCGATCTTGAAGCTACTGGATGCGGGTCTTATGGTTACCATCAATTCTGATGATCCCGCCTATTTTGGTGGCTATGTGATGGATAATTTTCGTGCACTGCTTGAAAATGTTCCGATCACGGCTGCTCAGGTTGTGCAATTAATGCGTAATAGCTTTACTGGTAGCTGGCTTTCCGACATGGAAAAGCAGGCCTGTTTACAGCGTCTTGAACTGGCCGCATTGGCATCTTGACCCCTGAGGTACTTGTATGAGTGATCAGCTGTTTGAGTTTCTGGATGATATCGACGCGGATAACTGTACTTCTCAGTTGTCAGACGTTTCGGTGGAAGACCCACCGAAATATCACTCGCTTAAACTCTTGGTGGTGGATGATGATGAAGATGTTCATCTAATGACTGAGCTGTTACTCAAGGGGCTTAGCTTTGATGAGGGACAACTGCTGGTACAACACGCTTACAACAGTCAAGAGGCCTATGACATACTGCTGCGAGATCCGGATATAGCGGTGGTATTGCTGGATGTCGTGATGGAATCTGAAGATGCCGGTTTGCAACTGGTACATAGGATTCGGCATAGTCTGCGCCGCACCAAACTCAGGATTATCCTCAGAACTGGGCAGCCGGGTTATGCACCGGAGCTGGAAACTATCCAGCGTTATGATATCAATGATTACAAAACCAAAACTGAGTTGACCCGGGAGCGCTTGTATACTTGTCTGATGACGGCCGCACGCAGCTATCGTCAACTGGATCAACTGGAAAAACTGGCTTACGAGGATCATCTCACCGGACTGTTAAACCGTAATGGACTGCTGCGGGCACTAGAAATCAAGGCCCAGAGCAGCACTGAGGGCTATACACTGGTATTACTGGATATTGATAATTTCTCCATGATTAACGATACCTTTGGTGCCTACTTTGCGGACCGTTTTCTCATCGATTTTGCTGCCCTATTGAAACACTTGCCAATGACTGAAGGCATAGCCCGTCTAAGCGCAGATCAGTTTGGGTTGCTTATCGGCACTACTGGTAGTCTGGTTGAAGAGATTGTTCGCAGTCAATTGGTATCCCGCTCCTTAGCGATTGAGGGAGTAGAAACAGCCTTGAGCTTCTGCATGGGAATAGCCTATCATCATAAAGAACTCACTCCATCCGAAATGCTGGGTCATGCGACGCTGGCTCTCAAGCGCGCTAAGAAGGTCGGTATTGGGCAAACCGTCATATTTAGTGATGCGATGATCTGCTCATTACGAGAACGTGTGAGTATGCTTTCATCACTTAAACAGGACCTGGATCGTCACCGCTTGTATCTGGTGTATCAGCCACAGATACAGCTGCAATCGGGTCGTCTGATCGGTGTAGAAGCTCTGGTACGCTGGATGGATGAGTCCGGACAGATGATATCTCCAGCGGTATTTATTGAACTGGCTGAGCAGTCTGGTTTGATTGTGAAACTGGGTGAGTGGGTACTGCGTCGAGCCTTGTTTGATTGTGCTGATCTCTGCCGCACTCGCCCAGGTTTTCGTGTGGCTGTAAATGTATCTCCATTGCAATTTCAACAACTGGACTTTGTCGAGCAGGTCAAGGCTTGTCTGCATGAACAGGGGCTGGAAGGTCAACATTTAGATCTTGAGATCACTGAGTCAGTTTCCATGAGTTATGCCGAAGAAACCATTCAAAAGTTCAATGCGCTGCGAGCGATGGGAGTCACTATATCGATTGATGACTTCGGTACTGGTTTCTCTTCGCTTTCTTATCTGGAAAGGCTACATGTCGACTGTTTAAAAATCGATCGCTCCTTTGTTGACAAGCTGACCACCTCGACATCGGGTTACCGTATAGCGCAAACAATCCTGACCCTGGGCCAGCGCCTCAATATGCGGGTGCTGGCCGAGGGGATTGAAACTGATGCACAATTGAACGAACTGATAAAACTCAACTGTGATGAGGGGCAGGGGTATTTGATTGCCCGACCCATGAAAATGGATGCACTGCAGGAATGGATTGATGATCATGCTGTCCAGCCGGGTTTGTGAAGCCTTTGTGAATCAGGCCAGTAACGGATGAAGCACCTTTCTCGTTATGTTCGGTCACTCTTGTCAGCGGCGGCCTTGTTGGTACTGTCACTCGGCTTGATCTTGTTTCTTGCGTTATTTCTGTTACAAAAAGCCAACCGTGAAAGTGAAGCCGTCTCTGTAGCTTTGCTGCAGGAATCTCTGAATGAACAGTTAGAACTGAATGCTGAAGCTTTGCGCGACAGCCTGCTCATTTTCATGGAGCAGGCGGGTCAGAGCCCAAAACTCCTGGCTTCGCTGCTGAGTCAGACGGCCAGGCAAGAGGGTCAGTTGAACCGCCTGCAGGTACAGAAACTTACCGCCGCTACCCTGGCTGCCAATACGTTGGTCAGCTCGGCTTATGTGCATTTTGAAGTCGAGTCTTATGATGGCCTGGATAGCGTCTACGCCGGTATCAGTGAGCACAGCTCTGCTCAAGGCACACTGGAGGTGTATTGGGTTCGGGAGTCTCAGGGAATCACTTTTTACCCGAGTCCGGATGCGGCTTTTAAATACAGCGAAGTCAGAGATGTCTTTGGACAACGTGAATCCGAATGGTATCTCTGCCCTAAAGAACAGTTGGCACCCTGCTTGACTGAGCCCTACACTTGGGAATTAAAGCCGGGTCAGTTGATTGATTTGATATCGCTCACTAAGCCCATTCTTGTCCGAGACCAGTTTGCAGGGGTTGCTGGGGTCGACCTGAACCTAGATGCTTTGCAACGAGTTGCCCTGCATCTGGTCAGTCCGGTGTTTGCGGGTCAAGCCAAGCTGGTTCTGCTGAGTCAGCAGCAGCGCATTCTGGCCGCCTCTGATTATCCACAAGCCAGGGGGCAATACCTGGATCAAATCAACCCTGAACTGACGGCTTACCTGGCATCGGGTGATGAACGAACCTACCAGTCGGGTGATGAGACCTACCTGGTCAAACAATTGCCTCTGTCGCTGCTCAACACTGAATGGACGCTTGTATTGATGCTGCCGATGCAAAACACCTATACCACCATGGAGGCGATGCACTCTGATTTGATCAGCCGAAATATCCAAAATATCTTGTTCCTGTTATTGGTATCAGGTTTGGTGCTATCCGTCAGTTTAGCGATCGCTTTCCGTTATGTTCGCCATCGTGAATCCGCACTTAACAGAAGCCGCCATCAATTAGAAACAATCTTGAATGCGGCGCCTAGCCCTATGGCCGTGGCCATTTACCAACAAGACCAATGTAAAACCACCCGCGTTAATAAAGCCTGGTTGAGAGAGTTTGGTTACACTGAATCCCAGGTGCTGGGATCGAATGGTGAAGCACTGGGTTGGTGGTGTTCTGATGCCGATCGTCGGCGTGTCACCCGGCAGATTCTTGAGCACGGAGAGGTGGAGCAGTTCCAGGTATGGTTGAAACGGGCCGATGAATCAGTATTTTTGGCATCCGTATCGGGTTCAACTATTGAGCTGGGAAGTAGAAAAACCTTGATTATGGTGTATGACAATGTGACCCAAACACATCATCTACAACAACAGCAAATTCGCCTGAACCGCGAGTTGGACCAGCGGGTAAAAGAGCGCACCTTGGAATTGGAGCAGGCGATTGGTGATCTGGAATTGGCCCAGCAGGAGTTGATTCAATCAGGAAAGTTAGCGGCGTTGGGTAATCTGGTTGCGGGTATTGCGCATGAGTTGAATACACCTGTTGGCAATGCGGTGATGGCCTCATCGCGTTTTCGCGGTGACTATGAAGAGCTGCGCCGCAAGTTAGACCAAGGGATGCGCCGTTCTGATCTGATGATGTTTATTGAGCAGGGCGAACAGACTACTGATATTCTGGTTCGCAACCTGCAGCGTGCGGCTGAATTAATTAACAGCTTCAAACAGGTGGCAGTAGATCAGGCTACATCTCAGCGTCGTCGTTGTTCACTGAATGAAGTGGTGCATAATGTTTTGCTGATGCTACAGCCCACCATTCGTAAATCACCGCATCAAGTCATTAATGACCTGCAAGAAACTATTATCATGGACACCTATCCCGGTCCTCTGGAGCAGGTACTGATTAACCTGATCCAGAATGCCTTGATACATGCCTTCGAAACACAGCCGGGAAGTATCCGTATTACAGCCTCGGCCTCTGATGAGTGGGTGTATCTGCGTGTGCGCGATGATGGTAAGGGTATGGCCGAGGCAATCCAGCAGCGCATTTTTGAACCCTTCTTTACCACCCGTCTTGGCCAAGGCGGAAGTGGTCTGGGATTAAGTCTGGTCCACAACCTGGTCACTGGAGTATTGGGTGGTAGAATTCACTTGATCAGCCAGCCAGGGCAGGGCAGCGAGTTTGAGCTGACGTTGCCACGTTCATCTGAATGATATTTTATTTTGTCAATAAAGCGGAAACGGCATGAGCAATCCTATTCAGTCTGAATTATTGAAAAACGAGGCACTCAAATTGCTGATCGAATCTGAGCAGCAGCCTTTGTCGGCGGCACCGTTCCAGGTTTATCTGGCGGGTCCATCGGTGTTTTACCTGGATGTTGCTACCTTGTCAGCACAGCTAAAAGCTGATTGCCGTAAACTGGGAATGGAACCCCTCTATCCGCTGGATAATGAAATAGGGCAACTGAAACCTGTCGAAATGGCGCAAGCTATTGCCCAGGCCAATATCGGCATGATTCAACAAGCGGATGCCATTATTGCCGATATCAGCTGTTTTCGTGGCACAGCGATGGATGTGGGTACGGCTTTTGAAATCGGCATGGCGGTGCAGCGAGGGATTCCGGTGATTAGCTATACTGATGCGCCACGCCCGGATTACTTAAGCCGAGTTAAGGCCGCGGATGCCAATGTTCAGCAAACGCGAGGGGTGTGGATGGATAGGGTCGGTATGATTGAAGACTTCGGCCTGCAGGAGAATCTAATGATTGCCTGCACCACTGAGTATACCGATCAGGGAGCGGCTATGGCACTGTCTATGGTCAGAGTGTTGTTAACTGGGCAGGTTGCTGTAGAGCGGCGCTAAAAATGGCGCCTGAAAAATCAGACGCCATTTTATCACTAACCTAAACTATCCTTACCAGGCGCTTTTGAAGATTTCCTCGATTTGTGCCTGTGTTGCCTGAATCGGGTTGGTTATTCCACAGGCATCTTTAAGCGCATTTTCAGCCAGTATGGGGATGTCTTCCTGTTTGGCACCCAAATCAGCCAGTCCACGGGGAATACCCACCTGATCTTTAAGTGCCTTGATCGCCTCGATACAGGCACTTGCACCCGCTTGTGCTGATTCGCTGGCTGCCAGTCCCATCGCCTGACCTACTTGCGCCAAACGCTCAGCCGCCACCTGGCTGTTAAAGGTTTGCACATGGGGTAGCAGTACGGCGTTACACACACCGTGGGGTAAATCATAAAAACCGCCCAGTTGGTGGGCCATGGCATGTACATAACCCAGTGATGCATTGTTGAACGCCATGCCGGCCAGGAACTGGGCATAAGCCATTTGCTCACGGGCTTGCATATCATCGCCCTGTGCCACCGCACGAGGCAGATACTGAGCTATCAGTTCGACGGCTTTCAAGGCACAGGCATCGGTGATGGGAGTGGCGGCGATGGACACATAGGCTTCGATCGCATGGGTTAATGCATCCATCCCTGTTGCGGCGGTCAATTGACGTGGCATTCCCCGCATGGTCAGTGGATCGTTAACCGACAGGATGGGGGTGGTGTGCTTATCCACTATGGCCATTTTAATATGACGGGTTTCATCGGTGATAATACAAAAGCGCGTCATTTCACTGGCTGTGCCCGCCGTAGTGTTGATGGCCACCAGCGGCAATTGGGGTAGGGCAGATTTATCCACACCTTCGAAATCACGTATATTGCCACCATTGGTGGCGACCAGAGCTATGCCCTTGGCGCAGTCGTGAGGGGAGCCACCACCCAGTGAAATTACCAGGTCGCACTGGCCTGCTTTAAGCAATGCCAGTCCAGCCTCCACGTTGGCAGTGGTTGGGTTGGGATGTACCTCGGGAAATACACTGCACTGGATACCTGTCTGCTGTAGTGAGGCTGTGACCTGATCTACCAGTCCTGCAGCGACCAAACCTGCATCCGTGACAATCAGTGCGTGCTTGAAGCCCTTTTTCTGAATTGTTTCGATGGCTTGTGCAAGTGCGCCTTCACCCATTAGGTTTAATGAGGGAATATGAAATTCGCTGACCGCCATGGTCTATCTCCTTGTTGATAACTGATTAGTCTTAAGTGTAGCAAGTTGGTTGGTGGGCGCTTTGATCAAGGTCAAATTGCAGCAGAGTAACTCTATGCACAGATTGATCGTTCGACTTGTGCACAAAAACCGGGGACAAGGCTGTGTATAACCCGTGGGGGAATTGGGCAGGCGCCTAGCAGCGGGGTGTGTAGGCTAGCTGGGCAGGAAACGCACAGTAGAACGAACGCCCCTGTTAGGGACGCCCGTTAGTCACAAAAATCGATGATTACAGCAGATCAAAACGATCGGCATTCATCACCTTGGTCCAGACCTTGACGAAATCCTGCACAAACTTTTGTTTCGAATCGTTCTGAGCATAGACTTCGGCATAGGCGCGCAGAATGGAGTTGGAACCGAATACCAAGTCCACACGTGTGGCTGTCCACTTCACTGTTCCGGTGTTGCGCTCTACGATTTCGTAGGTGTTTTTGCCGGTGGGTTTCCAGCTATAGCGCATATCGGTCAGATTGATAAAGAAGTCATTGCTCAACTGCCCGATCTTGTCGGTGAACACGCCATGCTGGCTGCCACCGTGGTTGGTACCCAGTACACGCATCCCACCCAGGAGTACAGTCATTTCCGGTGCTGTAAGGCCCATCAATTGAGCACGATCCAGCAGCAGTTCCTCAGGACTCACAGCATAGTCTTTCTTCACCCAGTTACGGAAACCGTCATGTACCGGTTCCAGGTAGCTGAAGGACTCGATATCGGTCATTTCGGCAGTGGCATCTCCGCGACCCGGTGAAAAGGGCACCTGGATCTCCATACCGGCCGCTCTTGCCGCCTGTTCGATACCGACATTACCTGCCAGCACGATGACATCCGCTACACTGGCGCCACTCTCGGCAGCAATGCCTTCCAGCACAGCAAGTACTTTGGCCAGACGTTCTGGTTCGTTGCCTTCCCAGTCTTTTTGAGGAGCCAGGCGAATACGTGCACCGTTGGCACCACCACGCATGTCGGAACCACGGTAAGTGCGTGCACTGTCCCAGGCAGTAGTGACTACTTCAGCGATACTCAGGCCACTGGCGGCAATTTTCGCTTTCACCGCTGCGACATCATAATCGCTGTTACCAGCGGGGATCGGGTCCTGCCAGATCAAATCTTCCTGCGGTACTTCTGGGCCGAAATAGCGGTTTTTCGGTCCCATGTCACGGTGAGTCAATTTAAACCAGGCACGTGCGAAAACTTCACTGAAATACGCCGGATCCTGGTAGAAACGCTCAGCAATCTTACGGTATTCAGGGTCCATCTTCATGGCCATATCGGCATCGGTCATGATCGGGTTATGGCGAATCGATGGGTCTTCCACATCGACCGGCTTGTCTTCTTCCTTGATATTGATCGGCTCCCACTGCCAGGCACCTGCCGGGCTTTTTTTCAGTTCCCATTCGTAGCCCAACAGCAGATAGAAATAACCGTTGTCCCACTGGGTTGGATGGGTTGTCCAGGCACCTTCAAGGCCGCTGGTGACCGTATCACGGCCAACGCCACGCGAGGTTTTGTTATTCCAGCCTAAACCTTGCTCATCAATACCAGCGGCTTCGGGTTCACCACCCAGCAAGCTGGCATCACCATTGCCGTGACATTTACCGACAGTATGACCCCCAGCGGTCAGGGCGACAGTTTCTTCATCATCCATGGCCATGCGGGCAAAGGTTTCACGAACATCCTGAGCTGTTCTCAGCGGATCAGGGTTGCCATCAACCCCTTCCGGATTAACATAGATCAGGCCCATCATCACGGCTGCCAGTGGGTTTTCCAGATCACGCTCACCGGAATAGCGGCTTTTTTCATTATCACTGGGTGCCAACCATTCTTCTTCAGCACCCCAGTAAATATCCTCTTCAGGGTGCCAGATGTCCTCGCGACCGAAGGCAAAGCCATAGGTTTTTAAGCCCATGGATTCATACGCCACGTTGCCTGCCAGAATGATCAAGTCAGCCCAACTGATAGAATTGCCATATTTTTGTTTGATTGGCCAGAGCAGCCGACGCGCCTTGTCCAGGTTGGCGTTATCTGGCCAGGAGTTCAGTGGGGCAAAGCGTTGGTTGCCGGTACCGGCACCACCGCGCCCATCCGCAACACGGTAAGAACCGGCAGAATGCCAGGCCATACGAATCATCAGGCCACCGTAATGGCCCCAGTCTGATGGCCACCAGTCCTGACTGTCGGTCATCAGCTCAGTCAAGTCTTGTTTCAGGGCCGCTACGTTGAGCTTTTTCAGCTCATCACGGTAGTTAAAGCTCTGTCCCAGTGGGTTGGTCTTGGTATCATGCTGGTGCAGAATATTCAGGTTCAGCGCCTTCGGCCACCAGGCCATATTGGTTTTACCACTGGCGGTATTGCCGCCATGCATCACGGGGCATTTGCCAAACGAACCGGCGTTATTGTTTTCCATATCACTCTCCTGCTGTATGACTTGCACGTTGTGTAACTGCTCTAATTAGTAAGGGCATTCACACTTCACCAACAGAATAGATGAAAATTTGGCCTTTCGCCTTATTTACGCAATTTCATTTAATTACCGATTTAATAGTTTATATCTATTACTGCTGCAGCTTTTCTTTTGTGGTTCGATACACACTGTCCAGATGCGATAGCATGGCGCGCTCAGCGGCATCTGGATCACCGCGCTTCAATGCATCAACAATATAACAATGCTCATTATAACTGCGCTCAATTGAACCGGGTTCAACCATGACCTGGCGTCGTATACTCAGTCCATACGCGTAGAGTTCTTCAGAATAGCGGAGCAGGATTTCATTGCTGGCATATTCTGAGATGATCTTGTGAAAGCTTTTGTCTGATAACTGGAAATGTACCGGTGAATCAAAGAGTTTACTTTGTGCCTCTAGCAGTCGCTCCAGCTTGAGAATACCTTCCGCATCAATCCTCATTGCGGCCTTGCGGGCAATGGCTCGTTCAACCAGCATCCGGCTTTCAAATACGCTATCGATATCAAACTGATTGACAATATGATCCACACTGTCCATGTAAGTACTACGAAAGCGGGCGAGATTATCATTGCTGGCGCAGATGCGTGTTTTGCTACCCTGTGCGACCGTAATGAGACCATAGGCAGTTATTTGGGATAGAGCGCCTCGCACTGTTTCACGGCTTACACCAAAAAGTTGAGCGAGCTCGCGTTCACTGGGCAAGACATCACCGTCTCGCAGTAATCCCGTCATGATCATTTCAATCAGCTTGTCAGACAGAATGTCTTTTTTGGTTTTATTCTTCAGTGTTTTCTCAAAGGCAAAGGCCAGATTATCCATTTGATTTCCTCATCCGGAAGTCCATTGTTCTAGGTAATCTCTGTGACTCAGCTGTGCGTCAGTGCAGAGTGATGGGTCTTGCATTTATTGGTATGCATTGTAGACCAGTTAATAGTGATTATCCACAATATAAACAGAGGATTGGGTTTTTTACAGCATTAAATGCGGTTTTCTGCTTGACATCCCCCTGATTCTCTATCTAGACTTCGATCAAGTGGTCTGCTAGACATACCACTAGACCAGTGGTGTTATTACACAAATTAACAACAATAAGGATAAAAGCCATGTTTAAGAAGTTACTGTCGCTTGCTGTGCTTGGGATCGCACTCACTGCAACTCAAGTACACGCCGATAAAATCGTTTTTGCCATAGGTGGCTCACCTCAGAGTTTACAAGGGCAAACGGCGCAAGAGTTCACTCGGCGCCTTCAGGAGCGTCTTGGCGACGCTGTTCAGATTGAATATTACGACAGTGGGCAGCTTGGCGATGAGCGTCAACTCGTTCAGCGTCTTCGAATGGGCACGGTGGATCTGGCGGCGATTTCATCGATCATGTCTTCCGTTGCACCTGAATTTGCACTGTTTGACCTGCCTTTTCTAGTCAAAGACCGTGATCATCTGAAACGCATTGATAGCGAAGTGGTCATGACCGACTTGGCGGCTACCGCTGAAGAAAAGGGTTTGAAAATCGTATCAACCTGGGAAAACGGTTTTCGACATATCACCAATAACCGCCGCCCGATTGTCACTCCTTCAGATATGGGTGGCATGCGTATCCGGACACCACAAAGCGAATGGCGCACCAGCATGTTCAGCGCCTGGGGCGCTAATCCGACACCTATGGCATTTTCCGAAGTGTTTGTCGGTTTGCAAACCGGCGTAATTGATGGTCAGGAAAATCCACTGACGAACATATACGGTGCCCGTTTTCAGGAAGTGCAGAAATACCTGTCTTTATCCAGCCATGTCTACAGCCCCATCTGGCTGACAGCGGGAACTGGGCGCTGGAATAACCTTTCTGAGGAGGTGCAGCAGGCCATTATGGAGGTTGCCGCCGAAACCCAGGATTGGGCATTAGTGCGTGGCGCTGAATTGGATGAAGAACTGCTGGTGGCAATGAAAAACTCAGGCATGGAAGTTAATGAGGTCAGTCGCGAAGCGTTTGTGGAAGCGAGTCAATCCATCTACGAAACCTTTGCCAGGCAAGTGCCAGGTGGTGAACAGCTGGTTGAGCGCAGTCTGACGTTGGCGAATGATTAAATAAGCTTGTTGTCTTTGGGTGGCAAGGGCTACTCAAAGACACTCTTGATGAGAGTTGTTTCCCATGTGGTTGATTAATATCACTCGATTTTGGGTCGAGAAACTGCTTGAAGTGTTTACTGTTTGTCTGCTCCTAGGACTCACCGGAATTGTGTTGGCGGCGGTGCTGTTCAGGGCATTAGACAGCTCACTGATCTGGTATGACGAAGTGGCTTCGGTTGGACTGGCTTGGCTGACGTTTTATGGCGCTAATCTCGCCGCGCTTAAACGTGCCCATATGGGCTTTCCTGGCATTATCAGTAATTCACCGCTTCCTATACGTATGCCTTTGTTTATTGTTTCGGAACTGATTGTGATCAGCTTCTTTGCCCTGGTGGCCTACTACGGTTATCAGGTGATGGAAATTCTCGCCTGGGACTCACTGGTGTCGCTGCCATCCGTCAGCCTGACATTAACCCAGTCGGCTATACCCATCAGCGCCTCTCTATTTATCCTCTGCGAACTGCTGAGTCTTCCTGACGCCTGGAAAAAAATGTGCGCCGGTGTTGATACAGAGCATGAGGCGATTGAAGAGGCCATACGTCTGGCTGAAGAAGATCTCAAGGAGGCCAAAGCATGATTCTCTTGGTGGTGATTGCGGCACTGTTTGCACTGGTGTTGATTAATGTGCCTATAGCGGTGGCTATTGGTGTTGTTGGTGGGGTCGGTGTGTACCTGAATATGGGGGATCAGCACCTGATGAATATTCCCCTGACACTGTTTAATGGGGCCACCAATTTTCCCTTAATAGCCATACCCTTGTTTATTTTTGCTGGCGCGTTGATGAATACCTCTGGTATTTCAACCCGCCTGATTAATCTGGTTTCAGCATTGATCGGCTTTGTTCGCGGTGGCCTGGCAATGGTCAATGTCGGCGTGTCGATGTTCTTCGCTGAAA
This sequence comes from Nitrincola sp., assembly GCF_048264025.1. Classification (NCBI taxonomy): domain Bacteria; kingdom Pseudomonadati; phylum Pseudomonadota; class Gammaproteobacteria; order Oceanospirillales; family Oceanospirillaceae; genus Nitrincola; species Nitrincola sp. Next base: position 21,554 of record NZ_JBLXDN010000041.1, read on the forward strand.
TTTCAGGTTCAGCTGTTGCCGATGTGGCCGCTACCGGTTCGGTGTTGATTCCTGAGATGAAGCGCAAGAAATACAACCCGAACTTTTCCGCCGCGATCACCTCGTCATCGGCTTCTCTGGCCGTCATTATTCCGCCGTCCCTGTCAATGATCATCTATGGTGCTTTGGCAGAAGTGTCGGTTGTTCAGCTCTTTGTGGCCGGCATTATACCTGGCATTTTAGGTGGCTTTGGCTTGGCCTGTTTCTGCTATTACTACGCCGTGAAATATGACTTGCCAAGAGAAGAAGCTTTCTCCTTGGGGCGTGTGTGGACAACCTTCAAGGAGGCTGCTTGGGCACTGTTGTTACCGGTCATTATTCTCGGCGGCATCTTCGGTGGTTTTGTCACGGCGACCGAAGGTGCTGGCATCGCTGTACTGGCGGCCCTAATCATTGGTGGCGTGGTTTATCGTGAGCTGAACCTGAAGGTGTTGTATCGGGCTTTGACTGAAGGCGTTGTTCAGACAGCGGTGGTGATGTTGTTAGTGGCGACTTCCGCCGTGTTGGGTTTGTTCTTGACCGAAATGCAGCTGCCTCAACAACTGGCGCGTCAAATTACCACCTTCACTGATGATCCCATCGCCGTGTTAGCGCTGCTCAATATTCTGTTGTTACTCCTGGGGATGTTTCTGCATGGAGCTGCCGCCATCATTCTGGTAGTCCCTATTGTCATGCCTTTGGTTTATCAAGTGGGTATTGACCCGATTCACTTCGGCATCATCCTGACGTTGAATCTGGCCATAGGTCAGCAGACCCCTCCAGTGGCCTCGGTTCTGGCAACCGCTTGCTCTATCGCAAAGACGGATATGTGGCAAACCACCCGCGTCAATCTGCCAATGATTGGTGTGCTGTTCATCATCCTGGTGCTGGTGACGTATATCCCGGCGATACCCATGTCCCTGGTTAATATTTTCTACTCCACAGGAGGTTGATAATGCGCTCTGAAAAACCTGTGATTGCCCTGACGCTGGGTGATCCTTCCGGGATAGGTCCCGAACTAATAGCACGTCTGGTTTCTGAACCTGAGTGTTTTACAGAAGTACACACGGTGTTGATCGGTGACCGCTGGATGTGGCAAGAGGGTCAACGCGTTGCGGGTGTGCAGCATGCTTTGCCTGAGGTGAGTTGTTTTGCGGAAGCACGTCTGCATCAGGGAGCTGTGTTTTTGCCAGTAGATACCCTCCAGCCAACGGCAAGCCAGTATGCGGTTGAAAGTGCAGCTGGGGGTGCATCTGTACTGAATTTGTTAGCGCAGTGTATGGATGCAGCGCAGGCCGGTGATGTAGATGCTATCTGCTTTGCTCCTCTGAATAAGCTGGCGATGAAAATGGGTGGTTTGAAGCATGAAGATGAGTTGCATTTTTTTGCCGAGCATCTGGGGGTGAATAGCTACTTTTGTGAGTTCAACACCCTGGGACATTTATGGACCTCGCGTATTTCATCACATATACCGCTTAAACATGCCGCCGAGTATGTCACTCAGGAGCGGATTATGCAGGCCAGTCAGTTGATTTATGACTCGCTGAAACTGGCAGGGTTTGATCAGCCACGCATTGCTGTAGCGGCATTCAATCCGCATGGAGGGGAAGGCGGTACCTGTGGTCGTGAAGAGATCGATATTATTCAGCCAGCCGTTGCCGCATGTCAGGCGGCCGGATATCCGGTTCAAGGTCCTTTCCCGGCCGATACCATTTTTCTCAAGGCACGTGACGGTGAGTTTGATGCGATTGTGACGATGTATCACGACCAGGGGCAGATCGCGATCAAGCTGATGGGCTTCAAGCAGGGAGTCACCGTTCAGGGTGGGCTACCTATTCCCATAACCACGCCAGCCCATGGAACCGCTTTTGATATTGCCGGGCAGGGCAAGGCTGATGTTGGACCCACACGCAACGCCTTTCGCATTGCCTGCCGCATGGGAAGCAATCTCCGCCGGCAGCGTATTAGCCGTTAATGACAAGTTATTACCAAATTATGTGCAAGCGTCTCTTTTTATCAGGAATAAGATAATGAAAATCACCAATGTTCGTACCCGTGTTTTTGAATGGAAAGGCCACACCGTGCCACCCACAGCTAATTTTTGCTCCAATGCCATGGATGAGCTCTGGGATAAGAGTGATTCAATGGGTACTTTCCGTTTCCATGGCTGGACCACGGTCGAGATAGAAACTGATACCGGCCTAGTCGGGTTGGGTAATGTTGCCTTGGCGCCACGTATTGCCAAGGCAATCATTGACCAGTATCTGACACCGCTGATCCTGAATCAGGACCCCTTCGATTATGAATATTTGTGGCAGCGCATGTACCGATCTACACATGCCTGGGGGCGCAAAGGAATTGGTATGGCGGCCATCTCCGGTGTGGATATCGCCATCTGGGATATTCTGGGTAAAGCGACTGGCAAGCCTGTGTTCAAACTGCTGGGGGGACGCACCAAGGACAAGATTCCCTGTTATGCCTCCAAACTCTATCGCACCGACCTGAATGAGATGCAGCGCGAAGCGCAGTCTTATTTGGATCAGGGTTTCAAAGCGATGAAAATGCGTTTTGGTTATGGTCCCAAAGATGGTCCGGAGGGGATGCGCAAGAATCTTGACAGTGTTGCCGCGGTTCGTGAGGTGATAGGTGAAGATATTGATCTGATGCTTGAGTGCTACATGGGCTGGAATCTTGAGTATGCCAAACGGATGCTGCCTCGCCTTGAAACCTATCAGCCGCGCTGGTTGGAAGAGCCTGTACTGGCGGATGATATCGATGGTTATGTGGAGCTGAACCAATTGACCAGCATTCCGATCTCCGGTGGAGAGCATGAATTTACCCACTATGGCTTCAAACAATTACTGGAGAAACGCGCCATTTCTGTGGTGCAGTATGACACCAACCGTGTGGGAGGTATTACGGCGGCTCGCAAGATCAATGCGATTGCTGAAGCCTACAGTGTGCCGGTGATTCCACATGCGGGACAGATGCATAACTACCACCTGACCATGGCCACTCTGGCATCGCCCATGTCTGAATACTTTCCAGTGCATGATGTCGAGATTGGCAATGAGTTGTTCTACTACCTGTTCGAAGGGGACCCAGAACCCGTTAATGGCTTCATTGATCTGGATGATAACAAGCCAGGTCTGGGATTGAGTCTGAATACGCGCTACTTCGACCAGTTCAACATTATCGAGTGAGGTGACAGATGCGAGTTATACAATATGTTGTCGCTGGTCGGCTGTGTGTCGGCGTGGTACAGGACCATGACTGGGTATTTCCAGCCATGGCTGAGGGTGGTGTTTATGCTTTGGCGCTGGAGGCAATTACTCACTCCCGTTCACTGCGTGAGTTGATTAGTGAGCGGGTGACTGATGAACGCATCGCTTATCAACCACTCATTGATGAAAAACGTTTATTACCACCCATCACGCATCCCGATTCTGCACACTGTCTGGTGACGGGGACAGGGCTGACGCATCTGGGCAGTGCCGATACCCGGTCTGCAATGCATGCCAAAGTAACGGCCGATGCGGCTGAACTCACTGATTCTATGCGGATGTTCAAACTGGGTGTCGAACAGGGTAAACCACCAGCCGGTCAAGTCGGCGCGCAGCCAGAATGGTTTTACAAAGGTGACGGCTCCTCAATCGTAGCACCTGAACAACCCTTGAAAGCACCGTGTTTTGCTGAGGATGCAGGTGAGGAGCCAGAGCTTGCTGGACTCTATATCAATGGACCGGATGGCACACCCTGGCGTGTTGGCTATGCGCTGGGTAATGAGTTTTCGGACCATGTGACGGAACGGTTCAATTACCTCTGGCTGGCGCATTCCAAACTGCGTGTTTGCAGTCTGGGCCCCGAGCTGTTGCTAGGTGAGTTGCCTGAACACCTGGAAGGGGTGAGTCGTATCCGCCGCAACCATTCAGTGATCTGGGAAAAGTCATTTCTGACCGGTGAAGCCAATATGGCGCATACCCTGGCCAATTTAGAACAGCATCATTTCAAGTATGCACAGTTCAGGCGTCCAGGAGATCTGCATGTGCATTTCTTCGGCACGGCTACCTTGAGTTTTGCGGATGGTATTAAGGCTCAGGCCGGTGATGTGTTCGAAATCGAATTAAATCAGTTCGGGCGTCCGCTACGTAATCCGCTGCAGTTTGAGAGCGAACAGCCTGTACAGGCAATCGCTGACCTGGCATAAAAGGAGATAACATAATGATACTGGAAGGTAAATTACTGATTGGTCAGTCCACTGTCAGAGGCACTGAGGCGGCTGTTCATGGCGTTAATCCCGCAACAAATCAGCTACTGGAGCCTGATTATCCGGGGGCATCCCAAGCTGATATTGAGCGTGCCTGTCAGCTCGCCAGCGATGCCTTTGATGGCTTTCGTATAACCTCGCCGCTGCAGCGAGCCGAGTTGCTTGAGGCTATCGCGAGCGAAATAGAGGCGATTGGCCCGCCGTTAATTGAGCGGGCGCAACTGGAGTCCGGTTTGCCCGAAGCTCGCCTGATCGGTGAGCGGGGCCGAACCTGTAATCAACTGCGGTTGTTTGCGGGACTGTTACGAAGCGGGGCCTGGCAGGAGCTACGTATTGATCCAGCCCTGCCGTCACGCACACCCCTGCCCAGAAGTGATCTGCGTTATCAGTTAATGCCACTGGGTCCTGTAGCTGTGTTCGGGGCCAGTAATTTTCCTTTGGCCTTTTCTGTGGCTGGCGGAGATACGGCTTCAGCCTTGGCTGCAGGATGTCCGGTGGTGGTGAAGGGGCATCCGGCACATCCTGGCACCTCTGAATGGGTCGGGCGGGCCATTCAGCGCGCCGTGGCGAGCTGTGGGCTGGAAGACGGGGTGTTTTCACTGTTGTTTGGTGAGGGCAATGCACTGGGTCAGGCTTTGGTAGCTGATCCCAGGATTAAGGCGGTCGGTTTTACCGGATCGCGCGGTGGTGGTATGGCGCTGATGCAGGTCGCTCAGTCTCGTCCTGAGCCTATCCCGGTGTATGCTGAAATGAGCAGTATCAATCCCGTTATTTTATTTAACGGCGCACTACAGCAGGGTGAGGGGGTGGCACAAGGGTTTGTTACCTCGCTGACCCTGGGAGCCGGTCAGTTTTGTACCAATCCTGGTTTGCTGCTGGCGGTTGAAGGCGATGAACTGAATCAATTTCTGAGTCAGGCCGGTGAGCTACTCAGCACTCAAGTCGCACAAACCATGTTGACGCCAGGTATCCATAGTGCTTATGAACAGGGCGTGGCTGTGCTGGCGGCACACCCGGCTGTTACCACACTGGCACGAGGGTGCTCCACAACAGGACCGAACCAGTGTCAGCCAGGATTATTCCAGGTTCAGGCAGATGCCTTTATACAACACCCGGTGTTACATAACGAGGTGTTTGGTGCTGCGTGTTTGGTGGTTTCATGTCGTGACTATGCCCAGTTGAAACAGGTTCTGGAGCAGCTTGAAGGACAATTAACCGCAACACTGTTCATGCAGGCTAGCGATCAGCCAAGGGCCAAAGAGATCTTCCCCCTACTTGAGCGCAAGGCCGGCCGAATTCTTGCCAATAGTTGGCCAACCGGCGTGGAAGTAACACATGCGATGGTCCATGGTGGGCCTTTTCCTGCAACATCAGATAGTCGATCCACGTCAGTGGGGAGTAGTGCTATTCGCCGTTTTCAGCGGCCCGTTTGTTATCAGGATATTCCTGATGCCCTGCTTCCTGATAGTTTGAAAGACAGCAACCCTTATAGAATTAAACCTGTAATAGATGGGGTGCTTTAGCCTGATTTTGAGTTCTACGGGGAGACAGCACTTGCTAAGTTGCCGGTGCTGTCCAAGAGTCCTCTGGCTGTGACTCAAGAATTACTGCTAAAATTCGCGGTTTTATTAGCTTAAATTCATAACTAAGAGAATCGCATTCCCATGACCCCTCAGCCTGTGCATTATCCTTGGTACAAGAAGGAGGATACCGACGCCTTCTTCGCTCTGTTTCAGAACAACATTGCCAACTTCGTGATTATCGCTATTACTATGTTGGGGATGGGGTTCTCCTCCTCGATTGTGTTTGGCCAGGTCTTGCCGGGTGCGGCGGTCGCGGTGATGGTGGGTAATTTTTACTATGCCTGGAGTGCCGCACGTCTGGCGCGTAAGGAAAATCGTGCCGATGTCACGGCACTGTCTTATGGCATCAGCACCCCCGTGATGTTCGTCTTTCTGTTTGGGGTGTTGTTACCGGCAAAGACCCTGACCGGAGATGAGGTCATGGCGTGGAAAATTGCCGTGGCGGCCTGCTTCATTAGTGGGTTGATTGAGGTGTGCATCAGTGTAATTGGCCGCTGGATTCAGACACATTTACCTCGTGCGGCGATGCTGGGTGCGGTTGCCGGGGTGGCTTTGACCTTTATTGCTGGTGAAATGCTGTTCAAAACGCTGGAAATCCCGGTGATTGGTCTGCTGGTACTGGCGATCATCATCGTCGGCTTGGTTGCCAGAGTGTCAATGCCGTTTCGTATTCCGGCATCATTGTTTGCCATTATCGTCGGTACGGCGTTGGCTTATTTGATTGGTGCCGCTGATACAGCCAAGTTCAGTGACGCTTTCACCCATCTGGGGTTCTATCCACTGTTGCCGGGAATGGCCTGGTTTGAAGGTCTGGGTCTGCTGTTCACCAGTATGCTGGCGATCCTTACCGTGGTGCTGCCGATCACCCTGTACAATGCCATCGAGACAATGAACAACGTCGAAGCCATGGAAGCGGCGGGTGACAAGTATGATGTACGTGAGTGTCAGGCCGTAGATGGCGTCGGCACCATGCTGGGTGCGGTATTCGGTGGCGTGTTCCCGACCACCGTTTACATAGCTACCGTGGGCTCCAAGTGGATGGGAGCTGGCCGTGGCTACAGTATTCTCAATGGTGTGGTCTATGGCATAGCAACCATGTTTGGTTTGATTGCCGCCTTAGCGGCGATTATTCCGGTATCCGTAGTAGCGCCGATTCTGGTGTTTGTGGGTATGTCGATGATTGCCACCGCATTTCAAAGCAATGAGACACGCTACTATCCGGCGATCGCCTTGGCGATGCTGCCTTACTTTGCCAACTATGTCATGACCCGTTTTAACCGTGGGGCCGGTGATGTGGTCGATAATATCTCCAGTGCCATTGTGGTGTTGGGGCAGGGCGCCATGTTCACAGCAATTCTGTTAGGCGCGATGACGGTTTCGGTGATTGACCACAAATTCCGTCAGGCAGCTATTTTTGCGTTGGTTGCCGCGGGCTGCTCGTTTGTGGGGCTGATGCATGCACCGGAACTGTCATTCAACGCGTCACCGGATTTCAGCCTGGGTTACCTGGTGATGGCGGCTTTCTTTGGCTGGTTTGCATTCAAATCAGCTAATGAACGACTGTAGCGTTGCGCTATAGGTCGCTCGTCGATGGGCAAGTGTATCAGGGCTGACAGGGCGCCAAATCCGACACCTATCCACCACACCAGTGTGTAGTTGGCGTAGAGGTCGTACATGGCGCCACCCAACCAGACTCCTAAGAATCCGCCCAGTTGATGCGAGAAAAACACCAGACCGTAGAGCGTGCCCATATAGCGTAGACCATAAATATGAGCAATTAAGCCAGAGGTGAGTGGCACGGTTGCCAGCCATAGAGAACCCATGGCGATGGAAAAAAGCACTACACTCTCAGGCGTGATTGGATTGAGGATAAACAGGGCCGCTACCAGGGTTCGCAATAGGTAAATAGTGGCGAGAAGGTACTTGCGTGAGTATTTGTTTCCCAGCCAACCGGCCATCAGCGTACCGCCGATATTGAAAATACCGATCAGCGCGATTGCAATGGCTCCCAGCATAGTGGTTGATGAAACACCCAGCGACTGAATAATACTGCCGGGGGCAACAACACTGCACATTTCGGTGATGAAGGCAGGAAAGTGCGCAGTAATAAAGGCCAGTTGATAGCCACAGGAAAAGAATCCGATAAAAATAAATGCAAATGATGGATCACGAAGTGCCGTTTTCAGGACGCCTCCCATGCTATCTTCATGCGAAGCGGCTTTTTGGGGAGCCGGGGCTCGCAAGAAAAGCAGAGCCAGCATCGATAGCAGAATGAAACCTGCAAACACAATGAATACCGATTGCCAGGGTATTTGATTGAGCAGTAGCTGCGCCACGGGTGGTCCGACAATCTGACCGGCTGAACCGGCCGCTGTAGCAATCCCTAACGCCATCGATCGGTTTTTGTCTGATGCGGCTCGACCTACGATCGCAAGAATCACACCAAACCCAGTTCCAGCAATACCAAACCCAACCAACATTTCCAGCAGTTGGTGCTGACCAGGCGTTACTGCATAGGCCGAAAGCACCAAGCCGGTAATATAGCAGGCGGCACCGGCAATAATGGCTTTTCTGTCACCGTAACGCTCAGCAAATGCACTAAATAGCGGCTGTCCGATACCCCAGAAGAGGTTTTGAATTGCAATGGCAAACGAGAAGGCTTCTCTGGGCCAGTCAAATGCCTCTGCGACAGGAATTTGAAACAACCCAAAGGACGCACGGACAGCAAAACTGACCAGAATCACGATGCAACTGGCGATCAGTACAGGGGTGAACAAACGATCATGTCTGATTGGTGTGACAGAATTCATAATCCATCTCTCGTAAGGTTCACAGGGATGACTCTGTCCGTAGCTTAAAAAGAAATCGACGTTTGAGCACGAGATTTATTGTTGTCCTGACAATCCTGATTTGCCCAGTGACCCATGGCTGCTACAGATAGATGCTATGCTCTAATGACGTATTTCATACGTAACTATTAAATTATATTAAGAAATTATTCATGGTGCCCCATTAAATGCTGTTTAACTTCCAGAACTTATCTGCGCGTTCACTAGATCAAACGACCATCGCAGTAGTCACGATTGATAATAATAACCGAGTGATTTATTACAATGACTCAGCAGAGTTGCTCTGGGGGTATTCGCGCAAGGAGGTGTTGGGGCAGAATGTTAAGATGTTGGTTCCTCGGGATCATCAAAGCAGCCATGACAACTATGTTAACCGCCACCGTGAGCAGGGTGGTGATCGTATTGTTGGCTCGTCCAGAGAGGTGCCGATTGAACGTAAAGATGGCAGCAAATCCTGGATCAGTCTTACTTTATCGGCAATTAAGGTGGGTAAACAACAATATTACACTGCATTTGCACGTGATTGCAGCATAGAAAGAGCTGAGCGCTCTGTTGTTGAGCAGGTGCTTGAGCAAACCAATGATGGTGTGATCACCATTGACGCCAAAAACGAAATTATTTTTGCCAATCCTGCTGCCGAAGCTTTATGGGGTTACAGTCGTGAAGAACTGATGGGCAAAAATGTTAAAATGCTGGTGGCGCCGGATCATCAAGCTAACCATGATGGTTATGTGAATCGTAACCGTCAAACAGGCATTAACCGAATCATTGGTAAGCCGATTGAGTTACCCATACATACGCGCAGTGGCAAGGTCCGCTGGGGGCTTTTTACCCTCGCACGTATCGTCGTGGGTGATCAGGTGTTGTTTACCGCCTTTGTGAAAGATGTGACAGAAGAAGTACTGAAGCGGGATGAAATAGCTATGCTGTCGCTGGTGGCTAACAAAACCAGTAATGCCGTTATTATCACTGATAAGAAGGGCGCGGTTGTTTATAGTAATAACGGCTTTGAAATGATGACCGGCTACACCCTTGATCAAGTTAAGGGGCGTATTCCCGGCAGTTTTCTGCAAGGGCCGGATACCAATCCTGAAACCGTGGAGCATATTCGCACGAAACTAAAGCATGCCGAACCCTTCTATGAAGAAATTCTGAACTATACGTGTAACGGAAAACCCTACTGGATTGCCATGTCTATCGATCCGGTGTTCGATGATCGCGGTCAGATTAGTCATTTTGTATCGGTTCAGGCTGATATCACGCATACCAAACAGAGCGCCAAAGACTCCATGGACCGTCTTAGCTTAATGGACGAAGCCCTGATGGTTGTTGAATGGCAGCCCACCGGTCAAGTAGCGCACATGAATGCATTATTCCTGGATCGAGCGGGGAATACCGATACAGCTAAGAAAGCGGCCGCTACTATTTGGCAACAGATTCAGGCAGAGAAAAAGAATATCGGATCAACCCAGAATGCTAAGCAAATAAAACTCATCGTCAGTTTTACTGATCATAATGAATCGTACCGGGTTTTGTGGAGGCAGTTTGCTTTAAGTCAGGCCGCTATAGCCTGACCAGTTTGGTGCTGATAGT
>NZ_JBLXDN010000042.1:0-30852 GCF_048264025.1 Nitrincola sp.
AGGAATCCACAGAACTGGTCTGTTCCGCCTTCGATATCTCCACATCCTGTTTCTATGACTACAAGGCTCGAAAACGCTGCGTTGACTCTGAGCGTATCAAGTTTCGTAGCGAGCTACGCCGCTTGTTCAAGGAAAGCCGCAGCTCAGCTGGTAGTCGTGCACTGATGTCGATGATGCAGGAATTGGGGCACAAAATTGGTCGCTTCAAAGTACGTAGCTTGATGAAGGAGGCAGGGCTGACGTCCAAGCAGCCTGGTTCTCATGCCTATAAAACGGCTCAAGTGGAGCGACCGGACATCCCTAATCGGCTTGATCGGGAGTTCGATGTTGCCGAGCCCAATCAAGTTTGGTGCGGCGATATTACTTATATCTGGGCCGCTGGTCGTTGGCATTATTTGGCTGCAATCATCGACCTTCACACACGTCGAACTGTGGGCTGGGCCATGTCGGAAAGACCTGATGCCGATTTGGCCGTAAAGGCACTCGAGATGGCATACCAGCAACGCGGTTGCCCAGATGGTGTGATGTTCCACTCTGACCAGGGAAGCCAATATGCCAGCCGAAAGTTCAGACAACGTCTCTGGCGCTATCGAATGACTCAGAGCATGAGCCGCCGTGGCAATTGCTGGGACAACGCTCCCATGGAGAGACTGTTCCGGAGCTTGAAGACAGAATGGATCCCATCAACTGGTTACATGACGGCTCGCGAAGCCAAGCGAGACGTCGCCGCATACTTGATGGACTACTACAACTGGCAGCGCCCTCACCAACACAATGATGGGGTGCCGCCTGCGGAAGCCGAGAATCGGGCTAAACAGGTGTCCGGATTTAGTTGACCACTACAAACCGACCACACAAAGGTCGCTAACGAAGAGCCTTCCTCACCATCCACACAATCGTCATCCCGGCGAATGCCAGGACCCAGCGTCTGTGAACTCGACACTCACCGGCCGCACAGAGATCAGTAACGAAGAGCTTTCTCACCGCCCGCACAATCGTCATCCCGGCGAAGGCCGGGATCCAGCGTCTCTGAACTCGACACTGACTGACCGCACATAGGGCAGCAACGAAGAGCCTTCCTCACCGCCCGCACAATCATCATCCCGACGCAGGCTGGGATCCAGTGGCTTTCCCTCATCAAGGACAGTCGATCAGACTCTAGATACCTTCAAGGCTCTTTAGATGCACTAACCCCAAAAACAAAAAAAGCGCTGCAATGCAGCGCTTTTTCTACTCAGCGAAACAAAATCACAAGTCCAAAGACTTCAGATACTCGCGGAACTCATTACCAAGACCGGAATGTCGCAGAGCATAATCAATGTTGGCTTTCATATAACCCAGCTTGTCTCCGCAATCATGAGACTCACCGGACATCTGAAACGCTTCAACAATCTCTGATTCCATCAGCATAGCGATGGCATCGGTCAGTTGAATCTCGCCACCGGCTCCAGGAGGCGTCTTTTCCAGGAGGGGCCAGATAGCGCCAGAAAGCACATAGCGACCTACCACTGCCATGTTGGATGGAGCTTCTTCAGCATCAGGCTTCTCAACTACGCCTTTCATCTCGACACTTTCTCCGGGGCGAAGGCCGGAAGCATCACAGTCTGCAATGCCGTACTTAGAAACCTCTTCCCGGGGTACGGCTTCAACCATAATCTGACTGCTGCGAGTCTCAACGAAACGTTGTTTCATCGCAGCCAGATTTTCTGATTTCTGGTTTGCCGTGTACTCATCCAGAATCACGTCAGGTAGCACCACAGCGAAGGGGTTCTCCCCAACCAGCGGCTGAGCACACTGAATGGCATGCCCCAGTCCCTTAGCTTCTCCTTGGCGAACATGCATGATGGTAACGCCTTTCGGGCAGATAGACTGCACTTCATCCAGGAGCTGGCGTTTTACCCGCTTCTCCAGGGTTGCCTCAAGTTCAAAAGAGGTATCGAAGTGGTTTTCAATGGCATTTTTTGATGCGTGAGTCACCAGAACAATCTCTTTAAAGCCTGCGGCTGCACACTCATTGACGATGTACTGGATCAATGGCTTGTCCACCAAAGGGAGCATCTCTTTAGGGATGGCCTTTGTAGCGGGCAACATGCGGGTTCCCAACCCCGCGACAGGAATTACTACTTTAGAAATCATCTGGTTCACTCGAAATCGATTTGGTTAACCATAAGAGAATACTACTGACTCGACTGGACTCGCCCAATTGCTTTAGGCAGCCTGACGAACTCAGCGTGAAAGAAATGTATTGCAAGTTAATGACAAACAAGAAGGAAAGCAATTAGCCGACTCACCTTGGAGCCGGCTCTAAAAGTGCTAAACGTTGCATCAGCAACCTTGACTAATCACTTCCAAACAAGTCGCGAGTGTAGACCTTATCGGCAACATCTTTGATGTCGTCAGTCAGTCGGTTGGCCACAATAACATCAGAAACCTTCTTGAACTCGTCCAGATCAGCAATCACTCGAGAGTTAAAGAAGTGCTCCTCTTTGAGTACAGGCTCATAGACCACCACTTCAATACCTTTAGCCTTGATACGCTTCATGACACCTTGAATTGAGGACGCACGGAAGTTGTCTGAGCCTGCTTTCATGATCAAACGATGGACGCCGACCACTTTGGGCTGTTTGGCAATGATGGCGTCTGCCACAAAATCCTTGCGGGTGCGGTTGGCATCAACGATGGCAGAGATGATGTTATTCGGCACCTCTTCATAGTTAGCACGCAACTGCTTTGTGTCTTTCGGCAGGCAGTAGCCACCGTAACCGAAGCTGGGGTTGTTGTAGTGACTACCAATACGAGGATCCAAGCCGACCCCCTCAATGATCTGGCGAGTATTCAAACCATGAGTCTCTGCATAGCTGTCCAGTTCATTGAAGTAAGCGACACGCAGAGCCAAGTAGGTATTAGAGAACAGTTTTACCGCTTCTGCCTCTGTGGAATCGGTAAACAGAACGGGAATATCCTGCTTCTCGGCTCCTTCGACCAAAAGGTTGGCAAAAACTCTTGCTCGCTCTGTGCGCTCACCAACAATGACACGGGACGGATGAAGGTTGTCATAAAGCGCCTTACCCTCACGCAGAAACTCAGGCGAGAAAATGATGTTCTCGCAGCCGAACTTCTCCTTGACACTTTGGGTGTACCCTACCGGCACAGTCGACTTAATCACCATGACCGCTTTAGGGTTGATGGCCTTCACACCCTGAATAACAGCTTCAACAGACTTAGTGTTGAAGTAGTTTGTTAGAGGGTCATAATCCGTAGGAGTGGCAATCACCACATACTCGGCATCACGGTACGCCACCTCTTTATCGAGGGTGGCTCGAAAGTCGAGCTTTCGATTTGCCAAGTAATCTTCGATCTCCGCGTCCACAATGGGCGATTTGCGCTCATTTAACAACGCAACCTTCTCTGGCACGATGTCCAGAGCCACCACCTCGTTGTGTTGAGCAAGCAGCACAGCATTGGACAAGCCCACATAGCCTGTTCCGGCAATGGCAATCTTCATCTATGTTCTTCCTTACGGTAATTCCAAACTGAGAAAATGTTATCTAATCAATGAATAAGCCGGTCATAGTAAAAGCGACCGGCTCTGAAAAATGGGATGCCGTTCAACCTTTTATTTGTTAGCGCCTACTTTGGGTACCCTTCAGGATTTTGCGACTGCCAACACCAACTATCGGTCATCATGGCATCAAAGCCTCGCTCTGCGCACCCCCCTAATTCTGCCAGCGTCTTGCCAGGATCGGCATAACAAGCAGCAACATCACCAAGGCCACACTCTACGATCTCATAAGGCACCTTCTGCCCACTCCCCGCCTCAAAGGCATGGATCATTTGCAGTACACTGTAGCCGGTGCCAAGGTTATAGACCACGACACTAGGATTTGACTTCAATTTATTCAGCACCTTAAGGTGACCAAGCGCCAAATCCACGACGTGAATGTAGTCTTGAACGCCGTTACCATCGATAGTGTCGTAGTTTCCACCAAACACCGACAGCCTATCGCGTCGGCCTACCGCCACCTGGCTAATAAAGGGCACCAGATTGTTGGGAATATCATTAGGATCTTCGCCAATCAAGCCACTTTCATGAGCCCCAACCGGATTAAAATAGCGTAAGATTGCGATGTTCCAGCGACCGTCGGACACATACAGATCGTGCAATACGCTCTCGACCATATACTTACTGGTCCCATAAAGGTTAGTGGTGTTTCCCACCGGGAAGTCCTCACGAATGGGTAATGAGGACGGGTTGCCATACACCGTCACCGAAGAAGAAAACACTAAATCAAAGACCCTAGCTTTGGCCATCACCTCACACAGCACCATGGTACCGTAAACATTGGTTTCATAGTACCTAAGCGGCTGCAAAACCGACTCACCAACCGCCCTGAGACCACCAAAGTGAACCACCGATTTTATGTCATGCTCGGCAAAGAGCCGTTGCAATACAGTTTTATCGCGCACATCCCCTTCAACAAACTCAACTTACCAGTGATCTGTGGTGGTTTAATGATCCCGGACACCGCTTTAGGTGGTAAAGTCGCCACCGTAACAAGAGGTGTTCAATGACAAGAAAGCGTCGCTCATTCACTGCGGAGTTCAAACTGGAAGCCGCATGCCTGGTACTCGACCAGGGCTACTCCGTCCCTGAGGCCAGTCGATCACTCGATGTTGGAGAGACGGTGATCCGCAACTGGGTTCGCCAGCTCCAAGCAGAAAGAGGTGGCCAGACTCCGAGCAACAAGGCTCTTACCCCGGAGCAGCAGAAAATTCAGGAGCTTGAGGCCCGCATTAACCGACTTGAGCGAGAAAAGGCGGTGCTAAAAAGGCAACTGTAGATTCAATTGGTCAACGCAACAACTGTATTAAAACAGAGGTTAGTGAAGGATCATTGAATGAAGCGTATGTTTCCAGAGCAAGAAAGAGGGTTCGTATTCAATTCATGGAGGCGCGGTGTCGGCTTTAGTGAGATAGCGCAACAACTTGATGCCAAACCTAGCACGGTGTTCACCATGCTTCGTGATACCGGCGGCATCAAACCACCGAAGCGACAGAGAAAAGCTACCCATTTAACCTTGGCTGAGAGAAAGGAGATTCGAGCAGGACTTTCGGCCAAGCAAAGCCTGAGAACTATAGCTAAAGCCTTGGGACGATCGCCGTCAACAATATCTCGTGAAGTAAACCGGAATCGTGGAAGTCGTCACTATAAAGCGGTAAGCGCCGATAACCGTGCGTGGCGCAAAGCCAAGAGACCAAAGCCCTGTTTGCTTGACACCAATGTAATGACCCAGCGCTTTCTGCACAACTTATGCGGCTCAGGCGTTCACCTCAGCCGGTGTTTTCATCTTGAACGCCTGGTGCGGGCGCTCATTATTGTAAAACTCCAGCCATTTACCTATGGCGTTTCTCGCCTCCGGCAGAGAACTGAAGTTATGCATCCACAAGCATTGTTCTTTGATGGTTCGGATTAACCGTTCCACCATGCCATTTTGCTGCGGTGTATGAGGCTGGATAAACTCCTGTTTCAGCCCGTATTGGTATGCCATGCCGGTGTACAGCTTGGATGTGAACACCAAGCCATTATCGCTTCGTAGCTGTAAGCCTGGGGTGGCTTTACCAATCGTGCCGTAACGGGTCAGCAAGGCATCTTCCAAGGCTGCAACGGCCGATTTAGCATTGCCCCGTTTACTCAGGCTCCACCCCAGCACTTCCCGGGTATGGCAATCCATGACCAAACTCAGAGCGGCTCAGCGAGCCTGTTCGCCACACCAGACTCGAGCAATATTTGTTGACCAGCGCTTGTTCGGTGCATCGGCTACGGAGCGTTTCGCTTCCACCCTTGGCCGAAAGCCAATGGCGCGCTTGCGGCATTACCAACCCTTGAGCTTCATTAGACGTTGGATGGTGTTCTTGTTCTCACCAAGCAGGTAGGCCACCGTTCGGTACCCTGCGTAAGGCAGCGCGTCAATGACACGCTTTACCCGTTGAGCAAGCACCTCATTCAACTTGGGCGGCTGCCTTCGGCTTCGGTAGTAAAAGTTGCGACGGGGCAATCCTAACCAACGACACGCCTGACTTATGGTGATCGGGTGATCTTCCTTGGCCATCTCATCCCTGACTTGCTGGACTATCCGTCGTCCTGGTCGAGATGGCGCTGCAACTTTTTTAGGAATTTAACCTCAAGCATGGCTTCGCCATAGGCAGCGTGAAGATCATCGATCTTCTTCTCGTATTGTTCCCTGACATCCTTGGGGTTGGCCTTGAGGGCATTCTCCATACCCATCATGGCGTCATCAACCCAGCGCTCCACCTCGGCAGGCGTGAGATCGTAGTTTCGGGCGGCTTCTTTGACCGTGGTCTTGCCCTTGATGATTTCCTTGACCAACTCCGCCTTTCGCTTGGCGGTCCATCGCTTTACTTCTGGTTCGTGCTGCATGACTAACTCCTGATCTGAATAGCACTATACCCTGTGCAGTTCTTCTCTGGGTCATTACAAAAGCGGGTAACTGTCAGGTGAAATCTGAGTCACTACATATGAATCACACAAGTAAAAAGCCCCGACCTCTATTTTGAGGTCGGGACTTTTCTGTTTGGGACCGAGTTTATTTAAATCATCGCTAACGATGATGTTTAACTCATGTAACCCTTCGGATTTTTTGATTGCCAACGCCAAGTATCTTTCGTCATATCTTCGATACCTTTGGTCGCTTTCCAGCCAAGCTCCTGTTGCGCATAATTTGGATCGGCATAGCACGAAGCGATATCACCAGGGCGGCGGTCGACGATTTGAAAAGGTACGGCTTGTTCGCTGCCTGATTCAAAGGCTTTTACCATTTCCAATACGCTGTAACCAACACCAGTGCCAAGGTTGTAGATTACCACACCAGGTGCGCTCTTAAGTTTGGCTAGCGCCTTTAAGTGACCTTGAGCCAGATCAACTACGTGGATGTAGTCGCGTACGCCGGTACCGTCCGGCGTATCGTAGTCATTGCCAAATACCGATAACTGCTCTCGCTTACCAACAGCAACTTGGCTGATGAACGGCATCAGATTGTTTGGTATGTCGTTAGGATCTTCACCAATCAAGCCGCTTTCATGAGCACCAACCGGGTTGAAGTAGCGCAGGATGGCGATGTTCCAATTACTGTTGGATACATGAAGATCCTGCAGTACTCGTTCTACCATGTATTTACTAGTGCCGTATGGGTTAGTGGTAGCGCCTACTGGGAAATCTTCTTTAATAGGCAAAGAAGCTGGATCGCCGTATACGGTTGCGGACGAAGAGAAAACTAGGTTGCATACACCAGCATTTGTCATCGCTTCGCAAAGCGACAGAGTGCCTTGCACGTTGTTTTGGTAGTACCGAATAGGCTGCGCTACCGACTCGCCAACCGCTTTGAGGCCAGCGAAGTGAACTACGGACTCAATTTCATGGTCGGTAAAGATTGTTTTTAGGATCTCGCCGTCGAGAATGTCGCCATGGTAAAAGGTCACTGATCTACCAGTTATCTTTTCTACCCGTTTAAGTGACTCTTCTGAGCTGTTGCTCAAGTTATCGAGTACAACAACTTCTTGGTTATTTTCTAGCAACTGCACCAGCGTGTGGCTACCGATGTAGCCAGCGCCGCCTGTTACGAGGATCTTCTTCATTTGAACTTCCTGTAGGGTCTATCTTTTGCGTGCGATGATACCTTATTCGGTCATCAAGGCTCTAGCGTGGTTTCATATAGGTATTCACAATTGTGAGCTTATTAGTGCAGCGTTTAACTTCGTTGGTAGAGTTGAAGTTGCTTCAGCTTTGCTATCACAAGGGACTGCTGTAGTGATGAGATGGGCGCCCCTCCGTGAAACGGAGTCGCTGTAATGACCCAGAATTAGGCTGTTGATCTGTAGTGGTCAACTAAATCCGGACACCTGTTTAGCTCGATTCTCGGCTTCCGCAGGCTGCCCCCCATCGTTGTGTTGGTGAGGGCGCTGCCAGTTGTAGTAGTCCATCAAGTATGCGGCGACGTCTCGCTTGGCTTCGCAAGCGGTCATGTAACCAGTTGATGGGATCCATTCTGTCTTCAAACTCGGCAAAAGTCTCTCCATGGGAGCACTGTCCCGCCAATTGCCACGGCGGCTCATGCTCTGAGTCATTCGATAGCGCCAGAGACGTTATCTGAACTTTCGGCTGGCATATTGGCTTCCCTGGTCAGAGTGGAACATCACACCACCTGGGCAACCGCGTTGCTGTCATGCCATCTCCAGTGCCTTTACGGCCAAATCGCCATCAGGTCTTTCCGACATGGCCCAGCCCACAGTTCGACGTTTGTGAGGGTCGATGATTGCAGCCAAATAATGCCAACGACCGCCGGCCCGGATATAAGTAATATCGCCGCACCAAACTTGATTGGGCTCGGCAACATCGAACTCCCGATCAAACCGATAAGGGATCTCCGGTCGCTCCACTTGTGCCGTTTTATAGGCATGAGAACCAGGCTGCTTGGACGTCAGCCCTGCCTCCTTCATCAAGCTACGTACTTTGATGCGACCAACGTTGTGCCCCAATTCCGGCATCATCGACATCAGTGCACGACTACCAACTGAGCTGCGGCTTTCCTTGAACAAGCGGCGTAGCTCGCTACGAAACTTAATACGCTCGGAGTCAACGCTGCGTTTTCGAGCCTTGTAGTCATAGAAACAGGATGTGGAGATATCGAAGGCGGAACAGACCAGTTCTGTGGATTCCTGCTCTCTCAACTGGTCTATCAGAGCGTACGTTAGAATTCGTCCGCCATTAAGAGAGCTGTGAGGACGCTCCCAGTTGTAATAGTGCTGCCAGACTGCAAATTGGCCTTCAAGATCAACTGCTTCAATATCGACGGTCGCATAGAACTCGGTTTTGTCTGATTTTTGTGACCGCTCGACCATGCCGTTGAGGTGTGGCGATCCTGGCTTCTTTGACCGTGGTCTTGCCCTTAATGATTTCCTTGACCAACTCCGCCTTTCGCTTGGCGGTCCATCGCTTTACTTCTGGTTCGTGCTGCATGACTGACTCCTGATCTGAATAGCACTATACCCTGTGCAGTTCTTCTCTGGGTCATTACATTTGCAGGTATCCATCTGAACCCGATCACCGGGAATTGGTCGTTGATAACAGATGAAATCAGCCTTGCGCCGATAGCGCGTAACTGGTGCCACCTTATTTCGGCTAAGTACTTTATGAATCTTTGCCAGAGCAAGTTACAGAGAGTGTTATCTGCGAAGCTCACTCTGGATTCGTCTTGCACCAAGATTCCGCGAGCGACGTAGCCCCAAGATGAGCTTTTCCTCGTGCCTACCTACCTTGGACTTTGGAGAGTGATGAGGGCGGCGGCTTTGGCTGTGTAGCCCTGCTTCACCAGCTTCTTGATAACGACGCCACCACTTCCTGAGGGTTGGACGTGTTATGCCGCAGCGTCGACAAACCAGCCCTGCATCACCAAGCTCCTCAATGAGCATTACCCACCGTAATCGCTGCTTTACTTCTCTGTTCATGACACCCAATCATACTGAAAGGATGTCTATGAATCACACATTTACCTAAATCCGAGGAATGTAATGCTGTTACAACTAACTCGCTGTCTTAGTATTAAACTGACCACTCTGGTCGAGATTTGGCAGCTCTGCCCAAACTAGATCACAAATCCCATCCTTAGGAACGAAGCCGGTAGGTGCGCTTAATAGCAACTCTCGGATCCGAGCTTGATCAAACTCCTGAGTTGCGGTTTTCATATCGCTTAGTAATGCCTGAACCTCATTCCAACTCATTGATACTTCAGTGGCTGTCATGATCCGCTCATGGCTAGTAGGTTTAACATTGTCATCGCCGATCAGCAGTTCTTCGTAAAGTTTCTCGCCAGGGCGCAAACCGGACAAGACAATCTCTATATCGCCACTAGGTTCGCTTTCGCTTTTGACTGTTAAGCCGGAAAGGCGGATCATGCGCTCGGCCAGATCGATAATTTTTACCGGCTCACCCATGTCCAATACAAACACATCACCGCCCTTCCCCATCGCCCCGGCTTGGATCACAAGCTGTGCTGCCTCAGGAATAGTCATAAAGTAACGCGTAATATCTTTATGAGTAAGCGTAACGGGACCACCTGCTTGGATCTGTTTGCGAAACAGCGGAACTACGGATCCCGACGACCCCAACACATTTCCAAAACGAACCATGCAAAAACGGGTGGACGATTGACGCTTAGCCAACGCTTGAAGCACCAATTCTGCGAGCCGTTTAGTGGTTCCCATCACATTGGTTGGACGAACGGCTTTATCTGTAGAGATCAACACAAAAGTATCGACTCCCGCTTCAATCGCAGCCTCGGCGGTATGCCAAGTACCAAATACGTTATTGCATACGCCCTCTGCAACATTATGCTCAACGATTGGCACATGTTTGTAGGCAGCAGCATGATAAATGGTCTCTACCTCGAAGGCTTTCATGATGGAGATGAGGCGATCACGATATTGTACATTGCCCATCAACGGCACGATCTCAACATCAACACCAAGGCCAACTTTAAGCTCTTCAAGTTCACGGTGAATGGAGTAGAGAGCAAACTCTGAGAGTTCAAATAAAACCAATTTCTTAGGGGCGATGGCCAACGCCTGACGGCACATCTCCGATCCAATCGATCCACCGGCTCCCGTAACCATAACGATCTTGTCACGAATATTAGATTCCATGAGCTCCGGCTGAGGCGTGACTGAATCCCGCCCTAACAGATCCTCAATTGCCACCTCATGGAACTGGTCAATATTAGTTGCACCAGCAACCAAGTCAGCAGAGCCTGGGATGCTCAGCACCTCAACGGGAAACTGTTCTAAAAATTCGATCACTTCCTTGCGACGAGAGCGAGAACAGGACGGCATCGCGAGCAGCACTTTGCGTACGAGGTGAGTTTCAATCAAAGAACTTATCGCATCCGCTTCGTAGACAAACGTATCGAGAACGGTTTTGCCTTGGAGATCCGCCTTGTCGTCGATAAATGCAATAGGCCGATATTCACTGCCGTGATTTAATGATGACGCAAGCTGTCGACCAGAGCTGCCAGCGCCATAAATGATGACGCGCTCTTTGCTGCTGTTGCTGTTTGCGTACACCAGTGCTCGAACGAACATACGCGGTAGGCCGCAATACAATGAAGCAACCGCCCAATAAATAACGAATACCGAGCGTGGTAACCCCGCGTTTAACAACGCGTCTAAAGCAAATAAAGTAATGGCACTGAAGGCTGCACCAATGAATACCGCACGCAGTGCTCGATAGCCAAGATAACGGATCACGGCACGATACAAACCAAGCTTAATGAACACCGCGACCGTGATCAACGCGGTCAACAGAATTATCTGCCCCTGTGTTTGAGTAACGGTGATACTGAGATCACTATAGCGAAGCACAATCGCAAGATAAAAAGCGGAAAGCAGCGCGACAACATCGAACGCAACAGTGATTACTCGTTTAGACCAACGCGGCAGAGCAAAGATTGTAGAAAGCATGGGAATACCGGTTCCAAACCCGATTACATTGAAATATCTGGTAGTACTGACAGAAAGCAGCAAAGCTGCTTCGCAAACACCACACCAGCAAAAGGAGACTATTGGCGCACCGTAGCAGCGTCAATAACCCAAACCGTGAAGCGTGATGTCGTCTCAAGGATGAGAAGCCATCAGCGTTAAGACGTTGAAAAAAGTCGTTGACAGTGACAGCATATGTGCTGTACCAATAGCCAGAACTATTTCTTCACTCAAGAATACGCCGTCAACCACGGTGGGATGAACTATCTCTATCGCCAATTATCCTCAATAAAGTTTTAAAGATCAATGACATATCAAGAAACAAACTCTGTTTTTCTACGTACTCTATGTAGTAACGCTGTTTTACTGGCAAAATATGCTCAATATAAGCTTTGCGAGGGTCGTCATACTTGCCAAGGATTTCATTCTCATCAACCATTTCTATAGATGCTTTATCTGTGATTCCTGGTCTAACAGAAAGAACTATATCTCTAACATCACTTGGATATTCATCGATAAACTCTAGAACTTCAGGGCGAGGACCAACAAGGCTCATCTTGCCTAGGACCACATCAATAAGTTGAGGAAGTTCATCTACTTTCGACTTTCTAAGAAATTGCCCTGAAGTAGTAATTCGGCTGTCTTTGCCAACGGTTAAGCGTCCTATATTTTCAGTATCACTGCGCATGGTTCTAAACTTATGGATTCTAAAAACTTCACCGTTTCTGCCCACTCTTTCTTGGCGGAAAAAAATCGGCCCTGAAGAGTCCAGCTTAATCCAAAACGCTACAATAATGAAAAGCGGAGCAAGCAGTACCAGTCCCATAATACTACAAACTAAATCAAAAGTTCGCTTAAGCATATCTTAACACCTGCTTGACCCCCCTAACCACCCGGTCAACATCTGCTTCACTCATCTTCGTATATAACGGGATCGTAACTTCATTTTCAAACAGCTCTTGAGCAACTGGGAACATCTCTGGAGTCAAAGCGTATTCATCTCTCCAGTAAGGATGTAAATGAAGAGGAATGAAGTGAACGGAGCATCCAATACCGATTGCAGACATTTCTTCAATAAACTTATCTCGGTTAATCACAGCAGCATCTATCTTGATTGGGTACAAATGCCAAGCATGGTCCGCAATATTTTCTGGGTATGGTGGTGTCGATAGAGGTAAACCTTGCAACTCTTTGTTGTAATGCTTAGCCATGGAAACGCGTTTTTCGTGGAACGAACGCAACCTTGCTAATTGGTGAATACCAATTGCAGCAGCGATATCAGTCATATTGTACTTGTAGCCAGGAGCAACCACTTCATATGACCATGCGGGTTTAGTAGAGGTGTAGCGATCAAAGGCGTCACGGCTGATCCCGTGCAATCTCATCACCTTACATCTCGCCGCGATATCACGGCAACTTGTCACCAACATACCACCTTCACCTGTTGTCATTGTCTTATTCGCATAGAAGCTAAATACCGTGACATCGCTATCTAAAGTGCCAATTAGCTGGCCTTTATATAGAGTTGGTAAAGCATGAGCGGCATCTTCAACGACCTTAATGCCATGAGACTTAGCAATGCTCAAGATGGAGTTCATCTCACATGCGTAGCCAGCAAAGTGCACAGGAATAACCGCTTTGGTTTTATCAGTGATCGCATTTTCAAAAGCCGATACTGCCATGTTGTACGTGTCTGGCTCGATATCAACCATTACTGGCGTCGCACCAAGGTACCGTACAATTTCCGCTGTCGCTGTAAACGTATAAGTAGGTAAGATAACTTCATCACCTTCACCAACACCCACTGCTTCTAAAGCTAAGTGCAAGCCAGAAGTAGCCGAGTTTACAGCCACCGCTTCAAGACCTTCACGACCTAAAAACGATACAAAATTTTCTTCGAGTCGTTTAGCTTTGGGGCCTGTCGTAACCCAACCAGAGCGCAGGGAATCTACGACTTCAGCAATCTCTTCTTCGCCAATTTCCGGCAGAGCAAACGGTAAAAAATCTGTACTCATCTCTTCAAACTACCTCAACTGATTTGATTAATCTTAACATTTCTCGCTGACCTGACTGCTTAAACTCTGACTCAATTGAGAATCCACATTTATTGTAGAAGCCCAACACAGAGCCATTTTGATTCTTGTCTGTAATTAGATAAATAGTCTCAGAAGTCCTTTTCTCAGATAGTACCTCATTCAAATCATTGATTAAAAACTTACCGATACCTTTGCCTTCCAAATAAGGCTCAACAGCTAAACTACTTAGTAAAAAGCTATTTTTTAGCCTTCCAACGGAATCACCCTTATAGAAGATTGCACCATAAAGCTTTTTGATAACTAAAGATGGTTTTTTGATTAAACTTGGGGTGGCGGCTAAAATAAATGATAACCATTTCTCTTTTCTCAAATTTGAGAAAAAAACGTCTGGTTGCTCTGTGCCAGCAGAAAAACCAATAACTTCAAAATCGACAACAGCGACTCGTAGTACGCCTTTACTAATAAAACCTGTATATAGGAGACGTAAGAATTTATGCCCTAAGAAAGTCAAAAAGAAGTCCTCAAACGCATTGATATGGATCTCTACAATGCGCTCAACATCTTCATACGTTGCGTCTCTAACTTCCATATGACACCGCCTTTTTTAAAACTGAATCTAGTGAGCGATAGCCACTCTCTAAAGAAAACTTACTTAAATAAGTCTTCCTAGAATTACTCCCTAGCGATAGCCAACCGTCTCGACTATTTGATAACTCTCTGATCGCATCAGCTATAGACTCAGGATTACTTGGCGCTGGGTAATAACCGCATTCACCTTCACGAATGATATCTTGTGTCTCACCTGATACCGCCATAATGATTGGCTTGGCTAATGCAGTGTAGGACTGGGTTTTCGATGGTATTGTGATTTTGAACAGAGGTTCATCTCGAAGGTGAACTAGTAATGCATCATAGTTAACCAACTCAGAAAAAAGATCTTTTGGAGGGACATACCCTAAGAAATCGACATTCTTCAGTTTTAAGTCCTTTACTTCTTTTTCAAGAGATTCCCTTTCAACACCGCCACCAATAAGAGATAGGTGAACATCAACATCACCCAACAACCCCATCGCTTGAACCACAGACTTCAAGTCCTGCGCGGCGCCCAAGTTACCAGCATACGCCAGTTTAACGGTTGGGTTAGAAGTCACGTTGTACGTCGACTGATCCAAAGCGGAAGAAATCAAGGCTTCTTCTGGACACCAGTTATATACCACATCGATCTTATCTTCCTTGACCCCTCGCTCAATAAGAGTCTTCTTAAAGCCTTCAGATAAGACAACAATTTGACTGGAGTATTTATAAACTAACCCACACCAACCACCAATCAAGGAAGTAACGATTTTGTTGCTGCCAAGCCCCGTCGCCGCCAGTGAATCAGGCCACAAATCTTGTACATCAGTAACGTATGGAACGCGTTTGAATAGGGTCATTAACATACCAATCAACCCCGTCGTAGATTGAGGATGATAGGTATAAACCACCGAAACATTTTTTGATTTCAACGCAAATAGCAATGCCATAAACGTAAAACTAACGTAACTCCAGGCCCTAGATAACTTTGATTTAGAGTGGGAGATATGAGACCAGACCCGTGTGATTTTGACTTGGTCTTTATAGCGTTCGTCAACTAGCTTTACTTTATATCCGTCATACACTTTCCCCACTGGATAGTTAGGAAAAGTGGTAATAACTTCTACTTCATGGCCTTGGTCAACCCAGTGTTTCATTAAAGCGTGACCTTTAATGGAATACTCTGGGTCGTACAACTGACTAATGAATAGAATTTTCATTGGATTAGTATTCTTTCCAAACAACTCGTTTAACGTAGTCTGTGTAAGAGTGGATAATACGTACCACCTTATCAGACACATTTGGCATGCTGTAATCTTCTACTTGACGTAATAAGCGAGTTTCGCCTGACGGCTGGCTTTCCAGCACTTTCAAACCTTGCATTACGCGCTCAACAGCTAAGCCAACCATCATTACTGACGCTTCTTCCATACCTTCTGGTCTTTCATGTGCTTCACGCATGTTCAGCGCAGGGAAATTCATGATTGAAGACTCTTCATTGATGGTGCCGCTATCAGAAAGCACCGCTTTTGCGTTCTTTTGAAGATGGTTGTAATCATGGAAGCCCATTGGTTTAAGTAGCTGGATATTTTTTTGAAACTCTAGCCCTTGGGCCTCAATACGATTTCTCGTACGTGGGTGAGTAGAAACGATAAGTGGTAAATCATAGCTTTCCGCGACCGTGTTTAGCGTTTCAGCTAACTTCGCCAATTGCTTAGGTGAATCCACATTCTCTTCACGGTGCAAGCTTACTACGAAGTATTCTCCTTGGTTTAGTTCCAGTCTTTGCAGAACGTCCGAAGCGTCAATTTGATCCATGTAATGATTCAGAACTTCAAACATAGGGCTGCCCGTCTTGATCACACGATCGGCAGGTATGCCTTCAGAAAGTAGGTAATCACGAGCGATGGTGCTGTATGTTAGGTTGATATCAGAAGTGTGATCAACAATACGGCGGTTAGTCTCTTCAGGGACACGTTGATCAAAACAACGGTTGCCCGCTTCCATATGGAAGATTGGCACTTTACGACGTTTTGCAGGCAGCGCTGAAATACACGAGTTAGTATCACCTAGTACAAGCATTGCTTCTGGCTGTACTTGCTCAAGTACTTCATCAACTTTGATAATCACTTGGCCAATAGTTTCTGCTGCATTTTTACCTGCTGCATTTAGGAAATAATCTGGCTTTCGAACACCAAGGTCATTAAAGAAAACTTCATTTAGCTCAAAGTCATAGTTTTGCCCAGTGTGTACTAAAATGTGTTCGCAATGCTCATCAAGCTTAGCAAGTACACGGGACAAACGAATAATTTCAGGGCGAGTGCCAACCACTGACATTACTTTCATTTTTTGCATTTTTTTACCTTACAGAGGTTTAGCAATTGTATCTGGTGCTTCTCGGTTGAAAATTTCATTCGCCCACAAAATAACGATCAATTCTTCAGAACCAACGTTCGTTACATCGTGTGACCATCCTGGAACCGTCTCAACAATTTCAGGATTATCACTACCAACGCTTAATTCATAACGCTCCCCAGTGATCACATGCTCAAACTTGAACAAAGCTTGGCCTTTGATCACTAAGAACTTTTCATTCTTAGTATGATGGTAATGACCGCCACGAGTGATACCAGGATGAGCAGTAAAGAACGAGAATTGACCAGCCTGTTTTGTCTTTAGCATTTCACTAAAGACACCTCTTTCATCCACATATCTTGGAATGGTGTAACTGAATTGACTAGGCTGCATGTAGCTTAAGTAAGTCGAATACAGAGCGCGCTCTAGGCCCACGCCCACATTTTCAGTAATTAAGCTATCGCGGCTTCCTTTGAAGTCTTTAAGCGTATCTGCAACATGTCCAACGGTTGTTGGATACTCAGGATTCACCTTAGTCAAACCAGACGTCGTATCTCCATCTAGCAGAGCCATCAAACACTTGCAAACATCATCAATGTAAATCAACGTAACAGGCGCATTAGGATCATGAATATTGATCTCAATGTCATTGAGAATGTTATGGCAGAAGGTGGCAACGAAAGAGTTGTAGTTTGGGCGGCACCATTTACCAAATACATTTGGGAAACGGTAAATGAAATAAGGCGAGTCTGTTTCTTTCCCATAAGCTTCTACAACTTTCTCTGCTTCCGCTTTACTGGCACCATACGCATTATCACTAACAGCCTGTGTTGATGAACTAATCATCAAAGGAACTTTACGACCGCTAGCCTTCAAAGTGGCGACAATATGAGATGTTAAGTCAGCATTGCCTTCTTTAAATTCTGATTCATTCTTAGGGCGATTCACACCCGCAAGATGGAATACAAAATCTGCATTAAACAGAGCTTCATTGAGCTCTGATTCAGAAGTATCGATATCGATTTCGGCGATATTATGCGTTCTTTGCTCTTTAAGGAACAGTGCCAAGTTTTTACCGATGAATCCTTTAGCGCCAGTAACAACAATGTTCATTTATACACCTTCAGGGACCTTCACGCTGCCAGTTTCAATATCTGCAATAAAATCTAACTTATGCAGTAATTTAATCATACCCTCAACGTCTAAACGTTCAGTATTATGAGAATTATAATCTTCAATAGTACTCAAGTCCTGGTCACCCTCCTCGACATACTGAGAATAATTCAAATCTCTATTGTCAGATGGAACTCTGTAATAACCACCTTGGTCTTCAGCAATAAACATTTCTTCCCTACTGCAAAGTGCCTCATACAGTTTTTCACCGTGTCGAGTGCCGATTACGTTAACTTGATGATTTTTCTTTGAAGTGATTTTCTTTAATGCTTCTACCAAAACCTCTATTGTTGCTGCAGGTGCTTTTTGGACAAAAATATCACCATTTACGCCATGTTTGAATGCATGTAGTACAAGGTCAACAGCATCATTCAATGTCATCATAAAACGAGTCATGTTCGGGTCCGTAATTGTGATAGGATCGTCATTCATTATTTGCCGCAAAAAAAGTGGAATAACAGAACCACGAGAAGCCATAACATTACCATAACGAGTTGTTGAAATGACAGTTTTAACAGGGTCGACGTTACGTGATTTTGCGACAATAACTTTTTCCATCATTGCCTTAGAGATGCCCATAGCATTAATTGGATATACGGCTTTGTCTGTACTTAAGCAAACAACTCGAGATACTTCATTTGCGATGCAAGCTTCCAATACGTTTTCTGTGCCCAGAACATTAGTTTTAACCGCTTCCATCGGATGAAATTCGCAAGAAGGTACTTGCTTTAATGCGGCTGCGTGATATACGAAATCCACACCTCTTGTAGCGTTTAAAATAGAGCTATAATCTCTAACATCTCCAATATAAAACTTTAGTTTGTCACTATTATACCTTTTACGCATATCGTCCTGTTTCTTTTCATCCCTAGAAAATATGCGTATCTCCTTTATGTCACTTTCCAAAAATCTATCAAGGACAGCATTTCCAAATGAGCCTGTTCCACCTGTAATTAATAAAACCTTGTTATTAAACATTCTATTCTTTAATTCTCCGTAATCATATTTAAGTATATTTGAGTGCGCATATCTGCAGTACTAGATGAGTCAATATACTCCGAGCCCTTAATTATCATTCTTTGATATAAAGCTTTGTCCTTTACTATTGTCGCAATAGATTTTGCAATGCTGTCAGCACTTGTTGGATCAAAATATACACAAGCATCCCCATAGACTTGTGTGATAAAATCTCTATCTGATGCCAAAACAGGTGTTTTCATTTTCATTGATTCTAATGGAGTCGCAGAGAAACACTCAAGCAGGCTAGGAAAAACCAACAGATCAATTATTTGATAAAACGACGGACATTGGGTAACTTTAAGCTCTCCAACTGAGTAAAAGTTTGATAAGTCATTAAAACCGCAACTTTCCATCTCTGCTTCAGACAAGCTAAATAAGAAATCTATTTCAAGACTATACTCACTAGCCAAAATATTGTTAACTTCCTTAAGTATGTTTAAGTTTTTATGCCTATAAGCCCTTCCTAGAAATCCAACTTTAAATCTGCAATTACTATTATTAAAGTCCTCTATCTCTTCCCATGTTCGAGAATCAGAAAACACTTTAGAGCAAGAGTTATGAGCTACTACGATATCATTTTTAAACCCATTCTTTAATAATGCACTCTTTACCGATTCGTGCTCTACTATTAGTTTTTCATACTTTCTAAATATTAACTCCTGATAACTGAATTTCAGCTTATTCGTTATTTTTTCTAACAATCCTAACATAGGATAGACATCATTATTCTTATAAGCTATCCATGGTTGAGCAAATCCGCAATAATGTTTCTTAGCCGGAATATTAAAATATGTTGGACCAAATATTGTAAAGCAGCAATCATAACCTTCAAACAGTTTTCTAATTTTAGCCTCAGGTCTTCGAATCCCATAGATATTAACTTCACTAACAGACTTAAAGAAATTTAGTCCTTTAATATTTAGGTTATTCATTACTTTAGTAGAGCAAATTAGAGTGAAATCCACGTTAGATGGAGAGCGTTCCATCAACTCATTAATAAATGAACTGGCAACTTGAATACCTCCACCAGCATGCAAGTTAGACGCATTTATGAGCACTTGTTTATTGCTAGCCATATATCACCGATATCTAAATATTGTCGACGCAATTTATTACCGCTCTAGCCATAATTTCTGGGCTTCGTTCAGATTTATAAAAGTTGTAGGCATTAACTCCCATTTCTATATATTTCTCTTTGTTACTAGAAGAATCTATAAAAATGTTGCTAATCTCAGACTTATCTTTAATTATGACTCCATTATATCCATCTTTTATGTTTAGTATTTCACCTCCAGTTATAGCGTCTTGACAAGTAACAAAAGGCACACCATAACTCATACTGGTAAGTACACTTAATCCAGCCTGATTCGGAGATATTGTCAAAATAGCATCTTCAAAGTAAGGAATCAGTTCATCTTTACAATATATTGCACCAACAAGTTTAATATGATTAGATAATCCAAATCTAGAAATATAGCTTTCAATATAACTCCTAAGTTCTCCATCTCCTACAATGTTGAGCTTTGGCAAATTATATTCACGCTTCTTGAGGGCAATAACATATTGATTTAACAGGTCTTCGATACCCTTAGCTTGATATAACGTCCCAATAAATAAAAATGAATCTTTGTTGTTGTTTTTTCTAAATTTATAATCATTGGAAATTGTATTGTGCGCTATATGAATTTTCTCTTCAGGATAGCCAAGACTTTTGAATAATGATTTAGGTTTTTCAGAATACAAAATTACTGAATTTGCCTTTGATGCCAAGTAAGATCTGATCTTAGATTGAATGTCTTGAGAGTTAAACTTCTTAGTGTATGAAGCAGACATACCAATCCCCCATAAAGCATACCTGCATTTTATAGGAGCAAGGAATAACAAAATAAATTGAATCAAACGTAAATCCATTAGCCCTATTATGACATCAAATTGGCTAATGTACTTAAAAAAACCATTTAGTCGAAAATAGTAAAAAGGTCCAAATTTCTTAACTTCTACTTCATTAACATCAAAGTTCAGCTCCTCTTTATTCCCTGAAAACTTTCCACATACAACGGTTAGTTCCACTTCCTTTGCAACCAACTTCAATATAGGAACGCGATAATGTGACAACTCGGTATAAAATAATGCCACCTTTCGTTTGCTCACTTAATTACTCCTTTTTTGTTTATGGAAAGCAAGAATATTGCAGCTAAAGCACATAATAAAGTCATTATATAAAGATCTAACCCACTTCCTCTTACCAGAATAAAAAATAGGATTGAAGCAGAGCAACAGAGCATCCGCTTTAAAGAGTTT
This sequence comes from Nitrincola sp., assembly GCF_048264025.1. Taxonomy (NCBI): domain Bacteria; kingdom Pseudomonadati; phylum Pseudomonadota; class Gammaproteobacteria; order Oceanospirillales; family Oceanospirillaceae; genus Nitrincola; species Nitrincola sp. The sequence goes on from NZ_JBLXDN010000042.1 coordinate 21,006, forward strand.
ATCTGCTTATTAAAGATTAGTAAAAAACAATAATTTAATAGCATCACCAAAGCAATAAACACAGGTAAGGCCATAACGTGGAAATTTGAAAATAATTCTCCAGGCAATGAAATTGGAATAGATACTCCAAGATTAGTGAATAAACCAGGAGAGTGAGTCTCAGTAAAGATATAGATCATACTTTCTGGCTTTGATTCCCATACTTCTCTGGGTATTAAGAGAAATAACGGCTTAATAATTGTTGTCCCAGCCAATATACTTAACTTTCCTGAAAGGACATAATCAACAGGCAATATACTTGAAGGATATGTATGGCTTATTTCAAAATTATCAATAAGACTATCCCAAAAGATATCCAACGCCATGTAGTCCGGAATCAAAATCAAGGCATCGATAAAGCTAGTTGCTTCAAATTTGCCGTAACCCCTAAGAATAGAAGCAGACAAAACTAAAGAAAAAAATACTACTAATATGCTTATGTATGAAAATATTTTAGGTGATAACAATTTAAATGTTGTTTTTTTGCTCATTGAATAAACAAATGATATAAGCATCAGAACAACGATAATTTCTCTTTTGTTTTCGTGATTAAAAGTCAACATAATCGCCAGGATTAAAATCGAACAAATTAGTTTTACTAAGCGTCGGCGCTCACTGATTGAGAACAGAATAAATGTAATCAACCCAACTTGTATACCAAATTGAAAGAAAAGATCCTTTAGCGAAACCAAAAACAACAACATGAAAGCAATAAATAACTTTATATCATTTTGACTACTAGCTATTGCACGTTGATGAGAAATGATAGTTTCTTGTTTATCTAGTAATGAGCAAGAAGCAAAGAAAAGTATGTTGAATACATTCATGTAGTAGAACGTAATAAATGCATGATATTTTATTTCGTCTAACTCATTTATATAGTACGCAGTTAGAAAGCCAAACTCTTTTGGAACAAAGTATGAGCCAAGAGAAAAACTAATACCCAAAAAGAAAAACATCACTATTGATGGAGCAAAGACCATTGATAAATAGCGCAATCTATATAGTATAAATATACTGTATACCGCAAATTGCGTGGCATAGAAATAGTATGAATTCTCCGCCATCCAACTATTCGATGCTAAAAGTGCTAAAAAACTAATGGTTATAAAGATAGACAAAAGAATACTCATTTCATTTTTGCCTTAATGTAGTTATTAACCTGCTGAAAACAATTAGGGAAACCAATGTTGCGAATATGTTGGCGGCTGGCATTACATAAATACCCAACTGTTCAACACCAGTAAAAATGAAAGTAACATATAACAAACACAAAAAGAGCGAATACTTAATGATCAATGAATTCTTGTTCAAATAACCAATCAAATAAAAGTATGAGTTTGTGAAAGCACCAAGTAAAGAACTTGCATACATTAACAACATCAACCTATAGTTAATATCATAATCTCCATTCACTTGAACCGCAATCAAGTAAGAGAGTAAAGCTATAGGAAAAAATGCAAAGCCTGACATCAGACACTTTATGAGATAATTAGTGGTTCGTCTTTTTGCTTCATTCCAATTTTTTGCTCTATAAATTATGACCTCGTATTTTTGTGAAAAATAAGAAAACAAAAACACTACGCACGTACAAAAAATAGAAACAAAGAAATAGTTAGCTAAAACTATTTTACCAAAATAGGATGAAACAAATATTTTATCACCATATTGAATTACATGAAGCAAAATTGTTTGAAAGAAAACTGGAATTCCAAACTTCATAAACAGAGGCACTTCAATTTTATTAAATGCCTTTTTGAATTTTATGAACCTGATCCCAACCAACACCGAAATGAAAGAACTGAAGATCTCAGCTATTACATAGCCAATTGACAGGTTTAGATCAGCAAAAAACATTAAAGCAAAGAAAGACAAGAGCTTTAAAATAGGATAAGAAAGCTTTAATATAGAAAATGCAACAATATTATTGTCTACTCTACATTTTGAATATAGTAAATTCAAATAAACAATAAAAACAACAGCAAATATCACCAAACTATGTATTTCTAATATTTTAACTGCAATACCTGCAATTATGATGGAGCTCAATAAGGCGATTGCAGAGCTGGTTTCAAATGTCGCAAACTTTATACCTTCAAATCTTAATATAGTCCTATTTTGTCCAAGCTGGCCAACAGACATCAATATAACGACATAAGTGAAAGTCAGAACGATATCACCATATGAATCGACAGGAATCAATAAGCCAATTAAAGGCATGAAGGCCCAATTCATTAGTTTGGACAATATCTCAACTAAACCAAACCTATTACCGTGTTTTACCAACCTATTTAGCATCGACATTGCCCAGAATAAAACAGCTTACTTCCACAATCCAATTGCATCGACATTAAATTGCCCACTTATGCGAACATTTTTAAATTCGCTATGTGAAACTAATGCAATACTAACATCTGCTTCCAGTTCTGCATCAGAAACAGTTCTCAACTCTACATTTTTTAAGTCAACGGGAATGGATGAAATATTTGGCTCAACAGCGATCACTCTTCCAGCGTGGAATTCTGATATAATTTTTGTAATTTCTAACGCAGGGCTTTCTCTTAAGTCATCAATATCAGGCTTAAATGTTAATCCATAACAAGCAACTGTAACGTCTCGCGCCGTCTTATTTGGATTTGCCTGTAAAAAATCTGAAATCGCAACCTTAACTTTACTGATAACCCAGCTAGGTTTACCATCATTTACGTTACGGGCAGTATGAATTAGCTTTGCATCTTCTGGAGTTTTTGACACAATAAACCACGGGTCGACCGCAATACAGTGTCCTCCTACACCGGGCCCAGGCTGTAGAATATTTACTCGAGGGTGACGATTTGCTAAATTAATTAATTCCCAAACATCAACACCTAATTTGTCACAAATTACAGACAACTCGTTGGCAAACGCAATCTGAACATCTCGAGAACTATTTTCAGTTAATTTCGCCATTTCAGCAGTGCGAGCATTAGTAACCACACACTCGGCTTTAACAAACGTTTTGTATAGCTCCACAGAACGTTCTGAACAACGCAGAGACATACCGCCGATAACACGGTCGTTTTCAACGAGTTCACGAACTACATGACCTGGTAATACACGCTCTGGGCAATGAGCAATATTGATGTCAGCGTTTTCACCAGCAGTTTGGGGGAATGTCAAGTCAGGCCGTATCTCTGACAACCAATCTGACATTTTCTCGGTCGCTCCAACAGGTGATGTAGACTCGAGAATCACTAAATCACCTTTTTTCAATACCGGTGCAATAGCTTTACTAGCAGCTTCAATATAAGACAAATCAGGAGCAGGTACTTCGCCTTCTTTGCAAGGAAGAAAAGGGGTTGGTACTGCAATTAAAAAGGCATCAGCAGGCTCAGGTGTTAATGTAGCTTTAAGATACCCCTCATTCACTGCAGCATGAACAATCATATCGAGCTCAGGTTCTACGATATGAATCTCGCCACGATTAATAGTATCAACTGCGTATTGGTTAACATCCACACCAATTACTTTCTTTTTACGTGATGCAAACATTGCAGCAGTTGGAAGGCCAATATATCCAAGACCAATTACGGATACTGTTTCAAATGACACGTCTTAATTCCTTTGTCTAATGTATTATCTTACTAATTCATTTAATATACGCTGACAAGCAAGCCCATCACCATAAGGGTTGTGCGCAAAACTCATCTTTTCGTAAGCTTGTTTGTTGGTAAGTAATTCGCGTAAACCAGTTACAATCTTGTCAACATCGGTTCCGACTAACTTAACTGTTCCTGCCTCAACAGCCTCCGGGCGCTCAGTAGTATCTCGCATTACGAGAACAGGCTTACCTAGAGAAGGCGCTTCTTCTTGGATACCACCTGAATCGGTCAAGATGATATGTGACCTGCTCATCAAGTAGACAAATGGGAGGTATTGCTGAGGCTCAATTAGGAACACATTATCGATATCGGCCAAGATACGATTAACAGGCTCTCGCACATTTGGGTTCAGATGCATTGGATACACGATTTGGGCGTCAGGATTCGATTTAGCCGTTTGCGCTAACGCTTTGCAGATTCGCTCAAAGCCGCCACCGAAACTTTCACGACGGTGACCAGTAACCAAAATCAGCTTTTTGTCGCTATCAAGGAATGGGAACTGCTCCGTTAGCTCTGCGTTTAACGCTTGATCACTATCAATCCTATCCTTAACCATTAGTAGTGCATCAATAACGGTATTACCTGTCACGGTAATATCAGACTCGATAAAGTTCTCTTTAAGAAGGTTGCTTTTAGACGTCTCAGTTGGCGCAAAGTGGTATTTGGTCAACGCGCCAGTTAAACGACGATTCGCTTCTTCTGGCCATGGGGAATAGATGTTACCTGTACGAAGGCCTGCTTCGACATGGCCAACTGGAATTTGCTCATAATAAGCTGCTAGGCTCGCAGAAAATGTAGTGGCCGTATCCCCATGTACAAGCACAACATCAGGTTTGAACTCCCGTAGAACAGGCTTGAGCTCTAACAAAATTCGTGCTGTTACATCATTCAGAGTCTGCGCAGGCTTCATCAGATCAAGATCATAATCTGGTTTTAGTTCAAATAGTTCCAACACCTGATCCAACATTTCTCGGTGTTGCGCTGTTACACAGCATTTTGCCTCGAATCGCTCATCGGCATTTAACGCATGAACCAATGGTGCCATTTTGATAGCCTCTGGACGAGTGCCGAAAACAGTAAGTACTTTCATAATTTGATTCTTATTAAGTCGTAACAAGCTGCTCTTAAAAGGATACATTAGGTTACGAGGACAATGATCATTGGAAGATATGTTATTGGCAGAAAAAGCCTTCCACACACTCTATTTATCATAGATGAAAATTCGACGTTCTAAAATGTCAAACAATATCTTATACAATCTTTTCGTTTCGACACGCTGATATAAAATTAAAGATCTGTGTCAATTCGATGCGACTTATTTTGAATTTCGTGTACAACCAGACCCTATTGAACTGATCTTGAGACAAAGGACTGAATCGCAGCTTTTAACTCGCCATAGGTCATGTCTATAACGGTCACCGGCTCCATATCAGGAATTTGAACGTTGCCTAACCGGTCTACGACCAAAGTGAAGCGCTTGCTCTCCTTGCCATAAAGCTGCACGTTGATGCTGTCGCCAGGACCAATTCGGTAATCCGCGGGCACTGGGATGTCGGAAACAGGAGCAAAGGTAATGGGCTGACCCGCAATCAGGTCATAACCAAAGGGCTTCAGGGATTGTTCCTCTTTTGCGCTTATTACACTAGCGCTGGGCGAAAAAGAAGCAGGTTGAGCAGACGAACGAGGTTGAACCACAGGCTGCTGTGGTTGCTGAATCTCCTGCGAGCTACCGCTGCCTCCACCAAGCATGGAAGGATCGATCCCGTACTGCTGGGCAAGGCGACTCTGTTCAGAGGTGGGCAGTTGCTTGAACTGCTCAATCATTTGAGGAGAAACCGAAGCGGCGGTGGCCTGGAAAGTGCCAATCCCAAGGCCCAGGATCAGGATCAGCAAAGTGGATTTAAGCTTATTGATAAGAAAGCGTTTCATCTGTCCGTATCTGAATAATGCGCAGTACCGGCAAGGTGGTACCACAAGCAGTGATTAGGTCTAAGGCAGACCAAACCCAAGCCAACAGCTCTTGCTGTCAGCACCCCGAAATTCGCCCAATGAGAGCCGAACAAAAAACCAGCGCACGTTAGCGGTCGCTAACATGTAAGCTTTTGACATATATACAATCGACAAGTCTATAACATTTTCACCAGGCACAGCTCCGCCCATGCTTTCTGGCTAGCCATAACCACAAGTTCCAAGTTTTTGACTCAGGCCGCTAGGCGCAGCCGGAGGGTAGTGGCGACCAAGGCCACCGAATCTGTAGTATGTTAGCTTGCAATGCGAGCGCAAACGGCCAGGTTGTTCAGGTCCGTTTCGATGATCTGAACCTTACCCAGCATTTCGAGCAATAGCTTACAGCGTTTGCTGCCTACTGTCTCACTGAAAATGGCGTCTACTTGCGCAAACGGTCCATCTTTAACCGTGACTCTATCGCCATAGCAAAATGTTGTTTTTGAGGGGCTTTCAAGCACCATCAAGCAACGTTTTCGTAACTCTCTCACCAAAGCCAACTCTACAGGAGAGAGGGCGCCGCAAGTTTTCACTGCCTGGGAGATGGTAGAGAGGGTGACAATTTTTCGAATCGACTCCTGAAAGGGGTCAAAACGGACAAACAGGTAGCCCGGAAACAGTGGCTGCACACGACCGGCCTCAGCCTCCTGCTGGTCGCTTACCTGGGCAGGGATGGCCGGCAGGTACACCTGATAACCCAAGCATTTCAGTTGTTGCTCAGCCTGAAGCTCACATCTGGCTTTGGTTCTGAACAGGTACCATCCCAACATAAATAAGCGTTTCCTAAATTGCCAAGTCAGAGAGAAAAGAGTTTCGATACTATCAACATGAGCCGACTCTGTCTTGTGCAAACTGTATACCAAACGAACTAATGAGCTTGCATAAAAGCTATTCGTCGACTTAAAAGATCAATGAGTTAAATATTTATTCATCTCTATCAAGCTGTAATACCTGGTGTTTTCCTTTGGCAAAATAACATGCAAGGAAAAAGGGCATTTACATCATGCGTCGTTTTTATGACGAAATTGCTACAAGCAATGTTAAAGACAAAAAGCACCCACTACAAAATCGTCATAAATTTGACGACACCAATAAAATAGCAACCTATCGAATTAAAGTCTCAGTGTATTTAAAGGCACTTCAATTTCATGTTGACGATTAATTAACTTAACCAGCAGTCGACAACGCGCATCATCGGACATCTCCTGGAACAGGGCCTCTACGTCGTGGAAGGCCCCATGACTGAACACCACCGACTCGCCGGGCTTGGGCATCTCCACCGGTTCAGGCTGTTGCAATTGCGGCTGAAGCTGGCAGCGGCGGCGCAGGTTCACCACGATAGACAACTCCACCGGGCGCAGTTCACCTGTGGTTCTCACCACATCAATCATGCCGAACAGGCGCAGCACCGACGAGAAGCCGGTCTGATAGGGGTCGAGGCGAATGAACAGATACCCGGGAAACAAAGGTTTGAGCTTGGCGCTCTTATCGTCTTTTTGAATCTGGGGTAAGAAGGTGCTGAAGCCCATGGCTTCCACCTGTTGGGAGACTTTGCGTTCGCTACACACACGAGCACGAAACAGATACCACTGCAGCATAGGTACTTCCTTGTTTTCTCAGCGTGGCCTTCAGCGACATATCCTTGTCTACTGCTCGGTCCAGTCAACTACGGCCGAAGATTGTGACACGACCATGACCACATTCCCAGCCCCGCACGACAAAAAAATTTCGTTCACGACTTTAGATTTTCATTCCGTGAGTTCAGCCTCTCTTTGGAATAGATTCCCGTGATCGAACTCACACACAGTCAACCCCCTGTCGAAGCAGTATCTATCTGCACTTTATTCACTGTCGCGCGCTATCGTTGAAGATGCCTCATACGCTCTGAAAGCCGCTGTCAACGGGGCTTCAACTGCCGGTCCACATTGACTTAACAGGGCAATAAAGGGTATACAAGTGCATCCCTCCGCTTTCAACTATCACAACATTTGGGTGGGGCGCCTGCTCATCCGTCAAGGACGCGGGCTTTTCTGTTTAAAAATGCAAAGAAGGTTACATACTCAATGAGCGCAGCGAAACCGCAAGCCGGCACTATGCTGGGACACCCTAAGGGGTTGTTCCTGCTGTTCACTACCGAGCTATGGGAACGTTTTAGCTACTACGCTATGCGTGCCATCCTGGTACTTTATCTGGTAGACAAAGTTCAATCTGAAGGCGGTCACGGTCTGGGCTGGACCCAAGCCGAAGCGCTGGATCTCTACGGTACCTTTACTGGTCTGGTGTACCTGACCCCTCTGTTCGGTGGCTGGATCGCCGACAACCTGCTGGGTCAGCGTAAGACCATCATCATTGGTGGCGCCCTGATGGCCGCGGGCCAATTTATGCTGGGTACGCCTCACGCCTGGGTTCCAGGCATGGAAACCGAGATGTTCTACGCCGGTCTGTTTACCCTGATCATCGGTAACGGCCTGTTTAAGCCAAACATCTCCACCATGGTGGGTGACCTGTACCAGGAAGGCGATCACCGCCGTGACGGTGCGTTCACCATCTTCTACATGGGTATCAACATCGGTGCCGCCCTGTCCGGTATTGTTGTAGGCTCCGTGGTTGAAGCCTACGACGGCAACTTCCAGGCTGGCTTTATCTGTGCCGGTATCGGTATGGTGCTGTCCCTGATCATCCAGTTTGCCTTCGCACAGAAACTGCTGGGTAACATCGGTACCGTTCCCGCGGCCAAGCTGGAGCGTCAGCAAGCGACCGAAGTACGTAAAGAACCCCTGACCGCCGTTGAGCGTGACCGCATCAAGGTGATCATGGTGCTGGGTCTGTTCACCATCGTATTCTGGGCAGGCTTCGAGCAGGCCGGTGGTCTGATGAACCTGTTCACCAACGACTTCACCGACCGTATGATCGGTTCCTTCGAAGTGCCCACCACCTGGTTCCAGTCTCTGAACGCCATCTTCATTGTGGTATTCGCCCCTGTGATTGCGTCCATCTGGGTACGCATGGGTGACCGTGAGCCGACTTCCCCTGTGAAGTTTGCTATGGGTCTGATACTGCTGGGCATTGGCTTCCTGTTCATGATGGGTGCCGTAGTTCAGATGGACGGCGATGCTTCCAACAAGTCTTCCATGATGTGGCTGGTCGGTGCATACTTCTTCCACACCATGGGTGAGCTGTGTCTGTCCCCCATCGGTCTGTCCATGGTAACCAAGCTGGCTCCCCTGCGTATCGCCTCCCTGATGATGGGTGCCTGGTTCCTGTTCGTGGCCGTAGCCAACAAGGTTGCCGGTTTCGTGGGTTCCTTCATTGGTCACGGTGGCGAAGCCGAAGAGCAGCTGGCCAACGCCATGTCCATCTTCTCCGGTATCTTCATCACTGCGGTAGCCTCCGGTGTTCTGCTGTACTTCATCTCCGACAAGCTGGTTGATTGGATGCACGGTGCCGAGGACTCTCACCCCAAGACTGAAGAAGAAGCTCTGGAAGAGGAAGTGGCGGTTACTGCCGAGCACGAAGGCATCAAGAACTGATAGCCGTCTTTTGAGTTTGAAAAGCCCGGCCTAGCGCCGGGTTTTTTGTTTTTGTGGGGTTGGGGTTGAGTGGTTGATTGAAGAGCCTGTGTAGGGGTTAGGGTCTGCTATCTAAAGACGTATATGGACGCCCCTGCAGTTGCAAGACATTGATGAGATCGGTTTGCGGACGTATATCCGGCGTCTGTATTACCTTCGAGAGGTAGCGCCACAATGTGGTCCGAACCTGGCCACCTTCACGCTGGAACGACATTCTCTGTCGGTCTTATGTCAGGCTCTTGCCAGGCCGGATAACCGTTTTTCATCAAGTTATGCAAACTCAGGTTGCTTGGTACCCTCTATTCCCCTCTTAAAGTGGAGGAAGTGGTTATTTGGAAGCTGTGAAAGCGTGATTCAACTCGAATTGGTTTCCGCTGACCGTCATGCTCCAGGCAATCCGAGCCAGTTTATTGGCCAGGGCCACGATTGCCTTGCGTTTGCCCCGGCGCGCTATCAGGTTGCTCAGCCATCTTCCCAGCCTGTCATTTCGTTTGGCCACATGAGCGAAGACCGCTCTTGCCCCGTGAATTAACAGCACTCGTAGTTGCTTGTTTCCTGCCTTGGTGATGCTGCCCAATCTAGTTTTGCCTCCAG
>NZ_JBLXDN010000043.1:0-27999 GCF_048264025.1 Nitrincola sp.
CTGATCCATCTTATGCGTCCTCGATCATGTGCAGTCAGCATTATCCCATGTGGAGGACTTGATCACACCTTCCCTAACACATATGAGCCGCCTCGGAGTCAATAGGTAAAACTGCTCTCCTGGCCGCGTTAGCGGTCAGTCTGTTGTCCATCAGCAAGATAGACTGCTTCATCTGTCATCATGGTTGCCAGGCGATAGCCTGCAACAAACACATATCGGGGCTCTCTTATCTCATGCTCAATGAGCGCCTGCTGATTTCAGCTTCCGTACTGATAGCAGGGACACCAGACATTCATCGGTTAACCTGTTTCTGGCACTATTCAAGGCGTCGGGCATAAAGCCAGTTAGTTTCAGGCTCAGTACAGGTGCAAACCACCTTGCTGATGGTGATGCGCGGCGACAAGGTGTCTAATCAATGCGCACTGGCTACGACAGTGTGCCAGAAGGTGGGTTTTCAGCTTATTACTAGTGGCTACCCAACCTTCATATGAGTATCAGCCAGAGTGGTCCAGTTAGACGTTCAGCTCACCTTGTCCCGCGACTTAACCGGCTAGGAAACGTTTTTCATCGAACACCTTTTGGTTTTTCAGCATGTAGTACACACAGCGTCCAATTTTATGTGCCAGAGCAGAGAGTGCCTTGGCTTTGCTCATGCGCTTTTGTAGTTTCAGCAAGTAGGCTTTTGCTTTGTCGTTACCACGCAGGTACAGCACAGCAATTTCGCCAAAGGCCCACTTCAGATGCGCATTACCAATTTTATTGCCCTGTGTGCCGTAGCTTTTACCCGCTGATTCCGCTTTACACTTTATAAGTCGGCTATACGAAGCAAAATCCTGTACCGTGTTAAAACGACCAATATCACCGACTTCGTACAGGATAGTCAGTGCCAGAATGCGACCAATGCCAGGGAAGCTGGTGAGTATGTGGTAATCTCGACCGTTGTGATGCTTGGCATGCTTTTCAATAAAGCACTCAATTGAGCTGAGTTCATGGCGGTAAAACGCGATGATGTTTAAGTCCAGGTCAATATTGCGTTGCACGAACGCATCATCAAAGCAGTTCCGCATCGCTTCCCGAGCGCAAGGGTATTTTAGATCCAGGTTATTCGGTGGCAAATTGTATTGGCTGGTGGTGTTTTTCACATGCGCTTTTAAATCGGCTCCATGACGAACGATACGGGTACGACGACGGAGTAAGTCACGAGCAGCACGCATCTCGGGTGGATACACATAGGCCAACGGAAAATTGCCACAACGAATAAGATGCGCGATCTTATAGGAGTCAATGCGATCATTTTTGGCTTTGCCACCATGGATCGTGTTGAAAAGTACGTCCTGTACTTTTCCCTTCGGGCCAGCTAAAGCTGTCCAAATTCTTTCCTGAAGAATTTGTCATGTAAAGCGCATGGCCCAGAATAAAGTCGATGCCATGTTGAGCACAGACATCGCTAACCCAGTACCAGCAGTGCATGCATTCAACACCGACAACAATGTTGCCGATATAGGGCGTTAATAAATCCAGTAAGGGTTCTGGTCGTGCTTTGATTTCGCGGTGCAGGATGGTTTCACCGGTGTCATCCAGAATGCACACGTACAAAGACCGTGCATGCAAATCGATTCCACAATGGTACGGATGTTGTGTAGTATAAAAGTTCATTGGGTCTTCTCCTTTTGGCTGCGGGTTATGGGCAGCGTTAGATTTATTGAAGGCAGTAGGAAATGAACAATGCATACCTATGATTTTGCAACCTTGTCTGATTACGACTTTGAGATACTAGTCGCCGACCTTATTCAGGCCGAATATGGTTTCACTCTCGAACATTTTTCCAAGGGGCGAGATTCAGGTATAGATCTCAGATATGCGGGTGTTGAAACTGATCCCGAAATCATCATTCAGTGCAAGCACTACTTACGGTCCGGAAAGAACTTGCTCCTAACCTCGATTCGTGGCGAGGTACCAAAGGTCCAGGCCTTATCTCCCAAGAGGTACATATTGGCTACTAGTGTCAGCATGACACCAGTCCTAAAGGATCGGATCAAGAGCATGCTCGATCCACACTGTGCCTCAACAGGCGACATCCTGGGAACCGAGGACCTAAACAACCTAGTCGGAAAGCATCCAGTAGTCGAGAAGAAGCACTTCAAACTTTGGCTCTCCAGTGTGGAGGTCTTGCAGAAGATTCTGCATGCGGGAATTATTGGTGAGAGCTTGTCAGAGGTTGGACGTTTAAACGAGAGAATTTCGAAATACGTGATTTGCGGGCTCTTTCCAAGGGCAATCGATATTCTAAAAGTATCGAATGTATGTATCGTTTCTGGACCGCCAGGGGTTGGTAAAACAACTTTAGCCGAGATCGTCCTTTCACACTACCTTCGAGAAGGATATGAGTGCATAAAGATCCCAAGAGACATATTGGAGGCGAGGCAACACTTCGTTGCTAGTTCCAAGCAGATCTTTTACTACGATGACTTTCTTGGAAAGACAAATCTTCTAGAAACGATGGGAAAGAATGAAGACGACAGAATAGTTCGGTTTATTCATGACGTACAGAGGTCGCCGAACACCAAATTCATCCTCACAACGAGAGAGTACATACTTCAGCAAGCGCAGAACAATCTCGAGGCCTTCCAGCATTCAAACCTTGCTCTCTACAAGGTTATTCTGGAGATCGGAAGTTATTCGAAATTCGAGCGGGCAAGGATCTTGTACAATCATATCTTCTTCTCGGCACTTCCTTCAGAAATCAAAACTCAAGTAGCTCGCCAGGGAAATTACTCGAAGATTATCGACCATAGGAACTATAGTCCCCGGATCATTGAGTACATGACTGAGATCGGCAACCTAAGCGATTTTGATCGTGAGCACTATCTCGATATTTTCGTGGGAAATCTTGAAAATCCGGAAAAAATTTGGCGGACTGCCTTTCACAAGCACTTGAACTATGGCGCCCGAGAGCTAGTTTTGGTGCTTGCGTCACTAGCGCAACCGATAAACTCCGGTGACCTGAAGGTAGCCTATCTGGAGTTCGCTCAGTTCCGGTCAAGAAAGTATAATCACGAACGGTCACCGTATGACTTCAAGGAATCGCTCAAGGAGCTTGAGGGTACGTTCCTCAAGACGAGCAAAACCCATGATGACCTAATAGTCAGCTATCATAATCCGTCGGTTGATGACTTCATTGATGCACTGCTGAAAGAAAATATTGAAGACATTTCCGACTTGATCGAAACAAGTGTATATGTAGACCAACTACTCAAAATTCTCGAAATATTTACGAAGGTTGAGGTATTTAGCAGTATTGATATCCTAAACCGAATTTTTGAGAGGTTTCGACTGCTTTTGCTTCGAAAAAGAGTTAACATCATTCAATATGCGAGGACATCATCTGGTCAGGAACGATGGACTTACCACAATCCTTCAATAGAATTCCTCATCCTCAGGCTCATTCGGTTGGTTGGTAAAGAGGAGGCCATTCCTTCAGTCTCGATGTTTATTGAAATCATGAATGAATACCAGAAAATCCAAAAAACAAACGGCCTAATTTTGAATATGGTGATTTCGGAAGCCGAAACCGTATGGTCAGGGAATTCCGACCAGATTAAAGTGATTTCTGAGACCCTGTTTGAAAGAATGGCTACATCGTTGACATCCTCGAGAGACCTTGACGACTATCTGGGCATCGGCTTTTTCATTGAGAAGCATCCGGAAATAGCTCGGTCCCGCATCCAGGACATCAAGAAGAACGCAGAAATCTTTCTGAACAATGAACTCGAAACTATTATTAGTGATGGACCGCCATTGGCAGAGGTAGAGGAGCAACTAGACAAGTTTGCTTCGATTTCTGAGAGATTCGAACTTGACCTTGAAGTCGAAATTGATAGAGCTCGAGAGGCAACAAAAGAACCCGATTTCGACGACGACGATATCGACTTTGATCGTGATGGCGAGCCGTCAGGTGAAACGGTTGATGAAGAGATTGAACGGATGTTTAGTTCTCTCGAAGATACAAAAATCTAACATCTAGTTCAACCTGATAATTTCGTACCGAAATTACAGGTTAACTAGGCGTTAGCAGATTTTCAGGTGTTTAAGACTTTAGCCTGGGTTAATTTAGATCTGCCCCCCATAACTCCGGTAATAAATTTTTTGCATCACTAGTATCGTAACTTTGCTCTGCGTTATCGCTTCTGATATATTTTAACTTGTTATTCCTACCATGAAGGAGAGTTTGATGATTGTAGTAATTACCCACCCGGTAAGGGCTGCGGCGTAGCTTAAACTGTTACCTTTTTTGCTTTAACCTGCCTTTGCCCGGTGTTTGTCGACCGGGATCTCTGAAAGTTATTTAATTCGGTTTTTGTAAGCCGTTTACCAGAGTTCCTAACCATTTTTTACTGTGCGTGCAGTGTATTGCTGTGCGTAAAAGGAAATGAGATGAACTTACCCTCAACATTACAGCAACTTGGGTGGCAGGCGTTTTTTCAGCAACAACTTAATCTTCAGGAATTTGAACACAGCGTTATTGCCCGTGTAATAGCGAATCATCGCAGCACCTATGAGCTGGCGACAGAGCAAGGGCTGCGTAGCCTGGCTATTAGTCCTGCACTGCCCCAGATGGTCATTGGTGACTGGCTGCTGCTGGATGAACATGGCCGTTTTGTGCGCTTATTGTCGCGAAAGTCACTGTTTAAACGCAAAGCCGCTGGCAGCCAGCTGGCGGAGCAGTTAATTGCCGCCAATGTCGATACATTGCTGATTGTCTGCTCGTTAAACCATGATTTTAATTTGAGCCGGATAGAGCGTTACCTGGCGTTGGCGCATGACAGCGGGGCAGAGCCGTTGCTGGTACTCACCAAAAAAGACCTATGCCCAGATGCCGAAAAGTTACAGCAAAGGGTGCAGCAGTTAGACCCTATGTTAGTGGTCGAAGCGGTGAATGCACTCGATAGTGATAGCTGTAACGAGCTTCGCCACTGGTACAAAGCCGGTAGCACCCTGGCCGTGGTGGGCTCGTCCGGCGTCGGCAAGTCTACTCTGGTCAATACGCTGACAGGCAACACTGAGCAGAAAACGGCAGCTATCCGTGATGATGACAGCAAAGGCAGGCACACTACCACGGCGCGTTCTATGCATTTTACTGACAATGGCACTGTGCTGATTGATACACCGGGTATGCGTGAACTGCAGCTGACCGAGTGTGACGATGGTATTCGCCGTACCTTTTCTGATATTGACGCGCTGGCTACACAGTGCCGCTTTAGTGATTGCCAGCACAAAGTGGAACCGGGCTGTGCGGTGCGACAGGCAATTGATGACGGTACACTTGATGCACGACGGTTAACTAACTTTCAGAAACTTAATGCTGAACAGGCTAGAAACACGGCATCGCTGCAGGAGCGACGTGCGGGGGAACGACAGTTTAGCAAGATGGTGAAGTCAGTGGTGTCTACCAAGGCGAGGAGAAAATAGAGTAACTTTGATAAAGCCGCCGACAAGCGGCTTTATCAATATAAGTTACCACCCGAGTAGTGGATACCTCCTCGTTACGGTCACAAGGATAGTGTCTACACCAACATCTGCCACTAATCCTTACATCCCATAGCGAAACGCTTTGCCGGCATTCAGCATATCCTGATGCACCGGTTTAAGTGCACGCGCATAGGCGGCCAGTAATTGAATTGTGTATTCACTCCTTGATTGCATGGCTTCATCAAGGCACGGCTGGTTGGCATCAAATAATTTATCGACCTCGCGGAAAACCAGGTGATCTGGCAGAAAGCATACATGGTTGTTTTTGCTGCCGGTTAGACGCAGCTCGCTGATGGGGTAGATGCCGTTGATACTCGCTGACACACTCACCGCCAAGGCTGGTTTATGCGCCAGTTCCGCATCTGTAGTCAGCATGAGAAAGTTTTTTAATGCTGGGGTCGCCATGCCATGCCAATCTGGGGTGATGAAGATGAACGCATCTGCAGCTTGCAGTTCTTTGGCAATTTCACGCCAGGGTTGCCACTCTTCGCTGCCACTCCACACACCTTCATTCCAGAGTGGAAAGTTGAGTTCATGCAGATCGTAGACTTGAACCTGATCAAAATGGGTTTCGGCCAGGTGGTGTAGATATTGTGCCACCAACAGACTTTTCGACTGGGTACGTTGACTGCCAGAAATAACGATAAGCTTCATACTCATTCCTTATTTGCTTTCAAAACAGGGGAAGACGTTAAGCGGCCTGTGTAAGAGGACGCCAACAGAATAGAAATCAAGATGGATAGGGCGCCAGCCAGTTGTAGCCAGGTAAGTGACTGATCCAGAATGAAGTAACCCAACATGACGGCTGACACGCTGCTCAAAAGTCCGAGAAATGACACCGTGATGGTTGGCAATCTCTCAATACCACGGAACCAAAGTGAGTAGGAGATTATGGCTCCCAATATGGCCAAATAGCCGTAGCCCAGGTAGTTCTTCAGGTTCAGATCTTGTGGGAAGCCTTCCATCCACAGCGCGACGGGAAGCAGCATTAATCCGCCCAATAGCAGTTGCCACCCTGTGAAATTTAGTAATGTCATTGCTGGTGGCCGTCCCCAGTGCTTGGTCAGAACAACACCCGACGCCATGCTTACGGCACCACACAAGCCAACAAAAATGCCTTTGGCATCTAAATCCGCCTGATGATTTAGAACCAGTAAGGCAATACCCGTTATCCCTAATAGGCATGCGATCACATGTTTGTAATTAAAATCACTTTTCAGCAGAACATAGCTCAATACCATCACCAGTACTGGCTGCGTCGACATGATTAATGCGGCCATGCCGCCTGGCAGGTAAGTAGCCGCATAGAACAGACAGTAGAAAAAGAAACCAATATTAAGAAACCCCAATGCGGCTAGCCTTCCCCACCATTTGCCGTTGGGCAAGTGTTGAGAAAGTAATACCAGGATGAGACCAGCGGGCAGTGATCTGAGCATGGATGCAATCAAAGGGCTGTTCGCTGGGAGCAGCTCAGTGGTCACTATGTAGGTGCTGCCCCAAACAATGGGGGCAAGGGCTGTAAGCACAAGGGTTGTGAGTGACTGTATGGGTTTCATTACTATCCTGTCCTGGTTTATTACTCTTTAGAAAGTATCTCCACAAAAAGATACTTTCTAAAGAGTAATGGAAAAAATTCTTATGATCAAGTATCTTTTTATTAAGATACTTTTGGGGGTGATGCTATGCAGGATCCAGTCGATCATATTTTGCGACAGTGGCGTGATGCCAGACCTGATCTGGATTGTTCAGCGATGGGCGTTGTCGGCAGGTTAGGGCGAGTGAGCTCAATCTGGCGCAAACAAATCGATACAGCTTTTGATCAGCATGAATTGAGTGGTATTGAGTTTGATATTTTGGCCACCTTACGCCGCAGCCAAGTGCCTTTGACGCCCACGGAGTTGTATCAAACCTTGATGCTGTCTTCCGGTGCGATGAGTACCCGAATTGAAAAACTGGTTCAACGTGGATTTATTGAGCGTGTAGCCAGTGAAGATGATCGCCGTAGTTGTAAAGTCATGCTTACGGAACCCGGTCAACACAAACTGGACGCGGCTCTGCAGGATCATCTTGATAATATGGAGGTGATGCTGGAAGCTCTGAATAAGGATGAAAGGCTGCAATTAGCCAATCTGCTGAAAAAAGTATTGCTTAGCAGTCGTTAACTTTGGTTATTGAACGCAAAGTTCACAAAACTGACAAGATGCACTGAGGGAGGTCCGTAAATTACTCGCTACACTCACTATATACTGATGAGCAATGCGTTATGGAATGACTCGATTGTGCCAGTAGCCCGGTTTTCTAGAATGGTGAGCGAAAGCAACGACCGTAACCACTTTGTTATTCGCAATGGTTACCAGGGAGAAAGGAAATTTTTCAAGAATCAGTCTTTTTGCTCCCAGCTTGGCTGCTTCACCAATTACAGGTACGAGCGGTGGGTTTGGTTTGCCTAGCTCTGGCGCGTGCAATAGCTTCGTCTGCATCTAAAATTTCAGCTTTGCCCAATTTAATTTCATTGATTCTGCGGCAAATTTCAGTGTCCCAGGCCTCTGCTGCACTGATATCAGCTGGGCCATCCAAACTTGCAACCAAATCTCGTGCAAGTTTAGCTCGCTCTCTCTCAGGCAAGGTCATTGCAGCGCTCGTAATGGCTTTAAGTTGCACTGTATTCATTGCTTCATCCAACACTTGCAAAATGGTAATGGTCAAATAGTGCAGTAAAATAAACTCTATATCAAGGCTAAGCACAGCGCCGATCTTGTCATGCACAAGTGTATCTATGAGTCATTTCTATGAATCTGGTTTGACCCAGTCTGACAAGTTGGTGATGACTTCGATGGTAGCGCTACATTCCAGCCAAAAAAAACCCCTCCGAAGAGGGGCAAACAAAGTGCATACAACTCAGGAAGAGTTGAGAGATGGGATGCGATAGGTCGAATCCGTAGGATCCAACGCTTTCGCGTCCTGAAGCTCAGGACAATTTAAAGATAGTCTATTTTTGTGCGCTGCACAATAGGGTAAACACGTATTGTTAGATTTTTTGCTTCTAACGAAAGCGATATTTTGTGCATTGCAGCATAAATCCTTAACCCGGCTGGCGGAAGGGGTGGGCTTTGTAGGTGCCCATCACTCTGACTTCGTTGGCGAAGAAGTTCAGCTCTTGCAGTGCATGCTGCATAGCCAGCTGGTGCGGGTGTCCTTCAACATCCAGGTGAAAGCTGGAGACCTGCATGGTGTCTGATGTCATGTAGCTTTCCAGCTTGACCATGTTGACATTATTGGTAGCGAAACCGCCCAGCGCCTTGTAAAGCGCAGCAGGAATGTTGCGTACGCGAAACATTAAGGTGGTGATGTAGAGCTTGCCGTCTTCAAAGGCGGGCATGCGGCTTTCGCGTGCCAAAATCATGAAACGGGTGGTGTTACCGCTGATGTCCTGGAAGTTGTCATTGAGTATTTCCAGATCATAGAGTTGTGCGGCCAGGCTGGAGGCGATGGCGGCATGACCGGGTTGACGCGAGTCGGCCAGTGCATGGGCTGACCCAGCCGTGTCGAGTGCCGCGATAGGGGAAAGACCCAGTTTTTTAATATTACCATCACACTGGGCCAGTGCCTGGGGGTGGGATGATACGGTGCGCAGGTCTTCCAGTTTGGTGCCGGGCAGGGCCAGCAGGCAGTGGTTAACCGGCTCGAAATGCTCGTCAATAATATGCAGTTGCGTTTTCGGCATCAGCCGATAGATCTCTTCAACACGCCCGGCGGTTGAGTTTTCCAGCGGAATCATCGCTAACCGTGCGTCGCCACGTTCCACCATAAACATGGCTTCGACAAAGGTTTCGCAGGCGTGTGCCCGGAGTTCCGGGTGAACGCGGCAGCAAGCCAGATGAGAATAAGCACCTTCGTGCCCCTGGTAGGCAATCACATCATTGGTCTGAGTCATGAGGGTCCGTCTGTGTCAGTTAACTCGATTTTAGGCTAAATATTATCGCATAGTCTTTCAGTAATCACGATCAGCCTTTGAACTCATCCGCGACAGCGCCTATCATGGCGTTTTTAAGTGCGTTACAGAGGGTTAGAGATTGTCTCAGACAGAATTTGTACCGGGGCAGCGCTGGATCAGCAACACGGAAGCGGATCTTGGGTTGGGTATTGTCGTTGAGTGTTCCAATCGACGGGTTGAAATCAGTTTTCCAGCAGCGGCTGAAGTGCGTACTTACGCCACAGACAACGCGCCCTTATCCCGGGTGTGTTTTGAAGCTGATGAGCAGATATGCAGTGATGAAGATGTGCTGGTTACTGTGCGTGAGCGCATGGAGCACAAGGGCTGTTATCTGTATATGGGAGTGGACAGTGATGGCAATGAGGTGATTTTGCCGGAGCTGCACCTCAACAGTGCGGTGCATTTCAGTAAACCTCAGGAACGCCTGTTTGTCGGGCAGATAGATCGTCATGGTCTGTATAAGTTGCGGGTGGAAACGCGTGATCATCAGTACCGACTGGCGACATCGCCTGCCTATGGTTTGATTGGCACGCGTGTTCAGCTGTTGCCGCATCAGCTATATATTGCCGCTGAACTGGCTTCGCGCACCGCGCCACGCGCCTTGTTGGCCGATGAAGTGGGGCTGGGTAAGACTATTGAAGCGGGCATGATTCTGCATCAGCGCCTGATCAGTGAACGCGCTAAGCGGATTTTGATTCTGTTACCGGATTCGTTATTGCACCAGTGGCTGGTGGAGATGCGGCGGCGCTTTAATCTCACTTTTTCGTTGTTGGATGCGGAGCGTTGTGAAGCGCTGGAAGAATCCGGCCATGACAATCCTTTCGAAACGGCACAACTGGTTATCTCACCGGTCTCTTTGCTGGCACGCAGTGAAACCCGCTTGCAGCAGGCTGAACAGGCCGGTTGGGATATTCTGGTGGTAGATGAGGCTCACCATCTGGGCTGGAGCCGCGAAGTGGTCAGTCATGCCTATCAGTGTGTAGAGCGGGTGGCTCGACGCAGCGACGGCTTGTTGCTGTTGACGGCAACGCCGGAACAGCTGGGACCGGAAGGGCACTTTGCCCGACTGCGACTGCTGGACCCGGAACGCTATCCCGATCTGGATCAGTTTCTGGATGAAGAGCAGCAGTACTTTCACCTGAATCATCTGATCGGCTCGTTACTTGAAGGCGGAGCGGCGTTCCTGAAACAGGACAAGCACACTCAAGTTGAGCTGGCTGAACGTCTGGGCGAAACCGCCATCACGCAATGGCTGGCGTTACCGGCTAAAGAGCAGGATGCGGCAATCGCCTCGCTGATTAACCAGTTAGTCGATCGTCAGGGCACGGGGCGGGTGTTGTTCCGTAATACCCGCCGTACCGTTGCCGGTTTCCCGGCGCGACATTTTCACAGCTACCCGTTGATGGCACCGAATTTATATCAACCTGATGCAGATGCACTGGAACCTTTGTTGCATCCTGAACGACAGTTGGGTGAAAACTGGGTTAGTGAAGATCCGCGGGTGGCCTGGTTGCAGGAGTGGCTTAAGCAGCAGCGCAAAGAAAAAGTACTGGTGATCTGTGCACATGCTGACACCGCGATTGCCCTGGATGAATACCTGAGTTTACGGGTCGGTGTGCGCTCAACAGTGTTCCATGAGGGCATGAGCCTGATCAACCGTGATCGTAGTGCCGCGTATTTTGCTGATGAAGAACTCGGCGCGCAGGTGCTGATCAGTTCTGAAATCGGCAGTGAAGGGCGTAACTTCCAGTTTTGTCATCATCTGGTGCTGTTTGATCTGCCGCTGAGCCCGGATCTGTTGGAGCAGCGTATAGGTCGTCTGGACCGTATCGGCCAGACCGAGGCGGTGCAGATTCACCTGCCTTACTACCGTCACACCCCCACCGAGGTGTTGATGCAGTGGTATCACCAGGGGCTGAATGCCTTTGAGCGGGTGTGTGCCACAGGTGATGCCCTCTACCACCGTTTCGCTCAACCGTTGCGTGATGTGATGCAGCGTACGGATGATCAGGACGCCTTCGACACTCTGCTTGAAGATACCCGCGAGGCGCGTGAAGAGCTGGAGCTGACCCTGTCCGAAGGGCGTGATCGCTTGCTGGAAATGAGCAGCTTTAATGCCGAACGTGCCGAGCTGTTGCTTGAGGCGATGCAGGACGAAGACGATGTCAGCCGCATACAGACCTATGCTGAGCGGCTGTTTGATCGTTTTGGCATCACTTTACAGCCCCACGGCCGTCATGGTCTGGTGCTGCATCCAGGTGAGCATATGCTGTGCCACCTGTCAGAGCTGCCGGAAGATGGCATGACGCTGACGTTCAGCCGTGATGAAGCCCTGCTGCGTGAAGATATTGAGTTCATGAGCTGGGAACATCCGCTGATGCTGGAGCTGATGGATCTGCTGACCCGCAATGAAACCGGCAATAACGCCATTTGTATGCTGAAACTGCCTGCACTGCCTGCGGGTACGCTGTTGGTTGAAACCATCTATGAGCTGAATCTGGCCGTACCTAAAGCGCTGCAGTTGGCGCGTTACCTGCCGGGTGGCTATCTGCGTTTGCTGATTGATCCAGAGGGGCGGGATCTGGCGGAGGCGCTGGCACATCAGCCACTCAATCAGTTAGCCAAGCCGCTGAAGTTGTCCACTTCGCAGAATATGGTGCGGATGGTGCGGGATAATATCACCAGTCAGTTGAAGCAGGCGCAACAGCAGGCCGATGCAC
The DNA here is from genome assembly GCF_048264025.1 of Nitrincola sp. Taxonomy (NCBI): domain Bacteria; kingdom Pseudomonadati; phylum Pseudomonadota; class Gammaproteobacteria; order Oceanospirillales; family Oceanospirillaceae; genus Nitrincola; species Nitrincola sp. Next base: position 12,244 of record NZ_JBLXDN010000043.1, read on the forward strand.
GGCTTCCGGCGCTACGTGATACAGCGCTCAATACACTGACCAAGGCGCGAAATGAAGCCTATCAACGGCTAGAGGCTCTGGCGAAGGTGAATCCGGCTATTGATCAGGCGGAACTGGACAGGCATCAAGCTGATACCCAGTTGATGCAGGAGGCATTGCAAAGTGCCCAACTGCGACTGGATGCGCTGCGGGTCATCGTAGTATCTGAGTAGACCGTCATTTAAAGGGGTCCCTAAAAGGGGTCAGTACCCTTTTCCGCAAACGAATGTCCAACCAGCGAGGCCGGTAACGGAAAAGGGTACTGACCCCTTTAATTCGGCCTCGCTGGTGGGAAAAGGGACTGACCCCTTTTAGGACTGTTTAGTCGAGTGACTTCATTGCGTCGTAAACAACGTGCGTGTAAGCCCCTTCGGGTACTTTGGAAATGACCGGTGAGGAGTCACTGCTGAGCAGTACTTCAACAGTACGGTCAAAGGCCGCTGGGTCAAGGTAACCTATCCCTTCTTCACTGCTGCTGAGCAGTTTGGCGACTTCGGTCATCATCCGCACCTGATGGGCTTCAGTCTGAGCGCCTGAGTCGTCATTTTCCAGTACGATCATTGCGGCGGCTTCCGGATTCTCTCTAGCCCATTCCCATCCTTCTACCGTGGCTTTCAGGAAACGCGCCAGGGCATCTACCTTGGTTGGGTCTTCCAGAGTGCTTTCCATCACATACAAGCCATCTTCCAGAGTTGCCACGCCACCATCTTCATAAGGGAAGAGGGTCAGGAATTCCGGTGTCAGGCCACCATCAAGTACCTGGCCGTATTCGTTGTAGGTCATGGTGGACACACAGTCAGCCTGGCCATTGAACAGTGGGTCAACATTGAAGCCCTGACGCAGTACGGTAACCCCTGTGTCGCCACCGGTGGTTTCATAGCCGAGTTGTGACATCCAGCTCAGGAAAGGGTATTCGTTGCCAGAGAACCACACCCCCAGGGTTTTACCGGGAAAGTCTTCCGGCGTTTCAATACCGCTGGATTTAAGGCAGGTCAGCATCATCCCGGAGCGCTCATAGATCTGAGCGATGTTGACCAGTGCCAGGCCGCGTTCACGGGTTGCCAAAGCAGAAGGCAGCCAGTCGACGACGACATCGGCGCCACCACCAGCCAGTACTTGTGCCGGAGCGATATCCGGACCACCGGGTTTAATGGTCAGGTCGATACCGGCCTGTTGATAAAAGCCCTGATCCAGTGCCGCATAGTAACCGGCAAACTGCGCCTGGGTGACCCACTTCAGTTGCAACGTCAGCTTGTCATTGGCCTGAGCGGAAAAAGTGGCCGCCATCAAGGCGATACCGGCAGCGGTTGTGATGATATTTTTTTTCATTGTCGTGCCTCATTTGACTAGGTTTACATAAACGTTTAGATAAAACTAACGTCCGCTTCTCACGGACGGATGCCAGAAAGTGACGCGTCGCTCCAATAGCGCCAGGACGCCATAACTCAGTGATCCTGCCAGGGCGGCCACAAAAATGGTGGCCCAGACCATATCCATGTTCATCCGGCCCACTTCGGCGGAGATGCGAAAACCCATGCCGACAATCGGGGTGCCGAAAAACTCGGCGACGATCGCACCGATCAGTGCCAGGGTTGAATTCAGTTTCAGCGCGTTAAATATGAATGGCATGGCTTGGGGTAGCTGGTTTTTGAAGAAGATCTGCCCTTTACCGGCGGCATAGGTGTGCATCAGGTCGGCATGCAATGGATCGACTGAGCGCAAACCGGCCAAGGTATTGATCAGCATGGGGAAGAAGGTCATGATCACCACAACAGCCGCTTTGGATTGCCAGTCAAAGCCAAACCACATCACCATGATCGGGGCTATACCGATGATCGGGATGGAGGCCATAAAATTGCCCAGTGGCAGCAGGCCTTTTTGCAGGAAGGCATTGCGAACCACCAGCTTGGCGGTGATGAACCCCAGCCCACAACCCATTACATAACCAGCCACCACAGCCTTCAGATAGGTCTGCTGAAAGTCGGCCCACAGCAGTGGCAGGTTGTTGCCCAGGGTGATAAACACCTGTGTGGGTGCAGGCATCAACACCAGGGGCACATCAAATCCACGGACGATGGCTTCCCAGACCAGCAGGATCATCAGGCCGAACAGCGCTGGAACCGCCAGTTTGCAGGGTTTTGCCCACTGACTTTTACCATCGGCTATCTGCGTCATGCGGCTCATCAGATAGCCTGCAGCAAACAGCGACAGCATTAGCAGTGGTAACAGGAAGGTGCCCTGATAGAAACCCTTGGGCAGGAACAGCGCAATGCCGCTTTGTAGCAGTAACAGTGCAATCGCCAGCAAGGTCAGCAGTGTTTTCATCAGGATATGCCTCGTCTGAGCAGAATAAAGCGTTCAGCCAGTCCAACCAGGGTGATGAGTACCCAGCCGAGCAGGGCGGACATCACCAGCGCTGACCAGATCTGTACTGTCTGACCGTAATAGGAACCGCTCAGCAACCGTGCTCCGAGCCCACCCTGAGCCCCGGTGGGCAGTTCTGCGACGATGGCACCAACCAGAGCCGCGGCAATGCCTATCTTCAGGCTGGCGAACAGGTAAGGCTGTGCAGAAAACCAGCGCAGTTTCCAGAACATCTGCTGGGTGCTGGCGTTATAGGTGATCATCAGTTCGGTATGCAGTTTGTCTGCTGAACGCAGCCCTTTAACCATGCCGATAACCACCGGAAAAAATGACAGGTACATGGAAATGATGGCTTTGGGTAGTATGCCGGTCAGGTTCATGGAACCCAGCACCACCACCACGATGGGCGCTATCGCCAGAATGGGGACTGTCTGCGAGGCGATAACCCAGGGCATCAGGCTGGTATCCAGGGTGCGGTTGTGTACGATGCCGATGGCGATGATGATGCCCAACAGCGAACCGAGTATAAAGCCCAGCAGGGTCGAGTTCAGGGTGATCTGGGTGTGGTAAAGCAGTGAGCGCTTAGAGGTGATGGCATTGTTAAAAATACTGTCGTACAGCTCATAGGCCACCTGATGCGGTACCGGCAGTGGCGGGCGCTGTATGCCATAAGCGCCCTCAAAAATCTGCGTGTAAGTCCAGCTCTGACCGGTACGTTCAAGCATATTGATCATCTGGTTGCCGTTCATCAGCAGGGCGGCGATATACCAGATAATAATAATGCCGACCACCAGCACCAGTACTGCGAACCACTGCTTGTGTGTGAGTTGCTTTAGCGTCGTCATAGCTCGGCTGCCTCAATCGATCTGATGATCAGTGGCCAATGCCTGACGTATCTCGGCGGCCAGCGCAGTGAAAGCTTGGGTATCCCGCAGCGCCAGGGTCTTGTCACGCGGCAGTGGACTTTTAATCACCTTGACGATGCGTCCGGGTCGGGGAGACATCACCACAATATGGGTTGATAGCAACACCGCTTCGGGAATAGAGTGGGTGACAAATACCACCGTCTTACCGGTCGCTTTCCAGATCTTCAGCAGCTCCATATTCAGATGGTCACGGGTGATCTCGTCCAGGGCACCAAAGGGTTCATCCATCAGCAGTAGTTCCGGTTCCAGACACAAGGCCCGGGCGATGGAAGCGCGCTGCTGCATACCGCCAGACAGTTGCCAGGGGAACTTGTGTTTGAAGTCCTGCAGGCCGACCATGCCAAGGTACTTGTCGATCTGTGCGTTGCGATGGGTTTTGGGCTGAGCGGATATCTCCATCGGCAGGGCACAGTTACTGGCGATGCTGCGCCAGGGGAACAGTGCCGGGGCCTGAAACACATAGCCGTACAGGCGGTTCAGGCGGGCATCCTCTGGTGAGGTGCCGCCGACCTGTATCTGTCCACCCGTGGGTTGTTCCAGGTCGGCAATCACTCGCAGCAAGGTGGTTTTGCCGCAACCGGACGGACCGATAAAGGAGACAAAGTCACCTTCGTGGATATTTAGGTCGATATCAGACAGCGCATGCACCGGGCCATCATTGGTTTCAAAAACCAAAGATAGATTATCAATAGCAATCATCTGCCGGTGGCTTCTGGGTTCGCTGCTTAGCTCAGTAAGGGGTTCTACAGCCTGCATAACGGGTTTCCTTTTAGCGGTCTACGGCCTGAGGTTTATGTTCGGCGTTATACTTCTCCACGGCTGCAAACACGCTGGGAAAGGCGGGGCGCTTGATATAACGTCCGGCCCCTTTTTCCGCCATCAGCTTGCCGTTCTTGAACACCACCCGACCCTGACTGAGGGTGTGGGTCGGCGCACCGGTAACTGTGCGGCCTTCAAAAATATTGAAATCAATATTCTGATGGTGGGTTTTGGCAGACAGGGTGTGCTGTTTGTCAGGGTCCCAGACGACAATGTCAGCATCGGAGCCCACGGCGATATGGCCTTTCTGCGGATAGAGATTGAAAATCTGGGCACTGTTGGTAGAGGTGACGGCGACAAATTCGTTAAGGGTCAAGCGCCCTTTATTGACCCCGGAATCCCACAGCACCATCATGCGGTCTTCAACCCCGGCGGTGCCGTTGGGGATTTTAGAAAAGTCATCTTTGCCAGCGGCTTTCTGATCGGCACAGAAACAACAGTGATCGGTTGCGGTGGTTTGCAAGGTGCCTCCCTGTAAGGCTTTCCAGAGTACTTCCTGATGTTCCTTGGGGCGGAACGGTGGGCTCATGACATGAGCAGCGGCAAATGCCCAATCGGGGTTTCTGTAGACGCTATCATCCAGTTCCAGGTGACCTGCCAGGCATTCACCATAGACCCGCTGGCCTTCATTACGGGCACGGGCGATTTCATCCACGGCTTCCTTGCAGGAAACATGTACCAGATAAAGTGGCACGCCGAGTGACTGGGCGATGCGTATGGCACGGTTAGCCGCTTCACCCTCAACCTGCGACGGTCGCGACAGCGGATGGGCTTCAGGACCGGTCAGCCCGGCGGCCAGCAGTTTTTGCTGCAGGTGATAAACCAGTTCACCATTTTCAGCGTGTACTGTCGGCATGGCACCCAATTCAAGGCAGCGGTTGAAACTGTTTACCAGGGTTTCATCCGTGGCCATGATGGCGTTTTTGTAGGCCATGAAATGCTTGAAGGAGTTAACCCCTTCTTCGTTCACCAGTTTACCCATATCCTCATAAACGGAATCATCCCACCAGGTCACGGCGACGTGAAACGAATAGTCAGCGGCGGATTTTTCGGCCCACTCTCGCCAGGTGTGATAGGCCTCCATCAGTGGCTGCTGTGGTGAGGGAATAACAAAGTCGATGATCATGGTGGTGCCACCGGCAAGCCCTGCAGCGGTGCCTGTGTAGAAGTCTTCACTGGCGACTGTGCCCATGAAAGGCAGTTGCATATGGGTATGTGGGTCTATACCGCCGGGCATAACATACTGGCCTTTGGCATCAACCACTTCCGTTCCCTCTGGAACGCTCAGTGCCTGCCCAATCGCCTGAATTTTGCCATCTTCACAATACACATCGGCTAGCTGGCTCTGATCCGCATTGACGACCAGACCTCCTTTGATCAGTACTCCCATCTCGACACTCCTTAAAAATATGCGTGCTTAAGTTGTTCGCAATCACTGTCAGGACTTCAATGCAATTATCTGACCATTTGGACAGGAGGTTGGAATTATTTGTTTTAATTCATTGTTAATAATAGGGTTTTATTTTTTGTTATCGAAGTGGATGGATAGTGCTGCGCACTGACTGGTTTTTGTTCTGCACAATCACAGGGCTAAGTGAGCTAAAAAAGTGCATTTTTACATCGCGTGTATAAAAGCTTTGGTGCAGCAAGAGCCTTACAACTGCCAGGATTTGTGAATTTATTTTTATAAAACATTATGTTAGGTAAATAATTCCAAACTTCCTGTCCTTATGGTCAAAACTTTGCATGGTGCTGCGGAAAACAACCTGTCCGGATGGCTTGCTGTCCAGGATGGATATTGACGATACACGTCGTGATAACAGCTAGAAGGGTGTGATGATGAAACCACTGAAAGTTAACAAAGCGCGTTTATGGGACAGTCTGATGGAGATGGCCAAGATTGGTGCAACGGAGAAAGGCGGCTGCTGCCGACTGGCTCTGACCGATCTGGATAGACAGGCACGCGATCTATATATTCAATGGGCAAAAGAAGCCGGTTGCAGCATCCGCATTGATGCCGTAGGCAATATTATGGCGACTCGTCCGGGTGAGGATATGAGCCTGGCACCAGTAGGCACTGGCAGCCATCTGGATACTCAGCCGACCGGTGGTAAGTTTGATGGTGTATTTGGTGTGCTGTCTGGCTTGGAGGTTGTTCGTAGCCTGAATGACCACGGCATCAAGACCCGTCATCCAGTCGAAATTTCAGTCTGGACCAATGAAGAAGGCTCACGCTTTGCGCCAGCGATGATGGGCTCGGGTGTGGTATCCGGGCGTTTTACCCTGCAGGAAATACTGGATAAAACCGACGTCGATGGTATCCGCCTGGGTGATGAATTGGAGCGAATCGGCTATGCCGGTGATACGCCGGTAACCGGGCGTGAGTACCATGCCTTCTTTGAAACTCATATTGAGCAGGGCCCATATCTGGAAGCCGAAGACAAGGTGATCGGTGTGGTGACTGGCGGGCAAGGGCAGCGCTGGTATGATGTTGAACTGACCGGGCAGGAATCCCATGCTGGTACTACGCCCATGCACCTGCGTACCGATGCCTTAACCTGTGCATCTTCTTTGATACTGGCGGTTCAGGCCATTGCGCAGCAGCATAAACCCGGTTGTGGCACAGTAGGTTTTATGCAGGTGATGCCCAATTCGCGCAACACTATTCCCGGGAAGATTAATCTGAGTGTCGATCTACGTCATCCGGATGATGCGCAACTCAGTGCGATGGATGCTGAACTGATTAAGACCGTTGAGCGTTTGGTGGCGGAGACTGGTGTGCAGATTCATCTCAAACCTATCTGGTACTACGCGCCGATTCCGTTTGATAAAAACTGCATCGAAGCGGTACGGGGCTCAGCCGCAGATCTGGGCTACAGCCATATGGATATCATTGCCGGTGCCGGTCATGACGCCTGTTATGTATCTGACTTTGCGCCAACCAGCATGGTGTTTACCCCCTGTTTGAATGGCATCAGTCACAATGAGATCGAATCCACAACACCTGAAGAGTGCGAAGCGGGTTGCTCGGTATTACTGAATGCCATGCTGCGTATGGCTGAGGTGGTGTCGGCTGACACGGACCTGGAAGAGGAAACGCTGGTGTTGCATCGGGTGGGTGAGCTGTAAAGGCTCATTCACACCTGATTGATGCCACAGCCCTTCAACACCATACGGATAATCAGGTCTGCGCCCTCGTTGTAGTCCTGATCATCCAGTTCCGTTTTACCTAACAAGATGCTGCTCTGCACCTGGAAGTCGGCATAAGCCTGGGTGGTTGACCAGAGCATAAACATCAGGTGTTCCGGGCTCACCGGGTCCATCCATTTCTTCAATATCCACTGACGAAACACCTGGCAGGTTGTCTGGAACTGATCCTTCAGATCGGTTTCCAGCTGCTCTTTCAGGTAAGGCGCGCCATGCAGCACTTCGGCGGCAAAAATGCGTGAGGCATAGGGGTGTTCTTTGGATTGGCGTATTTTCTTGACGATATAACTGCGCAGCGCATCTCGTGGGTGCTGATCTTCGGTCATATCATTCATGCTCAGCATCCAGATTGACAGAATATTGCTCAGCACCCGCTTATACAGCGCTTCTTTGGTGTGAAAGTAATACAGTACATTGGCCTTCGGCAGGCCCGCTTCCTTGGCGATGGCTTGAATGGTGGTGCCGTTGTAGCCGTTGTTACTGAACAGGCATTCGGCCACCTTCAGAATATGATCAGAGTTGTCCTTGCGGATTCTCGCCAGACTGCGTCTTACGGGTTTGCTGCTGGATCGCTTTTTTTCGCTCATATTCGGACTGAATTCACTGCAAGCTGCACCATGCCTGGCACAAAAATAGGGTGTGATGCCTGAAAAGAGTGCAGAAAAAATCATTCTGTAGCAAGCGCCAAGGTAAAAAATTGTCAAATAAGCCGCTGTTATTACCCTCGTACAGGGTGGTTAATGCTATTAAAATCAATAAATTGTCTGGTTAATTAAAAATCTTCTGACCATTTGGTCAGAAGATGGCACAGAGTCTGCATTCCATAGAGCCATAACAACGATGAACCTGACTGTGTTTGTGAAAACCGGAGAACCTGACAATGAGCCTTCAACCGCCGGTGACCAAGATGTCACCCCCACAGGATATTGACCAGTATTTTACTGATATCCATCCACCGCTGACCGACAGGCAGGCTCTGCTGGAAAGTGCCCGCTGTCTGTACTGCTTTGATGCACCTTGCATCAAAGCCTGTCCGAGTGACATCAATATTCCCAGCTTTATTCAGCAGATCCATTCCGACAATCTGCAAGGAGCGGCCCAGACCATCTACAGCAGCAACATCCTTGGTGGCAGTTGTGCCAGGGTGTGTCCGACCGAGATCCTCTGTGAGCAGGCCTGTGTACGTAACAAGGAAGCCGAGTGTGCGCCAGTGTTGATCGGTTTGCTGCAGCGTCATGCCACCGATCAGGCTGTGTTTGATGGCCATCCGTTTACCCGTGCAGCCGCTACCGGCAAGCGGGTGGCGGTGGTTGGCGCCGGGCCTGCCGGTCTGAGTTGTGCCCACCGTTTGGCGATGAAAGGGCATCAGGTAGAGATCTTTGAAGCCAGCGAAAAGCCCGGCGGTCTGAATGAATACGGTATTGCCCGCTACAAAATGACCGAGGCCTTTGCGGCACGTGAAGTCGAGTTTGTACTGGGCATTGGCGGGATCACCCTGCACACCCATAAAGCGCTGGGGCGAGATGTTAGTCTGGCAGAATTGCAGTCCGGCTTTGATGCCGTATTTCTGGGCTTCGGTCTGCAGGGTACCCGCAAACTGCTGCTGGAACATGAATCAGCCAAAGGGGTAGAGGATGCGGTGGATTACATTCGTGTGCTGCGCCAGGCCTCCGATCTGAGCCAGATCCCTGTACCTCAAAGTGCGGTGGTGATCGGTGCGGGCAATACCGCCGTCGATATCGCCTGTCAGTTGCGTCGGCTGGGATGTGAAGAGGTCACCCTGGCGTATCGTCGGGGTGAGGAAAGCATGAGCGCGACAGGGCATGAACAGCAGATTGCCCGCGATCATCAGGTGCGCATTCGCACCTGGAGCCGCCCTGAGGTATTGCTGCTCAATGATCAGGGAGAGCTGCAAGGGCTGCAACTGCGCCGTACCCGACTCGAAGCGGGTGAGCTGGTGGATACAGACCAGGCGTTTACCCTGCCGTGTGATGCGCTGTTCAAGGCTGTCGGCCAGACGCTGGTACTGCCGGAGCCGGACATGCAGGAACAGCTTAAGATCGAGGGTGGCAAACTCTGGGTCGATGCACAGTTTCGCACGCCATTAGACAAGGTGTTTGCCGGGGGTGATTGTACCTCTGTCGGTCAGGACCTGACTGTTGAGGCCGTCCAGCAGGGTAAGCTGGCCGCCGAATCCATCCATCAACTGCTGATGCCTGTTCAGGCCTAATCCGGGAGACTCACCATGGCTAATTTATTCACACGCTTTGCCGGTATCGAATCACCCAACCCCTTCTGGCTGGCTTCAGCGCCGCCCACAGACAAAGCTTACAATGTTGAGCGCGCGTTTGAAGCGGGTTGGGGCGGGGTGGTCTGGAAAACCCTGGGTGAAGATCCCGCCGCTGTCAACGTCTCCTCACGCTACTCGGCTATTTATGACGCTACCGGGCAGGTGACAGGGTTCAACAATATTGAGCTGATCACTGATCGCAGTCTGGAGATCAACCTGCGCGAGATCGAAGCGGTCAAAAAGCACTGGCCGGACCGAGCCTTAGTCGTCTCGCTGATGGTGCCCTGTGAAGAGGAATCCTGGAAAACCATCGTCAAGCTGGTCGAGCAGACCGGGGCCGATGGTCTGGAACTGAACTTTGGCTGTCCCCACGGTATGCCGGAGCGCGGCATGGGTGCAGCCGTCGGTCAGGTGCCTGAGTTTGTCGAGATGGTGACGCGCTGGTGCAAGACTTATAGCCGTTTACCGGTGATCGTCAAACTCACACCGAATATCACCGATATTCGCTTTTCCGCTCGTGCGGCGCATGCCGGTGGTGCCGATGCGGTGTCACTGATTAACACCATCAACTCCATTACCGGTATCGATCTGGATCAGATGGTCGCCCGTCCGATTGTAGATGGTAAGAGCACTCATGGTGGCTATTGTGGCCCGGCGGTCAAACCCATTGCACTGAATATGGTATCGGAAATTGCCCGTGATCCGCAGACTCAGGGACTGCCGATTTCCGGTATTGGTGGTATCAGCACCTGGCGGGATGCTGCTGAATTCATAGCATTGGGCGCTGGTTCGGTGCAGGTTTGTACCGCAGCGATGGTGCATGGCTTTCGTATTGTCACTGAAATGCAGGATGGTTTGAGCCGCTGGATGGACAGCAAAGGCTACCAGAGTCTGGAGGATTTTCGTGGGCTGGCAGTGCAGAACACCACCGACTGGAAATATCTGAATATGAACTACAAGATTGTCGCCAGCATTGATCAGCAAAGCTGCATCGGTTGTGGCCGCTGTTATATCAGTTGTGAAGATACCTCGCATCAGGCGATCAGTCTGACCCCAAAAGCGGATGGTACTAATCAGTTCGACATTATTGAGTCGGAATGTGTCGGCTGTAACCTGTGCCAGATCACCTGTCCGGTGAATAATTGCATCACCATGGTGCGTAAAGAGGCTGATAAACCCTATATGAACTGGCTGAATGACCCGCGCAACCCCTACGGCGAGGCGCGTTAAAACCCGATGGTTAAATCTGAATTAAACAGAGGAACTTGTGATGAAAGAAACCGATTATCCACTCAGTGAAGTCCCCGCTGGGGCACGTAAGGGGTTGGTGTCTACCTCCCTGGTATTACTTGGTTTTACCTTTTTCACCGCCACCATGTGGGCGGGCGGGTCATTAGGTGCTGCGTTCAGTTTTACTGAACTCTTGCTGGTGATCCTGATCGGTAACCTGTTACTCGGCAGTTATGCCGCAGCGCTGGGCTATATTGCCTGCAAAAGCGGCCTCAACTCTGTGTTAATGGGACGTTTCTGCTTTGGTGAAAAGGGCAGCAAACTGTCGGATTTCGTGCTGGGTTTTACCCAGATCGGCTGGTATGCCTGGGGGACGGCAACCCTGTCCATCGTGCTGATCAAAACCACCGGTTTATCGGAAAGCCTGGAAATACCCTTGATGATACTGTTTGGCTTTGCTTTCTGTGCCACGGCCATGATTGGCTATAAAGGACTGGACATGTTGTCACGCTTTGCCGTACCAGCGATGATGCTGTTTATTCTTATCAGTCTTTACAAGGGCTGGGTGGATGTCGGTGGCTGGGGCAGTCTGGCAAGTGACTCAGGCAACGGCAGCATGAGTTTTGCGGCAGCGATTACGGTGATCATTGGTACATTTGTCAGCGGTGGTACGCAGGCGACTAACTGGAGCCGTTTTGCCGCCAGCCCGAAAATCGCGGTACTGGCCACGCTGGCCGCTTTCTTTGTCGGTAATGGTTTGATGGTGTTTACGGGTGCTCTGGGGGCACTGATCTATCAGCAGGCGGATATTGTCGATGTGATGCTGGCACAGGGTTTCGTAGTGCTGGCGGTACTGATGCTGTTCCTGAATATCTGGACCACGCAGGACAACACCATCTATAACTTTGCCGTGGCGGGCTGTAACCTGCTGCGTACTGACCGTCGTCAATTGGTTACGGTAGGTGGCGCGGCTATCGGTACGGTATTGGCTGTGGGTGGAATGTACAACCTGCTGATTCCTTTCCTGATTCTGCTGGGTACTTTTATTCCACCGATTGGTGGCGTGATCATGGCCGACTTCTGGTTGCGACATAAAGGACAGTACCCATTGCTGAGCAGTGTTTCCTTGCCGGACTTCAACTGGCATGGTCTGGCCGCCTATGCCGTCGGCTCTGCCGCCGCGTATTTCTCTCCAGTGCTACCCCCTGTCGTGGGTGTACTGGTTGCGGCGCTCTGCTATGGTGTACTGCTAAAACTGCCGATGCCCGTAGCTAATTACAGTTCAGCTAAATAAACATTTTTCACCGATTTGGAAAGGATTTATGGAAATTATCAACGCCCGTTTACGTCATTCGACCGAGTACCATCGCCTGGTAATTCGAGAAGGGCGTTTCAGTCGGATTGAGGTACAGCCAGGCTTGCTGCCGGTTAGCGATGAGCAACTGGATGCTGGCGGTAACCTGCTGTGTGCACCCTTTGTTGAACCGCATATCCACCTGGATGCGGCCTTAACGGCAGGGGAGCCGGACTGGAACCATAGTGGTACGCTGTTCGAGGGCATTGAGCGTTGGGGGCAACGTAAACCCATGCTGAGCGAGACGGATATCCGTCAGCGTGTGTTGAAGACCCTGGAGTTGTTGGTCGGGCGTGGCGTGCAGCATGTGCGCACCCATGTGGATACCACTGATCCCAGCCTGCTGGGATTGCATACCCTGTGCGCCTTGCGGGATGAACTGCGTGACCGTATTGATATCCAGGTAGTGGCCTTCCCACAGGAAGGTATCCATTCTTTTCCAGATGGTGAAAAACTGTTAGAAAGCGCGGTGGAGGCGGGGGCTGATGTAGTGGGTGGCATTCCGCACTTTGAGTATACCCGCGAACTGGGCGAAGCCTCGGTCAAGACACTGGTACAGTTGGCCTTGAAGTATGACAAGCTGATCGATGTGCACTGTGATGAGATCGACGACCCGGCTTCGCGTTTTCTGGAAGTACTGGCAGCCGAAGCCCTGTTTAACGATATCGGTGATCGGGTTACCGCCAGCCATACCACAGCGATGCATTCCTACGATAATGCTTACTGCTCACGCTTGTTTCGCTTGCTGAAACGCTCGAATATCAATTTCGTTTCCTGCCCGACCGAAAGCATTCATCTGCAGGGCCGTTTTGATACCTATCCCAAGCGTCGTGGCGTGACGCGGGTGAAAGAGCTGAATGCGGCTGGCATGAATGTCTGCTTCGGTGAAGACTCTATCTTTGATCCCTGGTACTCCCTGGGTAATGGTAGCCTGCTGCGCACCCTGGATTTTGGACTGCACATCTGTCAGATGATGGGCTACGAAGACTTCCGCACCGCACTGGATTTCATCACCGATAACAGCGCCCGTACCCTCAACCTGGGCGAAAACTACGGCATCGCCGAAGGCAAACCCGCCAGCTTTATCCTGTTACAGGGTGAAGACGACTATGCCGTACTCCGCCAGCAAAGCGAAGTGCTGCTATCGGTACGTCGTGGCGCCGTTATTATGCAGCGCCAACCTTCTAGATTAGTGACACCTGCTCTATTTAGTTAAGGGTCAACACATTATGTCGGTTGCAGTAGGCACTCTGCCATTTCGATAAAACCAAAACCACCTTTTTCTTGAGTAATGTATCGATGTGGGGTGGTTAAAATGTCGATGAAAGGTGCGATATTATCCACCCCGAAGGTGATATTTAACTGCTCGAACATCGAAATGTCGTTGGCAATAGCAACCCTTACAGCCGGCTACCAGATCGGGCACCGTCTTTGTCTCCCAGCCTGTTCGACGCTGCCCAGGCTCGTCTATTTGTAAACTCTAAATCTATACACTACCTACTTTCGCGGTAGGTTAGTGGGGAAGCGGTTGGGCAATTATCCATCGACTAGTCGTTTCTGCTCAAATTGAGCAAAACACAACCCATGTTACTTGGCTGTGTGTCACTGGGAAGTCGTTGAGATGCTAAAAAACTGGAATTGTGCTGGTGTTCTGGGCTAAGGAACCTGAGATCAAGTTCCCGATGTGAGATAATCTGAGCCAATAGCCATCAACTCACCTTTGCCGATAGTGAATTTTCCCGTAAACGCCGCCAGACGCGTAAAGAGATTTTCCTATCTCGGATGGATGCTTTATTGCCTTGGCCACAGCTGTTAGATGTCATAGAGCCTTACTATCCCAAAGTAGGCAATGGGCGCCGTCCCTATCCACTTGAAAGCATGCTGCGTATTCATTGCATGCAGCAGTGGTACAGTCTCAGTGATGAGGCCATGGAAGATGCACTCTATGAGATTGCTTCCATGCGGTTGTTTGCTCATTTATCACTGGATGGGGCTATTCCTGATCGGACCACCATCATGCACTTTCGGCATTTACTGGAAAAACACAAACTGGCCCGCAAGATACTCAAAGCCGTGAATCGCTGGTTATCTGACTGCGGTGTCATGATGCGGCAAGGCACACTGGTTGATGCCACGATCATCGAAGCGCCGAGCTCCACCAAGAATAAAAGCAATCAGCGCGACCGCAACGGCGGACCGCCAGACATGCACCAGACCAAGAAGGGCAACGACTGGCACTTCGGCATGAAGGCTCATATAGGCGTAGACGCCAAGAGTGGTTTAACCCACTCGTTGGTAACAACCCCTGCGAACGAACACGACCTGAATCAACTCAATAACCTGCTGCATGGTGAAGAGGAATTTGTGTCGGGTGATGCAGGTTAGCAAGGTGCTGAAAAACGGGAAGAACTTAAAGAAACTGACGTGGAGTGGCTGATAGCCCAGCGACCTGGCAAAGTCAGAGCATTGAAACAGCACCCGCGCAAAAACAAAGTCGCTATCAAAATTGAATACCTAAAAGCCAGTATCCGTGCCAAAGTGGAGCATCCGTTCCTCATCATCAAATGTCAGTTTGGATTTGTGAAAGCCAGGTACAAAGGTTTACAGAAAAACGATAATCAACTGGCGATGCTATTCGCATTGGCTAACATCGTTAGAGTAGACCAAATGTAGCGCTGGCAGCCTAAATCCGGCTGAAATATGGAATTTGAGCCATAAAACGATGAAATTTAGCCATAAATGGCTTTATATCGTCCAATAGCGGCAAAAATCTGCTTAAAAAGCACTCGATTGAGAATGAGTGCCGTCAGCAGAGTAAAGGGAGCGGCTTAATCGCTGGTTCCCTAGCCTGCTCCAATGCATCTAACGCTTTCTGGAATAACAGCGCGGCTTTCCTTATTAATAAGAAAATCTAGGCCAGCACTCCAAAACACCTCTTCGTAATTTTGAGTGATTAACAGACGAACTCGCCAGACTGCTCCATAGTTAGCGTCAAAATCGTTGAAAGAATGCACTTCAATTTTATTTTTTGCTTCAAAATCAGACAAATCAGCCAAAAAACCACTGAGGTACTCACCTAGTGTTCTATCGGATATCTCTCTTCCCGCTCCTTTGCAATGAGGATCTATATCCATTGAAAGTCCTGCACTTAACATAAGGGCATAGAGAACATCTTTGTCTTTAAGCGTTACGTGGCTCTCCGTTTGCGGAAGCCGGACGGGCAAGCTAGACAACTGTGGTTGATGCAACGTATTGCAGCCTGTTAGAACAAGTAAAATGCTAAAAAAGACGCCCAAAATACAAGGATTGATATTCACAACCTAATTCCTTCGGGAAAGGAGCCCCAAAATAAAGCATTATCGGGTGCTCTGTAATGATAAGAAAACTCTTCAATGGACTGTGACACTACCCTATTTCTGGAATTAGAATAGTGCCAAACTTTTTTTATCTCCTGAATTCAACTATTAACTGCAACACCCGCTTATATTCTGTCGCAATTGCTCTTTAAAAATTACGTCTGGTTGAAT
>NZ_JBLXDN010000044.1:0-27995 GCF_048264025.1 Nitrincola sp.
TTCAACCAGACGTAATTTTTAAAGAGCAATTGCGACAGAATATAAGCGGGTGTTGCAGTTAATAGTTGAATTCAGGAAATAAATTAGGCATGACGTTTGGTTTTGATTTCCTGCAAGTTACGTCGGGATTCAATATCAGTTGGAGCTTGATCCCTTATGATGCAGGCATGAGTTATTGGCGTGTGTTCTTGGTTGGCATCGTCAATACGCTAGTGCTGTCTTTTTGTGTCATTGTGTTTGGTACGATTATTGGTGTCGTGGTAGGCATCATGCGTTTGTCCAGTAATCCCTTGGTGGAGCAGTTAGCACGTTGGTATGTGGAAGTCGTGCGTAATGTGCCACTGTTAATTCAAATTATCTTCTGGTTTAGCGTGGTATTTTCGACCTTGCCAGCGCCACGGCAAAGCTACCATCTAGGTGATTGGTTATTCCTTAACAATCGAGGGCTTTATGTTATTAGCCCAGAAAGCTCCCTGTCATGGTGGGGGATAATCACCCTTGTTATGGCGTTGATAGTAGCGCTATATGGCCTCATTACTAGGTATAAATCGTTTCTGAAAGCCAACCCTGCTGCTTTTTATATTGGTCTAGTGGTGTGGTGTGTTGCGGCTGGTGGGGTCGCTTGGTTTATTGCAAGTTCGATAACGCTGTCAGTCCCTGAGCTGCAAGGATTTAACTACACAGGTGGTGCGTTTCTTCCAGCCTCTTTTGGTGCAGCATTTGTAGCCATGACGGTGTATCGCTCTGCAGCCATAGCCGAAACCGTTCGTGCCGGTATGCAATCCATTGATCGTGGCCAGGGCGAAGCTGCGTTCACGATAGGTTTTTCTCGCTATCAGTCGCTGCGCTTGATCCTTATTCCACAAGCCATCCGCTCGATTATTCCCCCCATGACCAACTCCTGGTTAACCAGTGTGAAAGACTCTTCGCTCGCCGTGGCCATAGGCTTTCCTGAGCTAGTTTCTGTGTTTATGCAAACATCGATGAATCAGACTGGGCGTGCCATAGAGATTATTTTTATGGTGATGGGATTCTACATTTTTATCAGTTTGCTGATCTCATATTTGCTCAATAAATACAACGACCATGTGCAGTATAAGGTGCGCTAAATGGATGATCTAAAAGTTAATAATCTTCCCGCGTTGAAGAAGTTTGTGGCTTCGCCTTCGCGTCCTCCGCTTAAAAGCGACAGAGGCTTGATCGGGACGATACGACATCGTTGTTTTAATACAATTGGCAATAGCTTACTGACCCTATGTATCGCGGCGGTGCTATTTTATTTGTTAAAGCATATGTTGGATTGGGCAGTGTTTAACGCGGTATTTATTGCGGACAACCGTCGTCAATGTATGGAGTTAAGTGCCGAGGGCGCTTGCTGGGCCGGGGTGATAAGCTGGTTTAACAGTTTGATTTATGGTCGATTTCCTATTGATCAACAGTGGCGCGTTAATGTTGGCGTGTTGCTTGGTGTGATTTGGTTATTGCCCTTGATGGCTCAGCGACTGCCGTTGCGCAACTTTATCCTGTTGTCCTGGGTTAGCTTATATCCTTTTCTCGGGGCTTACCTCTTCTTGGGAGGGCGCTTTGGCACAGAGTTGGGGCTTGTTCATGGTGCAGTGACCTGCTTGGCCCTATCCTTCCTGATTATTTTGTATGCTAATTGGCTGTTGTCCAGGTTGGGCTATAAAGGCTTGAACGAGCTGTTTGTCCCTCTGTTATCTCGTTGGGTTCAGCGTCGTATTTCTCTGCTTAGTTTTATCCTGTCGTGGTTGCTGGTGTCAGTTTTGGTGGCCATTAGCATCAGTCAAGTTTCCCTTGAGCCAGTGGCGATTGAGCGTTGGGGCGGGCTGTTTTTAACCTTCATCATTGCCGGTTTTGCTATCACCATGGCGATTCCTATCGGCGTGGTACTGGCGCTTGGACGACGTTCTAAGCTGCCAGTGATTCATTGGCTTTCTATGGCAGTCATTGAGTTGGTTCGTTCTGTGCCCCTGATTACCGTGTTGTTTATGGCCGTGACCTTACTACCTATATTTTTACCGGCTGATGTGGAGTTTAACAAGCTAACCCAGGTGCTAGTGGCGGTGTGTATATTTGCTGGCGCCTATATGGCAGAAAATATTCGTGGCGGCTTGCAAGCGATTCCTAAAGGTCAATACGAAGCCGCAGAGACACTGGGTTTGGGTTATTGGAGAACCATGCTGCTAATTATTTTACCGCAAGCCTTAAAAATGATGATTCCAAATATTATGACGTCATTTATCAGCCTGCTAAAAGATACAACCTTGGTTTCTATTATCGGCTTATTCGACATTATGTTGATGGCACGCAATATTGCCAATGATAAAGATTGGATCGGCTTGCACACAGAACCGCTAGTAATGATTTCTATTCTGTTCTTCGTTCTGTGTTACGGCATGTCTCAGTACAGCTTAAATCTTGAAAAGAAATTAAAGGTGGATCGCTAATGACGATTTTATCAGAGGGTGTGGCTAATAAGTCCGTGTCTAATACGGCGATTAAAATCGAAGAACTCAACAAATGGTATGGTGATAATCATGTCCTAAAGGATGTTTCTCTAGATATCTCTGAAGGCGAAATATTGGTGGTTTGTGGACCCTCGGGATCGGGCAAATCGACACTGATTCGGTGTTTGAACCATCTGGAAGAGTATCAACAGGGGGTGGTATCCATTTTTGGTCAACCCCTGGTTCGAGATCGTCAGAGCCAAAAAGTGATTCACCAAACCATGGGAATGGTGTTCCAAAACTTTAACCTGTTTCCCCATCTTACGGTGTTGCAAAACTGCACCTTGAGCTTAACTTGGTTGCGCAAAATGTCAGAAAACGACGCTAATGACATGGCCATTCGCTTGCTAGATAGGGTCGGTATCGCGCATTTGGCTGAGCGTTATCCTGGGCAGTTATCTGGTGGCCAGCAGCAACGCGTTGCGATTTCCAGATCTCTCGCCATGGAGCCGAAAATCATGCTCTTTGATGAACCTACTTCAGCCTTAGATCCAGAGATGGTGAAGGAAGTACTGGACGTGATGATCAATTTGGCAAAAACCGGAATGACGATGATTTGTGTGACCCATGAAATGCAGTTTGCTCGTCAAGTCGCAGATCGAGTGGTGTTTATGGCGGAAGGGGAGATCGTCGAAGTGGGCCCGCCAGAGCAAGTACTCCTGAATCCTCAATGGGATCGTACCAAAGAGTTTTTACAACACGTGTTCTAGTGTCTTTGCAGCACTCTTACTTCTTTATTTCTTATGGAATGCAATCGATATGTTGGCAAAAAATATATCAACCTATACCAACATGCCTTATTGGCTGGTAGATACATCGTTGAAGCACACGGTTCATGCTAATGCACGTTTCGAAATCCCTAAAAAAGCCGATGCGGTGATTGTGGGTGGCGGGTATACCGGAATTTCTGCTGCCATTACCCTGGCACGAGCCGGCTTGAAAGTGGTGGTGTTTGAGGGCGGACGTTTAGGGGAAGGAGCCAGTTGTCGCAATGGTGGTTTACTTGGCCCGAGTTTTAGTAAATTGGGAGTGGATGGATTGGAGCGGCAATACGGTCGTGACAAGGTGCACTCCACTATAAAAGAGAGTCTGGTCGCCTTTAATTGGCTGGTGGATTTCATCAAAGAAGAGCAGATTGATTGTGACTTATCCTTATGTGGCCGCTTTCGTGGTGCCAGTCACCCTAGCCATTTCACAGGTCTAATCGAGCAGGCAGAAGAGCTGGCGAAAGTGGTAGATTTTCCGGCCATTGTGGTGAGTCGTCAGGATCAATTCCAAGAAGTAGGCTCCAATGCTTATCACGGTGGCGTGGTGTATCCTACAGACGGCACCCTGCAGCCAGCAAAGCTGCATCGTGGGCTTTGTAACCTCGCGCAACAAGCGGGTGCGCTATTATTGGAGCACACTCGGGTTCGAGATGTGACTAAACAAGGCAGTACATATAAAGTTCAGTACGATGGCGGTGTGATCGATGCAGATCAGCTGATTGTCGCTACCAATGGTTATACTGGCAGCGAGTTTGGTAAGTTTAAGCGGCGTATTATTCCAATACGCTCTGCCATGATTGCCACAGAAGAGCTCCCAGAGTCGGTGATACGTTCAGTAAGTCCAAAGCTACGTGCACATGGCGGAACAGAGCGACTGGTGGCTTATTATCGACCTTCGCCGGACGGTAAACGTATTCTGTTTGGCGGGCGGGCCTTTGGGAAAGGCGATCAACCGCAACTCTATTCGAAATACCTACAGGATTTCATGATTCGTACCTTTCCCCAGTTGGAAGAAACGAAAATTGATTATGCCTGGTCAGGCTTTGTGGCTTATACCTTCGATCATGTACCCCACCTGGGTAAAATGGATGACATGCATTACGCCATGGGATATTGCGGCTCGGGTGTAGGCCGAGCCAATTACTTCGGCCTAAAAATTGCCCAGCAAGTGCTAAACCTTGTTGAAGGCCATACATCCTTTGATGAGTTTCCTTTCAAAACCCGGCCTCTATATACAGGTACGCCTTGGTTTCTCCCTGCTATCATGAAATGGCACGATTTTGCAGACCGGCGCGGTTGGTAACGGCGGCAGTCAGAGCGATAGCAAGCCTGAGAGATTGTAGTGGTATTTGTTTAGATCTCCATGAAAAATTTGGCTTAGCTGTTCAGCCTAAACCTAAGCTTGTGTTATTCTCATCCAACCTACAAAGGTTGGATGCAGGGAGCACCAACATGTAGAACCTTTTACGATTTGGAGAGAATAATGGCACGCGGCATCAATAAAGTAATCCTGATAGGCAACCTGGGCCAGGACCCGGAAGTTAAGTACATGCCATCAGGCAATGCAGTTACTAACCTGACTCTGGCAACTAGCGATACATGGAAGGATAAGCAGACCGGACAGCCACAGGAAAGAACCGAATGGCACCGGGTGGTATTCTTCAATCGTCTTGCTGAAATTGCCGGTGAATACTTACGTAAAGGCTCGAAAGTGTATATCGAAGGCGCTTTGCGTACCCGTAAATGGCAGGATCAGAGTGGTCAGGACCGTTACACCACCGAGATCGTTGCCAGTGAAATGCAAATGCTGGATGGCCGTGGTGGCGAAGGCGGTGGTGGTAATCAGGGCGGTTACGCCGGTAACCAGGACCCAATGGGGTATGGTCAACAACCTCAGCAGCAATCACGTCCTGCGCCGCAACAGTCTCGCCCACAAAACCAGCCTGCACCTCAGCAGCAGCCCGCCCAGCCGGCACCTGGTTTTGATGATTTTGATGATGATATTCCGTTTTAGCGGATAGTATATATTAAATGTAATGTTTTTTATGAATTAAGAGTGTAAATGCCCAGCAATAGCTGGGCATTTTTGTTTGTGATGTTGATTATGCGGTGTAACGTTTTGGTTGTGTTTTTTATGCGGATGGTATGGTATTATTTTTGTAATGAATTTGGTGTAGAGATATGTGGACGATAAAATTAAAACGATTGGAAAATGGTGAGCGGATCTATTTGCCGTTCCAGGACGGTTTTCCAGTGTTCTATCCAACTTATTTCATAACGTCTAAGTTTCGCCATAAATCACCTAGTACTCAGAGTAACATACTCAATCATCTCAGATTTCTTCCCTATTGGGAGTTTGTTAGCAACATCTGTTTGGTAGATCGGGTAAAAAGTGGAATTGAAATGACAGATGTAGAGTTCCAAAGCTTGGTTAATTTTACTGCATACCACAAAGACACAGCTGAGAAAATTATCCAAGGTGTTAAAGTTTTACCCAAGGCATATCAGTACGTAGACAGTGAGACCAGGTACAATCGTCTAAAAGCCATTCAACGATACGTTTGCGAATTCCTCTACCCACTAGTTAGTGGACATCCAGACAAGGACAAGCAGGCAACGCGTTTGAACAACAAGTTTAACGGTCACTTGCCGAAAAAACGAAGAGGTGATGCAAATATCGATGCGAAGCTGACGGATGAGCAAATCGATGTGTTGCTTCATAAGATACTACCAGGTCACCCTGATATCCCTTGGAAGTCGTCTGACTCATTGCAGCTTCGTAATTGCCTGATGATTCATACACTCTATGAGACAGGTATGCGTAAGGGTGAAATGTGTGGACTATACGTTGAAGATATTGATATTGCAGATAATGTGATTCGCATACGTAAACGTCACCATGATCCTGCTGATCCGCGAAATTACCAGCCGCTTCAGAAAACCAAGGAGCGTGACATCCCTGTACCAGAAGAGCTCATTCAAGCTTTATGGCAATACATCACAGAGCACCGGGGTAAATGCAAAGCAGCAAAAAAACACCCCGTCTTATTCGTGAACCATGAGAAAGAGCGTGTAGGACAGCCTCTTTCGATCTCTGGCTTTGACTATGTGATGAAAACATTGAAAGCGGCATTCCCGATACTTAAGGACGTCTATCCACATCTGTTTAGGCATCATTTCAACTACCGTTTCTCAGAATGGTTGAGGCAGTCTCCTGACTGGGAAAAAATGACACCCAAAGAGAAAGAGTCATTAGATGAACAGACTCGGTCAGATGTGATGGGGTGGCAACCCGGTGGGCAAATGCAGACTTTGTATAACAGGCGTTACAACAAAGAGGTGGCCAACAAAGCGATGCAGCGCCGCGCCGATAATCTATCTGATCTAGCCAAATCTGGACAAAAATGGGATTAATCCTAAAATAGGTGTCCGTATTGCTTGTCGTAAGCGTAGTAGTTGTTTGTATGGAATGGAGATTTAAGTACTTTGGTAGGTAACTTAGCAGAAAAGATACCAAGTCATGAGCTGGATGAACTCCTGGCTAGGGAGTATGTTAGTCACGAAGGCTTGCCTTTCATCCCTGCGGATGACACTTGGGCGCTAAGTTTTAATGACAAAAGGAAGGCAAATGTTTGCAAAGCTGAGTTTCTTTTCTCTGTAGAGGATCGGTCCTACTTTCGTCTGGCTTTGTCTAGCTTTGCCCAAATCAATACTGGTGACTCAGTAAGGAACATAGTGTCATACCTGAATATGTTCAGGAATGATTATCCCGACCTCAATAATATTCTCGATCCAATCCAGTTTATTTCACTCAAGAACAAACGTGGTCCTGCTCGGGAGTATCAGGTTTCGACGCTTCGAGGCTTTTTTCGATTCTGGCATAGTAGTGGCTTGTGGGGTGTGAGTGACGAATTCATAGAGCACACCAATGCACTTTCCTTCAAAGGCAATGAGAAAGGACGAGCAGTCCTCACTCATGATCCTCACTCCGGACCATACAGCCCGATTGAAATGCAGGGTATATATACTGGAATGGCTAATGCCTATGGTGTTTTCAAACTTGATGTTACGGACTACTTAGTCGGCTACCTTTTTGCCGAACTCGGCCAGCGAGCGCGTCAGTATGCTCAACTCAGATTTGGTGATTTTACAAGCGATCTAGTGGTTAATATGCCGCGCGCCAAGCAGCGGGGAGGTGGCTTTCGTAAAGAATTCTCTAAATTTGTGATCTCTGAATCTCTCTATGAGTTAGTACAGTTACAAAAAAAACGTGTGAATACCTTAATAGGTAAGACCGAATTTATCGATCATTGTCCTTTGCTTCCGAATTACAGATTATTTGGTGGATCTTTACACTCTGGTGATGAGATTACCGAAGAGCATCATGCCCCAAAATTTGCTTGGAGTGAAGCTTTAGCCAGAGTTGAAATTATCATCAATGTAATATCCGAACGCACGGGAGAACGGCTGCGTCTAAGGGCTACACGTTTTCGGCGTACACTTGGAACAGATCTTGCGCGAGAGGGCTACGGAGAAGCCGTGATCGCAACCGCTCTCGATCATCAAGATAAACAAAACGTAAGGAGCTACATAGAGGTCAGTGCTGAAATGGCAACGCGTCTGGATCAAAAACTAAGCCGATACTTGGCACCGATAGCACAAGCGTTCGCAGGCGTTATTGTAAAGGATGAACAGTCAGCCATTCGCGGCAATGATCTTACTAGCAGAATTCGTACACATGATGGAGAAGAATCCATTGGTACCTGCGGTCAAATGGGATTCTGCGGTGCAAACGCTCCTGTGGCATGTTACACCTGTGTGAAGTTTCAGGCTTGGCGTGATGCTCCCCATGAGGAGGTCTTAATTCAGCTATTAGATGAGCGTGAGGAAATCATCAAAACTACGGGTGATCATACTATCGCAGGGATTCTTGATCGCTCTATTCTTGCGGTTGAGGACGTGATTCAACGCTGTGAGAGAATGCGCAAGGATGAGGAAGAAAGCGATGGCTGATTCCAATGTAGTGTTGTTTAAGCCTAAAGCAAACCTAGATGCGGAAAAGCAAGTTCAGGAATTCATCGCGACTACTAAACAGATTACTGCGTTCGATTACTTCGAGAACAGTAAAGGCGATTCAATTCACTATCCTCTTAAATGGGACGAAGATAATTGGGGTGAGTGGGTAGGTGTTGGGTTTGTAAAGCATGGAGTACATTCAAGCCGACTTCGTAAAGGTGCTGTGCCCTTAACTAAGGAAGAACTTTTTAATGCTGATTTTATAGAATTCTCAAAGGCCTACATTTTATATACTCAGGCGCTAAAACGTACTCAAGGCAACAAAGACATAGAGGCATTGAGAGCTCTAGAGCCTTCATTACTGAAACTTAGGGGTAAAGCAGACATCACGCTGGTTGATGCAACGGTGCTTGATGAAGCTGCTGAAAATCTAAAACTCTTTTATTCTGCCGCTGGAGCATACCGAGCAGGTAATAAGCTCGCAGCTCTTGGCAAATTCCTAACGACAAATAAGCTAGTATATAAGCCGATCATATGGAAGAACCCAATTCCACGTCCGTTTGCTTCTGATAATGGGCATCGTTCTCGCAAGGATAAGGCAAATAAGTCATTACCTAATCCAATTGCTCTTAATGCGATTGCAGAAATTTTTGCAGCATCCCCAACAGCTCATCGTGATATTTGTACAACATCGATGGTTGCTTTAGCACTGTCACAGCCATCACGTGCTGGAGAATTGATAGAAGTTGTGCGTGATCCCTTGATTGAGCGAAAGACTAAGGAAGGCAAAGCTGAACTGTTTTTAGCATGGTTTGGGCAAAAAGGGTATGGTTTCACAGATAAGCCTGTTCCTGAAACAATGGCACCAGCAGTAAAAGAGGCAGTACGACGGATACAGGAAATTACAGAAGGTGCACGAGCTCTCGCTCGCTTTCTCGAAGGCAACCCTGATGAGTTTCCAATACATGATGATATCATGGATTTGGAAGACCAAGATGCACTGCTCACGCACACACAAGTATGTAATGCTATTCAAATCAAATGTAGTCGTGGGGATCTTAAGCAGTGGTTGAGCTATAGGCTAAAAGCCACAGATATTAATAGAAACCCTCAAGCATATAAGATTCTTGACGATGCGTTGGCTGGATTTGTTAGAGGTGGAAAGCAAAACCAGAAAGACCAAGATACTCACTCGTTGACTCTGCGAAAGCTGAATGTGGTGTTGAGAGAGTGCCTTCTTCCCCGTTATTTTCCCTATGTTAGCAAAAAACGAAAAACAAAATACAGCGAAGCGTTGTTTTGTTTTTTTGAGGGGCAGTTATCCGAAGATAGTGCCTATCCTACAAGGTTCTATAACTTTCACGTGTTAAGTAATAATACATTAACTGTAGATCTTAGTTCTGAAAAAGCCGATTACAAAAATATCTTTCAAAGATGGGAGTATGAAGGGGACGAGTACAGAGCAAAATCCCATCAGTACCGACACTGGCTCGATACATTGGCCGAGAAGGGTCAGGTTGGGCAAGTTGAGAGAGCCCGCTGGGCGGGCCGTCTGGATGTTAGTCAGAACCGTGTATACAACCACCGTACGCCTGATGATGAAGTAAAGTCTATGCGTCGTGTTGGTCTTGGTTCTCAATCAACTAGCTTAGCCGAGATCGTTAAATCGAATCAGACTGTTATTGTCTCTGACCTGGGTGCACCTGGGCGAGAGGATCGTGTCGCTCATGTCACAATCTATGGTTACTGTGTTCATGATTTTGCAATGGAGCCCTGCCCCAAACATCGGGATTGTCTTGGGTGTAAGAAGCATAAGTGCGTCAAAGGTGAAGAGGAAAAATTACGCCGTTTGAAGTACGGACGAGATGAGGTGAAACCTCAGTTAGCCAAATCTGTACAGGCAATGGAAAATGGCGAATACGGAGCTGACAGGTGGGTTGTGCATTTCACGAAACAGCTTGAACGCTACAATGAATTGATTGAAATTCTTGAAAATCCTGAAATTGAAGATGGTGCAGTAATTGCTCTGACAGATGATGGGTTCAGCCCTCTGAAACAAGCTATCCATTTTCGAGGAGAGACCAAGACTGCAAATTCACCTCTACTGAATGGAAGTGAAGACAAGCGTGCCCAAGGTTTAAAGCGATTAAAAGAGTTGATGAGGCGATAATGAATGGCTAGACATTTAACTACTGACGACGTTAAAGCAATCGTAAAGATGCTGCACAAATGGCAGTATGAGTTAACTTGGGATCTACTAGTCGATTCATGCAAAACACAGCTCGGCATCTTAACAACACGCCAAGCACTTGATCGTAAGCAGGAAATCAAAGAGGTATTCGCATTAACCAAAAAGAGACTTAAAGAGGTTGGCAGTTCAAACTATGCTAGACCAAACAGCATAGACGTGGCGCATAAGCGAATTGAGTCTTTAGCCGAACAGGTGAAAAGTCTCACCAAAACTAACGACTTTCTCATAGAAAAGTTCATACGCTGGCAGTACAACGCTATGTCGGCTGGGATGACGATGGAGCAGTTAGAAAGGCCTCTTAAACCATCAGATCTACAGAGGAAAGAGTTTAGGAAGACATAGTTTTTTCGAAAGTAAAACTTTAGGGTTACCTCTGTATTGTTGCTGAAAGCTCATTATTGAGAGTGGTAAAACTGTCAGATCAAATCTGAGCTAGTACACTTAAATGCTTTGTTAGTTTCGCTCTAAAATTGTATCGTCTATTCGGGCGATCAAACTATTAACATGATCGGTGTTATACCCAATAGCTTTTAGAGCAGTTGTAATGACTACTAACCGATATCTCGTCTCTTGAAGCAGATTACAATAAAGTTCAATATGCAGTAGTATAAATTCAAGATTAGAAGGCTCATAGTTTGTTCGACACGCTTGTAAATTAAAAGAGTGTCTACTGATCTCTCGCTCATTTAAGGTAACTTCGTCCCTTATGAAACTATGGAAATCTTGGCTATTTATTGCTTCAGCAGCAAATATGCTTGCAGAATAACGATGCGGGTTAGCATCTCGGTCAATGTTATACAGTGTGAGATACTTGGTAGCGTTTACGAACTTACAAATTGTCTTATCATGACGACCATCAACAAGTAATGCTTTAATAACGTCATTAATTGTTTGTATCTCGATACCATTCTTTTTAAGTGCATTTCTAGCTTTGTTTAACCATTTAAATGTCTCTTTCTGGTTAACAAGGTTAGGATCTTCTTTGCCCATTAAAGCAATATCTTGCGCAGAAGCCTCTCTTACAGCACTAGTTACTTCATACAGCATCGAGGAAGTATTAAAGTCTTCAGGTGCGCAATAATCTACGTTTTTAACCAACTTTATGCCTGCCTTGTCATAACACTGCGCGACTAGACGAGAACAAAATTGCCTTCGATTTTGGGCTTCATTTCGTTTTTTCTTACGAATTGCTCCTAAAGCTTCACGTTTACCATACAAGCTACCAACTAAAGCTCCGGCTTCCCCACAAACAGCAGCCTTTTGAGGCTGTGTTAGCCCACCTCTAAGCCTTAGAACTTTTAATGCTTTACTTTTATCAACGAGCAACCTTTGTGGATTTTTAGAAAAAACTCCACCTTTAGTTGTGGCATGAATCATCGAGTACCCTGTATACACCATTGCATGAGAGTATTCACTATCGGTAGCTTTTTTGATCGCTCCACTGATCAGTTTAGTGTTACCAGATTCAAGAATAATATCACCATGCTCCAATTGTGAGATGTCTAACAAAAACTTCATTTTACTTCCATTATGCGAAAAAAATTAACGCCAGCATCATAGGCTGCAGCTCAGCTGCTGCTATGCATTGCTTGTTATTGTATTTTATAAGTCACCGTATACAATGTTTAATATCTGCTCTGCCAATGATCTGGTGTTTTCAAGCGGGTCGCCACCTATTTCGTGCATCGGTGTATTGAGGGAGTTTATGATTGAGCTTAGCCTTGCCTCAACATCTGGAGATATATTGCCATTACTTTTTAATGCCCCTATGCAGGGGGACAAATCACTTAAAGGTGTTTTTCCAAGTTCAACTAATTGTTTCTTAAAGCGAGAACGAATCTCGGTCTCTAAAAATGGCCTCAAACTTGTTCTAATATCGAAATGCGTTTCACGATCTACAAATGCTTTAATGTTATCGAACGCGATATCATGATCGGAAGCGATCATATCTGCGATGTCAACCTCATTTATTGAGCATGTGTCACCTCCATGAACTAACTTCAGTGCTTTTGCACAATGCCTGAATTTTTTTGCCGTTTTAGCAGCCATTCCTTTATAGTGCGTCGTAACTACCAACTGCTTTACAGTCCGCTGTAATTCATCAAGCTTGATAAGAATAAGTTCGATCCGCTCGTTATCAAAACTTGTAACTGGATCATCCAAGATCAAAATAGCCTTAGCCTTCTCCTCTTCTGAAAGAGTCAGCACTTTTGCTAAAAATATACAAAGTGCCAATGCCCTGCGGTCTGATTCACTAAAGACTGTATTGATTCTGTCTGCAGGAATATCTTCGCCTTTGAACTTAACACGAAGATCATAGATAACCTGTTTTCCACGATTGTTATGTGCTTTAATAATTTCGAAGTTACTTGAACCAAGTTGGCGGAAGAGCTCATTTATCGAGTTAAAGTAAGCTTCCAAATAAGCCGTTTGCGACTCCTCAAGCTGCTTTTTTTGTTCTCTGTAACTTGCATCCAACTCGTTAACAGTAGCTAGCTTCTCTCTATATTGCAGACAAAGTGGTTCTAATTCGATTCTCTTTAGTTTCAAACTATCTTGAGTTTGCTCTTGTCTTATTGCAGTTAGTTGAGTATTTAACTGAACTTCATTAAGCGAGTCCTTATATGCAGTGAATATAGCATTGATCTGATCTGCCACCACCCAATAATCACATATTGCTTGGCTGTACGCTTTAGCCGCTGTATTTAAAATGTCAAAGCTAACTGGTTCAGCTGGTTCATATGGTGTTGCAAACTTTTGTTCTAGCCTAGGAATCCAGAATTCCGTAGCACTCTGACTTTTGACGACAACAGAATCGAAAGAAGCAAGAATAGCCTCATGCTTTTGTGTTAGAGTAATTTTTAATGGCTCTAGTGTTTGATTACTTATAATCTCTGGTTCAATATACAATTCGAACACTTGCATGTTCGCGTGGTGCTGCTGAATAAGTTGATCACGAGTATTAGCAATGTTAAACGGCTGTCGAAGTCTGTTTAAGGTTTGTCTCGTCGTATCGTTAAACCTATCAAACTCCTCATTGAAGGCCTGTTGGTATGCAACAATTAGACTTTGAGCATCCGCATCTAAAGTTTGCCCACAAAAGGGGCAGTCATCTTTAATCTGTGATATGCCTTGACTAACCCAGCCTTTAAATGTAACGGAATTCGTCACATGATTTGTCATGTGCTGTTGCAGAGATAGTAAGGATTCGTGATGAACATTTTGAAGGCTAGATGCCAGTACGGAATTAATCGAATCACATACTTGGGTGAAGTTAACTTGAGTACCAACCCAAGTTAGAAGGCTTCGTCGCTTGATCTTGTCAATGTTCTGAATTGTAGTTGTAATTTGCTGCATTGACACTTCATGTGCTGCCGCGCTTGATTCTAGCTGTTCTTTTGTATCTTCTGGCAAAGCGGAGCTAACATATTCTGGAATATCACCTACTGTATGGGGAGTAAATTGACCCTGTAAGTTAGAGAGAAGCCTGCGTTCTTCTCGTAACCTATCGTTCAATCCTGCTAGATCAGCAAACAAGGCGGTATTGTTTTCACCAAGAATAAAGCTTGTCATGCTTTCGGAGTTTGGTCGCTCTTGTTTCTGGCCAGTAATTACATTTCGATGAATAAAACTCTGGTCAAAAACATATAGTTTAGAGCAAGCTGGTATCTTGACCTGCCACTCAGCGTTTTCAAATTTAGATGTAACATTTCCAACGGCAGTACCAAACATAAGCTCAACTTTTGGTGGCTTAGTCAGATCATTCGGTATGCTTTGTCGATTCAATATGAAGGAAGGGTTATCCTCAGCTAACGAGTGCATGACATCACAAAAAGTACTTTTACCGTACCTATTTTCACCGTAAACCACAGTCACGTCAGACAATTCAATACCACTTGCCCGTGTTTGCGTGTAGTTTCCTACTCCTTGAATAAGCTTAATTCTCTTTAACATCTAGCTTTAACCCTTGTTCATCTACAGCAAAAAATACAGGAAGTTGGATTTATCTTTAACTGAACAAACGGTGTACATTAATTGTTAAACCGTGCCCGCTGATTACTGATGCACGTAACGCTTAGTTAATGAGCCGTCGAAAGCAAAAAAACACCCTCCAGCAGAATATTTAGGATGTATCATCCAATCTACCCCTTTCGAGGTCTCTTTCAACGCTTTGTTGGACTACACCGCCTGCAGAATCTCGGACGCCTTTCTTCATATAGAAAATTACTTTTTTCGATTGTTGCCACCGCTGCCCGATTAGCAAACAAGGCGATCCTCAGCGTTTACAGCAAACTAACCGATGCTGTGGATCAACACAAGTCTTTGCATTTGGCCCGTCTAAGGTGCCAAATTGTGCAAATACTGTTTCATAGTCCTTGCAGGCTGGTCCATATAGGCCAGCATGACGATTGTTATCCACACCCTCGGCAGGTACATGGTCAAAAAGACGCTTGATTAATTACCGTTGTTATAACCATTGTGTGGTTGCAAACTGTTTTTGATGGTCGAAATAACTGATTTCACCGCGACTGCCCGACCAGCGTTTCAGATGTTTGGGGTCTAGTGGACCGCCTCGGCAATAAGGCGCTAAATAAAGCATCACATCCTTGCCCTGCGCGTAACGTTCTTCAATCCGAACACTCCACGACTTTTTGTACACCCGTTGGCGCAGGCTTAAGAATACCACCGGACTAAGTCCGGTGGTAAAACTAACTCACCCTGCTCAAGAGCTGATTTTAAAAACGCTTGAAGCTTGCCACGATACACCTGTATAGGCACTTTACAGGGTAACAAATAGACCGTTTGTTGGACGCTCCCAATCTCTCCTCAAAAACCTGCAAAATCCTTTGCTTTTACGTTCAACTTTCCGTACAAGTATCTATGAACAGATTAGGTGTACTTAATTATGATTATTGGCTATGCAAGGGTTAGTACACAGGACCAGCATCCAGAGCTGCAACTGGATGCGCTCAACGGGGCGGGTTGCGAACAGATCTATCAAGAAAAAGTCACCGGTAAGCTTAGAGAGCGACCGGAATTGACGCAGTGCCTGCGTACACTTCGCAAGGGCGACACTCTGGTCGTGTGGCGTATGGATCGACTGGCCCGATCACTTAAAGACCTGGTTGGTATTATCGAAGAGCTGCATCAGCGTGAGATTGGGTTCAAGTCACTCAATGAGGCCATCGATACCACCAGTGCCAGTGGAAAATTGATCTTCCATATCTTTGGTGCCTTGGCTGAGTTTGAACACGCCCTGATCATTGAAAGAACAAAGGCCGGCTTAGCCGCTGCAAGGGCAAGAGGTCGAAAGGGTGGACGTAAGCCATCCTTGTCAGAGGCTGATATCAGAAAGGCCGCTGCAATGCTTTCAGATCCGATGATGACCAAGGCTGAGGTTGCTCAGCACTTTAAGGTTAGTAGAACAACACTCAATGCATCGCTTAAGCGTGATGGGTTTATGCACTAAGATTGATTTAACAATCTCATAAGGAAATAGGTATGAAACACAAACTCATTTCGGTTTTTTTACTGGTGGCTTTGCTTATCTCGCCGCTAGCGTACTCATCTGATTTTAGGAAGGGTGTTGATGCTTTTCAAAAAGAGGATTTCCAACAGGCATACCAAGTTTTCAGCTCTCTTGCCAATCAAGGTGATGCTTTAGCACAGTTTACCCTAGGCTTTATGTATGAAAATGGCCAAGGTGTACCACAAAATGATATAGAAGCCGTTCGCTGGTATCATGCAGCCGCTGAGCAGGGTGATGCATTAGCACAGTTAAGCCTAGGTGTTAGGTACACTGAAGGCCGAGGCGTACCACAAAATGATGCAGAAGCCATTCGTTGGTATCGTGCAGCCGCTGAACAGGGTCAGGCTCAAGCACAGATCAACCTAGGTGCTAGGTATATTCAAGGCAAAGGTGTACCACAAAATGATGCAGAAGCCATTCGTTGGTTTCGTGCAGCTGCTGAACAGGGTGATGCTCAGGCACAGTTCAGACTTAGTTCTATGTATTTTATAGGTGGCGGCGTTGTTCAAAATCATGTGCAAGCTCACATGTGGGCAAATATAGCTGCTTCTCAAGGAAATCAGAATGCAGTCAAACTAAGAAATCAGTTAGCAGAGGAAATGACCCCCACCCAAATCCAAGAAGCCCAAAAACTCGCTCAAGAGTGGGTGAATAGCCGCTGATCACCTTCATACCTCTATCTATCAATTAACCCTATTCACCAGTCAGCACAACACTAAGGACGACACGATGTCAGAAGAACAGAAACGCATGTTGCAACAACAACTCTGGGCAATATGTAATCTTCTTAGGGGACGTATATCGGGTGACGACTACCGCGATTACATACTCGGCTTCATCTTCTACAAATTCCTATCAGAACGCCTTTACAGCATTGCTCAAGAAGCACTGGCTGAAGATGGATTGGACTATGCCTTGTTGGATGAAGACAGCGAAGAAAATGCTGAGATCATCGAGGCGATCCGTGAAGAGGCGATTGATACGCTAGGTTATCACTTGATGCCAAGCCAGTTGTTTATGAGTGTTGCGGCACGTATGCAAGGTGATGCCAATGCCTTCATTCTGTCTGATCTGCAAACCGTGTTGAGTGACATTGAGAACAGTACACGCGGTCAGGAATCTGAGGCTGACTTTATCCATCTCTTTGAAGACCTTGACCTGAATTCTACCAAGCTAGGCAAGACTGTTGAGGATCGTAACAAGATCATTAAAGAGATCCTGGTGCGACTCGATGGCATCGACTTCATGATTGACGATGTAGAGGCCGATGTCCTCGGTGATAGCTATGAGTACCTGATCAGTAACTTCGCTTCGGATGCTGGTAAAAAGGCCGGTGAGTTCTATACGCCTCAACGGGTCTCGGAGATTTTGGCGCGTGCCGTGTCACTGGGTAAGGATGAATTGAAGTCCGTCTATGACCCGACCTGTGGTTCCGGTTCCCTGTTGCTACGTGTGGCTAAACAAGTGAAAAAAGTAGGCCGTTTCTTTGGTCAGGAGTACAACCGTACCACCTTCAACTTGGCACGCATGAACATGATTTTGCATGGTGTTCATTACAAGGATTTTGACATCAAGCAGGACTGTACACTGGAGCGCCCTCAGCATCTTGAGCAGCGTTTTGAAGCCATTGTCGCTAATCCACCGTTTAGCTTAGATTGGTCAGCCAATCCGTTGTTTTTAAGTGATGATCGATTCTCGTCTTACGGTAAGTTAGCACCCAAGACTAAGGCTGACATGGCCTTTATTCAACACATGGTGTTCCAGCTAGATGACAACGGAACGGCAGCGGTTGTTGTACCGCATGGGGTGTTGTTCCGTGGGTCCAGTGAAGGGCATATCCGTGAGCACATGATTAAAGAGATGAACGCTTTAGATGCGGTCATTGGCCTACCGGCTAACCTGTTTTTTGGTACCGGTATTCCGGCGGCAATCTTGGTGCTCAAGAAGTGTCGTGAAGACGGTGAGCATGTGTTGTTTATTGATGCCAGTCGTGACTTCGCACCAGGGAAAAACCAGAACACCTTGCGTAACCAAGATGTCGAGAAAATCATTGATACGCTAGAGCAGCGCACCGTCATTGATAAGTACAGCTACCTCGCAACCCTCGATGAGATCAAGGAAAACGATTACAACCTCAATATTCCTCGCTACGTCGATACCTTTGAAGAGGAAGAAGAAATCGACCTTATGGCCGTTCAGTTAGAACGGACTGCCATTGAAGCTGAGATTGCACAACTGAATGAGCAGATGAAGGGGTATCTGAAGGAGTTGGGTTATGTTGCCTGAAAGCTGGGGGGTGATGAGGTTAGACGACATTTCAGAAAAAGTGATGGTTGGTATTGCCAGTGCTGCTACACATGCATATTCAGATAGCGGAATCCGAATGCTGAGAAACCTAAATATTAAAGAGGGGTGGATTGATGACTCGGATATTCTTTACGTAAACTCGAGCTACGAGAAAGCCTTTCGAAACAAGAGGCTCAAGCAAGGCGACATCTTAACCGTCAGGACAGGCTATCCCGGAGTTTCTGCTGTGGTTCCGATGAAATACGAAGGAGCTCAGTGTTTCACTTCTCTCATTACAAGATTAGACCAGCATAAGGCCTTTCCAGATTTTGTATGCCGGTACATCAACTCGGAGTACGGCAAAAAATTCATTACCTCGGGAGAAGCGGGTGGAGCTCAGAAAAACGTTAATGCTGGAATGTTAAAACGGATGGTTATTCCACTCCCGCCCATCCCCGAACAAAAAAAGATCGCCCAGATTCTGAGCACATGGGACAACGTGATTTCAGCCACAGAGCAACTGCTTGAGAACAGTCAACAGCGCAAAAAAGCCTTGATGCAGCAACTCTTGACCGGCAAGAAACGGTTGCCTGGGTTTGAGGGGGAGTGGAACGTAAATAAATTAGAAGCTGTAATGAAAAGAATTTATGGAGGAGGAACGCCACCAAGGGAAGATATATCATGTTGGAATGGTGATTTGCCTTGGGTAACAGTAAAAGACTTGGTTTCAGATAGAATTACAGGTGCTCAAGAGCATATCAGCGATGAAGGTCTAAGAAATAGCGCTGCAAATATAGTAGAAAAAGGCAATGTTATTATTGCAACTAGAATGGCTGTTGGAAGGGTTGTCACTTGCTCAGTCGATGTGGCTATAAATCAAGATTTAAAAGCTATCATACCCAATGAAAAAGCAGTGCCAGATTATATTTTTTATTGGTTTAAGTACAAAGAAAGTGAAATAAGTAAGCTTGGAACAGGTAGTACAGTTAAGGGGATACAGTTGTCTGATTTAAAAAAACTGACTTTTTTAACCCCACCCATATCCGAGCAGAAAAAAATAGCAGAAATCCTAACCACCGCTGACAAAGAAATCGACGCCCTACAAAAGCGCCTTGGCCATCTCAAGCAAGAAAAGAAAGCCTTGATGCAACAACTGCTGACCGGCAAGCGTCGGGTTCAGGTGGATGCAGCGGCGTAACCCATGACACGATAACCAGGGCTCATCTCTGAGGTTGATCAGGGTTGAGCCAAGAACAGGATGATGACAAGGATCTCGAACAGATGAGCACCCAAAGCGAATTGGACATGGAAAAGAAACTCGTTGAGCAGCTGGAGCGCATGGGCTACGAGCGAGTGGAAAAGTGCAACGAAGCTGATCTGGTGAAGAACCTCAAGGTTCAGTTGGAAAAGCATAACCGCATCCAGCTTACCAGTGACGAGTTTGAGCAAATCAAGGACAAGCTGAAAAAGGGTGATGTCTTCGATAAAGCAAGGATGCTGCGCGGTCGCATTGATGTCATTGGCGCTGACGGTATCCCTAAGTACATCGAACTCTTTTCAGTGAAGCACTGGTGCCAGAACCGCTTCCAAGTCGCTCGTCAGGTCACAAACCGTTCAGCCGTTGATCATAGCCGTTACGATGTGACGATTCTGATGAATGGCTTACCCTTGGTTCAGATTGAGTTGAAGGCCAGAGGCTCGGATATCCGGTCAGCCTTCGATCAGATCGACCGTTATCGCAGTAAATCTTATGAGAATAACAGTGGTCTGTTTGGCTTTATCCAGTTGTTCATTATCAGCAATGGGGTGAACACCCGTTACTTCTCGAACAACCAAAAGCTGAACTTCCAATTCACCTTTGAGTGGTCCAACGAGGCCAATGAACGGGTCAACCGTCTGGATGAGTTTGCAGAGTCCTTCATGGAGCGCTGTCATCTCTCGAAGATGATCGCTCGTTACATCGTCCTGCATGAAACCTCACGTAATCTGATGATCCTCAGACCCTATCAGTATTACGCGGTGGAACGCATTCTGGAACGGGTTGGCTACGGTCGTGGGGATGGGTATATCTGGCACACCACTGGATCGGGTAAGACCCTGACCTCCTTTAAGGCCAGTCAGATCCTAAGCCAAGATCCGCATGTCGATAAGGTGCTGTTCGTGGTGGACCGTCGTGATCTGGATTACCAAACCGCACTGGAGTTTAACGCCTTCAGTGCGAACAGCGTGGACACCACCGAGAACACCAAAAAGCTGGTTGAGCAGTTAAACGATGATGCCTGTAAGCTGATCGTCACCACGATTCAGAAGCTCAATGCGGCCATCTCTAAAGCGCAGTTCAAAGACCAGTGTAAGGCTGTGGCCAGTAAGAAAGTGGTGTTCATCTTCGATGAGTGCCACCGTAGCCAGTTTGGTGAAACCCATCACCGGATCTGTGACTTCTTCAGTCATCGACAAATGTTTGGATTTACCGGCACCCCCATTTTTGATGCCAATACTGTCAAAACCAAGTATGGCAACAAGACCACTCGTGACCTGTTTGGTGAGGCACTGCACAAGTACGTGATTACCGATGCCATTAACGATCGCAACGTACTGCGTTTCTCTGTTGAATACCGCGACATGGTGAAGCCTGGTGATGTAGTGGAAATGAATGATGGTAGCCAAATACCCGCCAGTGCGTTGAGTGAAGAGCAGCTTAACCATAAGTCCTTCATCAATGCGCCTCAGCGTGTCGATAAGGTGGTTAGCGATATTCTGGCACTGCATCCATCTAAAACCTTCCAGCGTGAATACACCGCGATGATGTGTGTCAGTAGCGTGGATCTGCTGCGCGTGTACTACGAGTCCTTTAGAAAGCTGCAAGCGGATCTGCCCGAAGAAGAACGGCTGAAAGTCGCCACCATCTTTAGCAGTGGACCGGATGACTCCGATGAGTTTACCGGACTGGAAGACACCAGCGTACCGAGTGTCACCACGCGCAACGTGGATGCCGGTCGTATGGATTTTCTGAAGGCATGTGTATCGGATTATAACGGCCTGTATTCCACGTCTTATGATGCCACAGACAGCAAATCCTTCTATGAGTACTACCAAGACCTTTCAAGGCGCGTGAAACGTAAAGAGGTTGATATCCTACTGGTGGTGAACATGTTCCTGACCGGCTTTGATAGTCCACCTCTGAACACCTTGTACGTGGATAAGAACCTCAGACACCATGGATTGATTCAAGCCTTTTCACGCACCAACCGCATCTATGATGCCAAGAAGTCACACGGCAATATCGTCTGTTACCGTCGCCTGAAAGATGCCACCGATGAAGCCCTGTCGATCTTTGCCAACAGCAACGCCAAAGCGGGTGGAGTGGACGAGGTGATCAGCACCGTGATCATGCAGCCTTACCCTAACCTGGTGGACTCCTTCAGAGAAGAAGTGGCACAACTCAAGGCAATCGCCAAGACACCGGATGCGGTAGATGCACTGGTACAAGAAGAAGATCAGTTAAACTTCTTGGCGAAATTCCGTGATGTCCTGCGGATGCAGAACACCCTGAAAACCTTCAGTGCGTTCCATGAAGACCTTGAAAGTGATGTGCTGGATATCGATGAGCAAACACTACTGGACTATCAGAGTAAGTACCTGGATAAACGTGAAGAGCTCGAAGCCGCTGAGCGTGAGCGCCGGAAGAAGAAACCGACTACAGCAGGTCCAGGCGAAGGGGGTGGCGGCAATGAAGATCCTAATACTGATCAATTCAACTTTGACTTCGACTTCGAAATCGACCTGATCAAACGTGATGAGGTCAATGTGACTTACATCCTACAGTTGATCGAGAAGCTCAAGAAAGGTGAGACCAACCAGAAAACCTACGAACTCACCCGTGACATGATCCTGAATGTCTTACAGACCGATCCAGAGTTGCGTCATAAGAAGCAGCTGTTCCAAGACTTCATCGACACAAAGCTACCCAAGTTGAAGCCAGAAACAGAGGATCAGGTAGAAGGGTTCGTCAAGAAGCAGTTCAACCGCTTCGTGGTCGAGAAACGCAAAGAAGCCATGGCTCAGTCCTGTGAAGAACTCAATGCCGATTTAGAGGGTTTTCAGACACTCTATGAAGAGTACATCTACCGTGACCGGTTACCGGACATCAAAGAACTCCTGTCTGTACTGTCAGTGAAGCCCAAGATCACAGCAAGAAAAGCTATCGCTGAGCAGATGCGTGAGAAAATGGAAGAGTTGGCGTCGGTGTATGAGAGTTCGGAGAGTTAACTACAAGGAGGCTGGTCTTGATTGAGATACTTGAGTGGCTATCAGATAATGGTCAGACTGTTGTGGTTCTGGGTAGTCTAATCAGTGCTATCTCCACGCTAGCAATTGCAGTTCTGACCGTTTTTCTTTGGTGGGAAAATAGAGCGCTAAGAAAAGCCGGATCTGAACCCAATATTGTATCTCATTTTGAAATTCACTCCGGTGGTTCTGGAGCAGTTGATATAAGTCTTTCGAATGTTGGAAAAGGTCCTGCCATTGATGTTTCCTTCACAATTCTTGCTGATCCAGATAATTTCAGAAAATACGATATTAAGATCAGCCATGACAAGGATCGTCCAGCAATTACGTTGATACCTCAAAGTGAAAAATTCACTTTTCACTTTGCTATTGGTTATCATTTGGTATACCCCAAAGGAAGAGACGCTAAGGAAGGCATAGACCCACTTAATCCGTTCACTATAAATGTTAAGTGGAAGAATGCACTTGGTAAGTGTTACTCAAAAAACTACCTGATGGACATCATGCAATTTGATGACTTGCCAGGGATATTTGAAAAGCC
The DNA here is from genome assembly GCF_048264025.1 of Nitrincola sp. Classification (NCBI taxonomy): domain Bacteria; kingdom Pseudomonadati; phylum Pseudomonadota; class Gammaproteobacteria; order Oceanospirillales; family Oceanospirillaceae; genus Nitrincola; species Nitrincola sp. The sequence goes on from NZ_JBLXDN010000044.1 coordinate 23,207, forward strand.
TCCTTTGCTAAAAATTGTCGACTCTCTCGACAATATTGGTCAGGAAATTGGTGGTCTAAGAAAGCAAGCTAATGATCTACGAGAGCTAGTCGACACGACTGTCATAAGAGATTGTGCCCTACAAAAAACCATGGGTAATCCAGTTAACAAGTCTTAACGGAGCTTCCAATTTTGAGGTTAAATTGACACCCCATTCTTTTAAATCATCTCAAGGTGCACCTTGTTTCCTCTTCAATCAGTGCATTAACATCAATGCGCCCGAAGGGTGGCCCAACTTTGTCGCGCTTCAAGCTAGTTGAAATATTAGGCGCTAAGTCTATCGTATAGCTATGTCTAGCTAAACTAAGAGAAACGTTATGCAAGTGAATATGCATGAAGCAAAATCCCAGCTATCTAAGCTCGGAAAAAAAGTATGGGAAGGTGAAACGGTAGTCATTGCTAAAGCCGGTAAACCGTATCTTGATCTTGTGCCGCATCGTGAAAATATCACACCTCGCAAACCAGGTCGTTTAACGGGGCAAATTATGATTGCTGAAGACTTCGACAAGATGTCTCTTGATGTTATCGCTGGATTTGAGGGCGAGTTGTGAAAAGGCGATCTATCTGGCCCTGGGCGTCAACCTCGAAGGGCACAAGGAGCTGCTTGGTATGTGGCTCTCGGAGAATGAGGGTGCCAAGTTCTGGCTCGGCGTCCTCACAGAGCTCCAGAATCGAGGTGTGAAGGATATTCTCATTGCCTGCGTGGATGGGCTCAAGGGCTTCCCTGACGCCATCAGTGCGGCATACCCGCAGGCCCAGGTCCAGCTCTGCATTGTTCACATGGTTCGCAATTCAATGAAGTACGTGCCCTGGAAAGACTACAAGGTCGTGACTGCCGATCTGAAGCGCATTTACCAGTCGGTTACGGAAGAAGAGGCGCTGCAAGCGCTGGATGAGTTCGCGGAGCGCTGGGACGCAAAATGCCCCATATCAGCCGCTCCTGGCGCAACCACTGGCCCAATCTGAACACACTATTCCGCTGCCCGCAGGGCATCCGGAAGGCTATCCACACAACCAATGCCATCGAGTCCTTGAATAGTGATACATCTTTACCATCTTGGTTTAAACCAATACTTGGGTAACAGGCAACTGAGCTAATAAAACGTTGGGCTACCTCCAGCACTTCTACTTTTTCACGCAACCCTGAAGCATGTGCCAGGTTGATGGAGACAACTGTTGCTAAAACGGCATTTCCTAGATGTCCTGATTTAATTGCTCATCCTTATGATGTTACATTCATGTTGGCAAACAACTTATACCATATAATAATCATGATGTTATGACGTTAAACGAAAGATATCTTTATGATTGAGGAAGCGCTGATGTACTAAATTTAGTCATATATGCATTAATGTTCGGCGTTTTTAATCTGAGGAAGCAATGACGCAGGTTCACATCCCAAACGTGCAGCTATCTGATACAGCTTTTCTACCGTAATATTGACTTCACCACGCTCTATGCGACCCATATAACTTCGATCCACTCCGCACTCCAGTGCCAGACGATCCTGAGAGACGCAAAGTTCTTTGCGCTTAGCGCGAATGTTAACCCCCAGTTGCGATGCCAGATTGTTCATTACAGCTCCTATAAAAGAGCAGTAATATTTATTTTTGCAGCCTATAATGCCACGGATTATAATCCTCATCTTTAAAAGGGTGGTGTGAGAATGAAAAAATCTGCAGTGACGCTAGATCGGGTTCTTTATCACATTCTTAAAGAAGAGAATGTCGGTTATTTCACAATCATGGAGTTACGCGAGTTTTACCTAAAATATGTAGAGCCCAATGGAGCCTCATTACCGCAGATCAGAATCTACCTTTATGATCAGATTCGTCGCATGATTAATCTTGGATGGGCCGCATATCATGCAGAGCGAAAATCGCGCGGGCAGCGTTTTTTGATAAAAAGGATACCTTCACGCGAAAATCTCAAGCTGGTTGCTCCAAAATTAGGAATGGCTGAGCGTCAAACCGCTGTTAATGAAGCGCTAAGTGACCTTATTGCTCTTGATAGGTCAAATTCTGATACTACGCTGACACATCCTTATAGGAAGGTTACTCGCTCTGCAGCTGAAGCATTGGAGGAGATGCTCAAAGAAGTTCATCTAGATTTCTTGACCGCCCTGGGAGCGACAGAGCGCTTCAAGTTGCTGATTGATGAAATACCTGAATTGAAAGGCGCTCTTGAGCCCGAATTGACGGTAGCCAGAGACAATAGTTCGAGGTTACTGGGCCACATGAACGCTATCGAAGCTGCCTTGCACAAGATTGGAGCGGTTCGATGAGCTTGAGACGCTGGCAATACGAGTGCGTTAACAAAGCGTTGGAACATTTCAACGAAGAGCGTCACTTCTTTTGTCAGGCCACTCCAGGGGCAGGAAAAACCCGTATGGCAGCGGAGTTGGCTTCAAGGCTTTTGGATGATGGACACATAGATATAGTCATTTGTTTTGCACCATCTTGCCAGGTTGTCGAAGGAATCAAGCATACCTTTGAGGCTATCCTGCAAAGGCCTTTTGATGGTCAGATAGGTGCCGCAGGGGTTGCGTTGACGTATCAGTCCATAGAGCATAAAGAAGATTCATTCTGGCGACTTTTCAAGACATTGAGAGTATTTGCTGTATTCGATGAAATCCACCATTGTTCTGGTGGTGACGGTGTTCAAGGAGCAAATATCTGGGGATTGAAGATCATTCAGCAGCTCCAAGATGCAGCGGCACTAACACTAGCAATGTCAGGTACCCCATGGCGTTCAGACGAACACTCAATCGCTCTCGCCAGATACTCAACACCTGAAGGGCGGTTGATTGTTGATTATCAGTATTCGTTAGCAGAAGCCGTTGAAGAAGGGGTTTGTAGAATTCCTAATATCACATTGGTAGACAATACTAAGATTACTATTGAGCAACCGGGTAATACTAACCGCAGTTACACAGGATTTTCTCCCTTGCTCAAACAGTCAGAAGCCACTTTTGAAAGTCTAGTTACTCACGAGGAGCTCAATCTTCAGCTGCTTGATTTATCTAGGCAGAGACTCGATATTGTTCGCAGAACCGTTCCTGATGCTGCGGGCCTTGTTGTAGCGTCTAGCATCGATCATGCTCATCAAATATCAGCACTTCTAATGCGTATGAATGAAAGTTCGGTCGTAGTGACGACTCACCGGACGGATGCCAATGATGTGATTAATGAATTCCGATATGGAACTGCCAAATGGGTTGTTGCCGTTGGGATGATTTCGGAAGGAACGGACATTCCTCGGTTGCAGGTATGCTGTTATCTCAGCCGCATCCGCACAGAAATGTACTTCCGCCAAGTTCTAGGGAGAGTCCTGAGGCGGCGAAGTGGTCTTGACGTTGAAGCTTGGATGTTTATTCTGGCTGAGCCAGAACTGACGAGGTGCGCTCAACGGCTCATGGATGATCTGCCGGAGCACTTGGGTGTCTGCCAACATCTACGGTTCGTTTCTGAACATGGGGGCTTTGCCCTGAGTACCAATGTAGAGTTAAATGCATGGAGTACCATGTCTGCTATAGCTGAGGCGGAATCACCACCAAAAAACCGCTCGGTTTCATTTAGTCAAGATAGTGAAGCCTCGCTTGGAACCTTAGTGATGTCAGGCGTTTTCAGAGAGCGGTTATTGGCTTTTTTTTGAGATAGCTGTGCGCTTTGATTGTGCGGACTCTGTTGGTTATCCATTTTTCATGGATGCACGCTTGCGCAGTTAGCGTGGCTAGCATCTGAATGCCGCTATAGACCTTTAGCTGACATCTCCTGGGGTCAGTAGCCTCCTTTAAGGCATGGATGCAGCTATAACAGGAGAGGCAATTCACCCATAGACAGGAAGTCTCCGTGCAAAATTGGCTTATTTTTGGGGAGCATTGTGATCCACGAGCCTACTTTATAGTGCATGAGCGTTTGAATGCCCTTTTGTTAAGAAAAAAATCGTGCGAAATACAGTATGTAGTATTGAAAAATTAACTTAACACCATATATAGTGTTATTGGGTGTTGAGGTCGGAGGCCTTACAGTGGCAGGCTGGATTCAAAAAATCGTGCGTACCGTTGTAAGGATCATTTATTGATCTTTCAACACCAACTTGATGAGCTTGATGTTAGTGCCGGTACAGCGTGAGTGCTGAAAGGGATTACAAAGACGCTTTTGGCTCAGAAATACAGATTTTACCCGCTGTATTAATTCTGCCTTTTGGAGGGACGCATGACCGTACAACAGGAATTTATTTGCTTTAACGATCGGATCAAGCTGAGTCGCCTCGATGAGGCCTACACTCAAGCACGCACAAAAGACAACAGCATTACATCAGCCATAAAAGAGGCCTTCAAAGAAGAGGGCTACAAGGTCATTGATGACTTCCTTCAAGGTTCTCTTTCTATAGATACCGGCATTCTGAAAAAGGATGGTGATTTTGATATCGATCGTGCTCTTGTGATTGATACGGACGATGCGCCCGATAATCCGGTTGACCCTAAAAAAGTTGTACTACGCGTGCTAGAAAAGCGAGGCTTCAAAAACGCGAAGATTAAAAAACCTTGCATCACTGCGGACTATCTTAGCGAGAATCTTCACATTGACTTCACGGTGTATAGAAGATCAGGAGGATCTGTTTACCAGCTCGCAGTCGGTAAGTATGGTTCAGACGAGCAGAATCGGGAGTGGTCGGATTCTGACCCGAAGGGGCTAAAAATCTGGATCAAGGATAAGAGTAACTACGGAGCGTCATCTGACCTCAA
>NZ_JBLXDN010000045.1:0-25622 GCF_048264025.1 Nitrincola sp.
AGCGTGCAACACATCTGCTCGAGTCAAAAATAGCTTGCAACACGGGCGGGTCCATATAAGCCCGGTCTCCGGGCGAATTCAGGGTCATGCTATTGTAGGAGCCCGGTCTCCGGGCGAATTCAGGGTCATGTATTTGTAGGAGCCCGGTCTCCGGGCGAATTCGCTCGCGGAGCGAGCTCCTACAAGCGAGCTTCTACAAGGATTTTTATCAGAGCTCTTCTATCTGCCGGCGGATGTCGGCGATTTTGCGCTCCATCACTTTTTCGAGATGATCAATTTCATCCAGCAGTATTTCTTTACGGCCCTTGGCTGTGTGCATTTCGTCGGCCAGTTTTTCCAGCTCAGTCAGTGCACGCAGGAAGTAGGGCGATGACTCTGAGGTTTCGCGATAGGACACTTTGCCTTCGTTCACTCGAACCGTTTTAACCTGGCGCTTGAATTTGAATTTTTTGCTTTTGGCAAACCATTCGCCTGGATCGCGGTGAAAGTAAATTTTCAGTATATCCATATCACCTTCCTGGCGCGTAGAAAACTTCTCGATTTCGGAGATGTCTTCAATGCCCATTTCGGCTAGTGTCTTAAATTTCTCAACGGTCATAATGCCACTCTCTTTTGGCTGCGGGCTTTGGCGCGGGTTACTATTCGACATTAGTATAGCGCAAGGGATTGAAATGGTTTAGAGATGAAACGAAAAATATTGACTAATCAGGCCATTCTCATAAAAAAAGCCAGGGCATCTGATACAGACCCCCGGCTATTAACTAACTGAAGCTATTAGCTATCAGGCAAGTTCAGCAAAACACTCGCTGATGATGTCCAGTCCTTGCTGTAACTGCGCATCGGGTACAGTCAGTGGTACTAAAATACGCACGACGTTACCGTAAAGACCACAGGAGATCAGGATCAGGCCTTTATCACGCGCTTTCGCTACTACTTTTGCAGTGAGTTCGGGTTGTGGCTGGCCCTGTTCATCGATCAGCTCCATGGCGATCATGGCGCCCAGGCCACGGACATCCGCAATAACCTTGTGCGTTTGCGACAGCGTCGTCAGATAGTCGCGCAGTGTTGCGCCAACAACCTTGGCACGATCCAGCAGTTTTTCTTCTTCAAATACCTGCAGTACACCCAGCGCGGCGGCACAGGCTATCGGGCTACCGCCATAGGTGCCACCCAGGCCGCCCGGTGCAATTTTGTCCATCATATCGGCTTTACCTACGATACCGGATAGCGGGAAGCCACCAGCAATGGATTTGGCAAAGGTGGTGATATCTGGTTCTACACCCATCTGTTCCATGGCAAAGAAGGTGCCAGTACGGCCTGCACCTGTCTGGACTTCATCGGCAATCAGCAGGATGCCGTGTTTGTCACAAATACCACGCAGTGCTTCCATGAACGCATTCGGTGCGACATAAAATCCGCCTTCGCCTTGAACGGGTTCCAGAATGATGGCGGCAATGTTGCAGGCTTCGGCATCAAATTTGAAAATACGTTCAATGGAGGCAATGGCATCTTCAGTACTGATACCGTGCATTTCACAAGGGTAAAGGGCGCGATAAATGTCACCCGGCATCAGACCCATACCACTGGAATAGGGGGCAATTTTGCCGGTCAGTGCCAGTGTTGCCATGGTGCGGCCATGATAACCAGCACCAAAGGCGATAACACCGGTACGACCGGTATAGGCACGTGCGATTTTGATGGCATTCTCGACGGCTTCCGCACCGGTGGTGAAGAGTGCACTTTTCTTCGGAGACGGACCAGTGGCCAAGGCATTGATTTTTTCACATACAGCTACGTAGGGCTCGTAGCCCATCACCATGAAGCAGGTGTGTGACAGCTTTTCCAGCTGTTCAGCAACGGCCTGTTTAACCGTGTCGTGCAGATGACCGGTATTCAATACTGCAATACCGCCCGCGAAATCGATAAACTCACGCCCTTCTACATCAGTCAGGGTGGCATTTTTTGCCGATTCGATAAACAGGGGATGGGCGAGGCCAACGCCTCTGGCTACAGCCTGATTTTTCCGCTCTATCATGCCAGCATTTGTGTTACTCATGATCACTTTTCTCCAGATTCTTTAATTAGATATTGATGCAGAGGTATTTCATTTCCAGGTACTCTTCAATGCCATGGCGTGAACCTTCACGTCCCAGACCTGAAGATTTAACCCCACCGAAGGGTGCAACTTCTGTGGAAATTACGCCGGTGTTAATGCCAACCATGCCGTACTCAAGTGCTTCAGCGACACGCCAGACACGACCGAGATCACGCGCATAGAAGTAAGCCGCCAGACCGTATTCAGTATCATTGGCCATGTGAATCACGTCGGCTTCGTCTTCAAAGGCAAACAGTGGTGCCAGTGGGCCGAAGGTTTCTTCACGGGCAATCAGCATGTCGGATGTGGCGCCGGTGATGATAGTTGGCTCAAAGAAGGTTCCCCCCAGTGCATGCGGGTTGCCGCCGGTAGTCAGCTTGGCGCCCTTGCTAAGTGCATCTTCCAGGTGGCTTTGTACTTTTTTAACCGCATTGGCATCGATTAACGGGCCAGTGGTGACGCCGTCTTCCAGGCCGTTACCGACTTTGAGTTTTGCAACCGCCACGGCGAATTTTTCGGCAAAAGCGTCGTAAACACCTTTCTGCACATAGATGCGGTTGGCACAAACACAGGTTTGTCCGGCATTGCGATATTTAGAAATGATGGCGCCTTCCACTGCTGCATCCAGGTCAGCATCGTCAAACACCACAAACGGGGCATTCCCCCCCAGTTCCAGTGACAATTTTTTCAATGTTGGGGCGCACTGTTGCATCAACTTGATACCCACACCGGTAGAGCCAGTGAAGGAGAGCTTGCGCACCACATCACTGTTACAGAACACATTGCCGACGGCGATGGAGTCTTCAGCGGTGGCAGTGACAACGCTGAGTACGCCCGCTGGAATACCGGCTTCTTCGGCTAGTTGAACCAGCGCGAGTGCCGAAAACGGTGTTTGTGGTGCTGGCTTGAGTACCATGGTGCAACCGGCAGCCAAGGCTGGCGCGGCTTTGCGGGTAATCATCGCTGAGGGGAAATTCCAGGGCGTGATAGCTGCAGCGACACCGATAGGCTGGCGAATAACCAGAATACGCTTGTCAGCTTGATGGCCAGGAATCGTTTCGCCATAGACCCGCTTGGCTTCTTCGGCAAACCACTCAACAAAAGATGCCGCATAGGCGATTTCACCCTTGGCTTCAGCCAAAGGTTTGCCCTGTTCCAAGGTCATCAGCCGGCCCAGATCATCCTGGTGTTGCATCATCAAATCAAACCAGCGGCGCAGAATGACGGCTCGCTCTTTCGCTGTTTTGGCGCGCCAAGCCGGTAGGGCAGCCTCGGCAGCATCGATTGCGGCCTGGGTTTCAGCTGCACCCATACTGGGTACCTCACCCAGCTTGTCACCCGTTGCCGGGTTGTGAATGGCATAGGTTTTGCCTGAATCGGCATTGACCCATTGACCATTGATGTAAGCCTGCTGTTTAAACAGCTGCATCGCTTGTAACATAGATTTCTCCAATCAAGTCCGCGGGTTGGTTTTCCCGCGGTTGGTTATCAGGCGTGACCACGCAGTTTTTCACTGCGGCGTCTGAGTAGCTCCATAACCAGCAGGAGCACAACGGACATTAAAATCAAAATAGTTGCCATAGCCGCGATTGCCGGGCTGATGTTTTCACGAATACCCGAGAACATCTGGATCGGCAGCGTGCGTTCAGTCGGACTGGCAATAAATAGTGCAACCACCACTTCATCGAAGGAGGTGGCGAAGGCAAACAAGCCACCCGAGGCGACACCAGGAATAATCTGTGGCAGTACCACGGTAAAAAATACCCGTAGAGGACTGGCTCCCAGGCTGGCTCCGGCTCGCATCTGGTTGTAGTCAAAACCCTGCAGGGTAGCGTTCACGGTAATCACCACAAAGGGTACACCCAGCACAGCATGCGCAATCACCAGCCCGGCGTAACTGTTTAACAGTCCCAGGTCAGCAAAAAAGAAATACATGCCTACAGCCACGATCACCAAGGGGACAACCATGGGTGAAATCAGCAGTGCCAGAATCATGCCTTTTCCGGGGAAGTCGGCACGGTTTAAGCCCACGGCAGCGAGTGTACCGAAGAACATCGCCAGTACAGTCGCCAGTGGCGCTACAATCAGGCTGTTCTTGAGTGAATCCACCCAAGGACCCGCGCTGAATATTTCCCGATACCAGCGCAACGAGAAATCATTAATGGGATAGGTCAGAAAACTATCAGCATTAAATGACAGCGGAATGATCACCAGCACCGGTAGCATCAGGAACACCAGAATCAGTCCGCAGAAAATTCTGAAGGTCCAGAACCAGATATGTTCAACCGGGGAGGCATAGGGTTGTAAGCTCATAGTATCAGCTCCGGATCAGTTGTCGTTTGTTGACCAGTTTGTGGTACACCAGATACAGCAACAGGGTGACAATCAGTAGCAGAGCACCGAGTGATGCAGCCATACCCCAGTTATTGGTGGTGTTGGTGTAGTAGGCGACGTAATAACTCACCATCTGATCAGACGGTCCACCCACCAGGGCTGGAGTGATGTAATAGCCCAACGCCATAATGAACACCAGAATGGTACCAGCAGCGATGCCGGAAATGGTTTGAGGTACATAGACCTGCCAAAACGCGGCAAAAGGGTGGGCGCCAAGAGAAACAGCGGCGCGCTGATAGGTGGGTGATACACCTTTCATTACACTGTAAAGCGGCAGGATCATAAAGGGCAGCAACACATGCACCATGGCAAAGAATACCCCGATACGGTTGAACACCAACTGCATAGGTGAGTCAATCAACCCGGCCCACATTAGACCTGCATTGACCAGACCACCGGATTGCAGCAGCACGATCCAGGCCGCTGTACGGACCAGTAACGAAGTCCAGAAAGGCAGCAGAACAAAAATCAGCAGGATGTTGCTTTTAGCAGGGGGGAGCGTTGCCAGCAAATAAGCCAGTGGAAAGCCCAAAAATAGACAGATGAGTGTAACGCCACCAGCAATAACCAGTGTGCGCTTGAACACTTGTATATATAGCTGTTGATTGGGCTCAACCCGGGTGATTTTGCCATCATCACCGCGTTCCATATCCAGCGAGGCAAGTAAATAACGGTCTGTTGTAGTGGGTGCGGCGCGTTGCAGCACCAACCAGGTTTCAGTGTCATTCCAGCGAGCGTCGATACCGGTCAGCTCATCTGTCCAGCTCACTTCAGTGGTGGCTGGTAGTGTTCTGATTGTACGGGTTAGCAAGGAGCGGAAGGTGGGATCCTCATAGTTCAGGCGTCGACCGATACGGCCCAGTCCACCATCTGCTCTGGATTCACGTAGTTCTTCAGCCAGTGCTGCAAACACGGCTTCTTCTGGAATCTCAGTACCATCCCATTGTGCAATCAGGGCGGCTGTTTGCGGCATGACCTGGCTGATTTCAGAGTTGTCGATACTGCGCCATAACATACTGCTGATCGGCAGTACAAAGGCGACAATCAGAAACAGGGCCAGTGGTGCAACGAGCAACATGGCCTTTATTTTTTTTAAGCGTTCAGCACGGCGCAGTTGCGCCTTAAGGCCGGAAACCGGTTGGGTTCCGTCGAGTGTCTGAGTGGCCGTAATGCTGGTCATTATCTCCTCCGGTCTTATGCAGACCCGTTAATTAAACAATAAACCGGTCGTCCCTGACCGGTATGAGAGACTTACTGAGACGCCCAGGAATTAAAGCGCTGTTCCAGTTCTTCGCCGTAGTCAACCCAGAACTCTGTGTTAACGGCCAGGGCACCCTCGAGGTTGGCTTCATTGGTTGGCATGCGCAGAGCTTGCTCTTCAGGCAGCTTAGCCAGTGCTTCCGGATTTACCGGGCCGTAAGGGATGCGTTTAGAGTACTCAGCCTGAGTTTCTGGTTGACTGGAAAAACGGATGAAGTCATAGGCTGTATCCGCGTGGCTGCTGCCCTGTACGATAGCCCAGTAATCCAAATCGTATACGCTGCCTGACCAGTTGATTGCCAGGTTACGGCCTTCTTCCTGAGCGACAGCAATACGGCCATTGTAGGCTGAGGACATTACTACATCACCGGCAACCAGCCACTGTGGTGGTTGTGCACCAGCTTCCCACCACTGAATGTGGTCCTGAATTTCTTCTAGTTTAGCGAAGGCACGATCAACACCGGCTGGCGTTGCTAATACATCGTAAACTTCATTAGCTGGCACACCGTCAGCCATCAGTGCAAATTCAAGGGTGAATTTGGCGCCGCGACGCAGACCGCGCTTACCTGGAAACTCTTCAACGTTCCAGAAATCAGCCCAGCTTTGTGGTGCCTTGTCCAGGCGGTCAGCGTCGTAAGCGAGAACGGTAGACCATACAAACATGCCAACGCCACACTCAGTCACAGCTGGGTCAATCAACTGATCTTTGATGCCCAGTTTTTCCCAATCAATCGGTTCGAACAAGCCTTCAAAACAACCGCGGATAAGCTCAGGAGATTCAACTTCTACCAGGTCCCAACTGACGTTGCCGGTTTCAACCATGGCACGAATACGTGCGAATTCGCCATTGTAGTCACCAGGCGTGAGATCTGTACCGGTACTGCTGGCGAAAGGTGCATAATAGGCTTCCTGCAGTGCATCGCCGTTAGCGCCACCGAAGGAGATAACTGTAAAGGCTTGTGCACTGCCGGCCATGGCCAGGCCAGCTGTGAGCAGACCGCCAGTTAATAGTTGTTTAGCTGTTTTATTTTTCAGTTTCATTTTTTTTATCTCCGCTATTTTCGGATAGGTTTTCAGGTGTGTTGCAGCAAAAAATCAAGATGCGTCCAGTGCCCTGACATCTTCATCACGCCAGCCGATATCGATGAAATCGCCGACGGACAAAGACGGGCAGAGTTCACTGACCGGCACCTTGACATAAAACTGGTCATTACCTGCAAGCTCACAACGCAGGCGCAAGTGATCGCCCAAGTAAATGAATTCGTGCAGCTTGACTTTGTAGCGGTTGGGCAGCTCAATACTGCCACTATTCAGGTGGATACGCTCCGGACGAATGGACAGGCGTGTCCGGTCTCCGGCGGCGAGCAACTGACTTTTCGATGCTTGCGTGCCCAATCCTTCACCAAAGCTGACCTGGCAGAAATCACCCTCGGTTGATAATACTTTACCCATCAGCGTGTTGTTTTCACCGATAAACTGCGCAACAAAGGAGTTCGCCGGGTATTCATACAGCGCCTGTGGGGTGTCGATTTGTTGGATGACACCATCATTGAATACGGCAACACGATCCGACATAGTCAGAGCTTCGCTCTGGTCGTGGGTAACGAATACCACGGTCAGACCCAGGTTTTCGTGCAGGTGTTTGATCTCCAATTGCATGTGTTCACGCAACTGCTTATCCAGTGCGCCCAGGGGTTCATCCATCAGCACTAATTGCGGTTCAAATACCAGGGCGCGTGCCAGTGCCACACGCTGTTGCTGGCCACCGGACAGCTGTGCCGGGCGACGCTTGGCAAAGGATTCCAGTTGGATAGTCTGCAGGATTTTGTCTACTTTGGCTTTGGCGTCGGCTTTGGGCATCTTGCGGGTTTTGAGCGGGTAGTAGAGGTTTTCTTCTACGGTCATGTGTGGAAACAGGGCGTAGTTTTGAAACACCATGCCAATATTGCGTTTGTGTGGTGGCTGGGTGTTCAGGCGTTGCTCGCCAAGAAAAATATCGCCGCTGGTAGGGGTTTCAAAACCGGCCAGCATCATCAGGCAAGTGGTTTTACCGGAGCCGGATGGACCCAGCAGCGTGACAAATTCGCCTTTCTGGATGTTGAGATTAAGGTCCTTGACGACGAGAGTCTCACCATCGTAGGTTTTCTGCACACCGGTAAAGCGCACCAATGGCTCATTGGCCGTGCCTGCTAGCATATCTTTCTCCTCCTGCGTCAGTTCAGCTGACTTGTTAATTAAAATTGACAGTAAGGGCGAAAAATAACACTCCACTTTCTACTAGGTGGGTATTATAGTTATTATTCCCTAAGGATAACGCCCTTGCTGGCAATGCCTGACACGTATGTAGACCTATAGGTGGATAGGTTTGCACAAATTGTGCCAGTTCAGGGTTAACCATATCGGACATCGCGTGGCCCGTGTGTTAAGTTTAGTTATCGCATATTTGAACCATTTAACGCAAGTGTAATTTTATGCCCCATTTCAGTGCTCAGGTTAGGGTGTGGGGTAATATTTTGGTGCAGTTTCGGAGTGAGCGGTATGAATGAGCAGGTGAGTACACAGGATGATTTCGAATTGGGGGCCAGGTTGCGCTTTGTGCGTCAGAATGCCGGTCTTTCGCAGCGCGAGTTAGCCAAGCGTGCAGGCGTCACCAATGCGGCTATTTCATTGATCGAAAACAATCAGAGCAGCCCTTCTGTCTCTTCACTGAAAAAAATTCTGGAAGTTATTCCATTATCGTTGACTGATTTCTTTGCACTGGAGCCGCCAGAAGAAAACCGGGTATTTTTTAAAGCCAGTGAATTGCTGCCGTTGACATCAGGCCCGGTGGATTATCGTCAAGTGGGTGATATGCGCCACCATCAACTGCAAATTCTGCATGAGCACTATGAACCTGGGGCCGATACCGGGCGCAGCATGCTGCAGCATGAGTCTGAAGAGGGCGGTGTGGTAATTTCCGGTAGTATCGAACTGACAGTGGGAGACCGCAAACAAATTCTCAAAGCGGGTGATGCTTATCTGTTTGATAGTCGCCAGCCACACCGCTTTCGCAATGTCGGCGAGGTGGAATGTGTGATTATCAGCGCGTGTACGCCACCTTATCTATAATGATAGCTACGAGTTAATTTAATCGCTGAGGTCGTATGTGTTTTGAACGCCGTAAGCACGGCTCAAAAAAGTGTCGCAAGAGATTGGTTTGGGTGGCTTTCGGGCTGGTATTACTGTTGCCGCTCTATCTTTGGTTGGTATTGTTAAGTCCGTTTTTTTATACGCCACCAGAGCATTTGCCTGCACTGAAAGAGGGCACCCACAGGGTGTTTGCTTTTGGTACACTGAAAAGCCCCTGGGTGCGTTTTGTGGTTATGGGTCGTGTCGGTGTGTCAGAAGAGGCGTTGCTGCCGGGTAAGCGGCGAGAGGGGTTGAATATTATTGCAGATCCAACCGCACAAACTCCGGGTCTGGTATTTGAAGTCAATGCGACTGAGCTGGTAAGGCTGGACCGCTATGAGCGCTTGGGTGTGCGTTACGAGCGAGTGAAAATGACGCTGCATGATGGCAGCCAGGCCTGGGTTTATCGTAGACTGCAAGCAGCGGAATCTGCATCCTACTGATATAAAAGGGACGATTTATGGCTGAACTCTCAAAACTAAGAACCCCTCCATGGCAGCAAAATGCCGAAGGTGGAGTGCGCCGATGCGGTGTTGAAATCGAGATGAATGGCATGTCGCTGGATCAGGTCAGTGATCTGATCAGCCAGTTGATGTCGCTTTCAGTTAAGCAGGATGGTCGCTATGAGCGCCGTTTGACCGGCGATTCGGCTGGAGATTGGATAGTCGAGCTGGATTTCGATCTGCTTAAAAAAATTGGGCGTCGAGAGCATGCTGTCGATACTCTATCGGGGGAGGTGAGCGAGTCGGCTGAGGCTCTATTGAAAACCGTTTCTTTGCCACTGGTACCTTTGGAAGTGGTAAGCCCCCCTTTGCCGTTGAGTCGCCTTGATGAGGTTGAGCAGCTCATTGTCGAGTTGCGCAATGCCGGCGCCCGAGGTACTTCAGATATGCTCACCAACGCTTTTGGCATGCAGTTTAATCCAGAAATACCTTCACAAGATGCCGAGCTGTTAGTCGCTGTACTGAAGTCGTTTTTATGTCTTTATGAATGGTTGTTTAAGCGCGCACAAATTGATCTGGCCCGGCGTGTTACCCTGTTCGCTGAGCCGTTTCCTAAAGACTATGTATTGAAAGTGATTGATCCTGAGTACTGGCCGGATCAGTCGCAACTGATTGATGATTACTTGAGGTTTAATCCAACCCGCAATCGCGCCTTGGATCTGCTACCGTTGTTCAAGTACCTGGATGCTCCACGTGTTGCTGGTAAAACTCAGGATGTATTGATTAAGGCACGACCTACCTGGCACTACCGTTTGCCTAACTGTGAAATTGATCGGCCGGACTGGGGCTTGTACCGAGCCTGGAATGATTGGGTTGAGGTGGAGCAGCTTGCGTCTGATAGAAAACGTTTAAATGACTGTTGTCGTGATTATCAGCAGTTTCTGGCTCGTCCTCTGGATCGCTGGTTCGGTGATTGGGCAGGGCAGCTGTCTAAAGATTGGGTGCAGTCTTCCTGATCTGTGGACACCTTAATAAGGAGTTGATATGCAAGCACAACATCATTTTGTTCAATGCAATCATCTAGAGGTGCATGTAACCTGTTGGGGAGACCAAACAGCGCCGGCTGTAGTGCTCTGGCATGGTTTGACCCGCACCGGCCGGGATTTTGATGAATTAGCCCTCACGCTGGCACAGGATTATTTTGTGCTTTGCCCGGATACTCCCGGACGTGGGCACTCCCAGTGGAGTCCCTCGCCTGAAGAGGATTACGTGTTGCCACGCTATGTTGAAGTGGCGCGCCAACTGCTAGATGCGTTTCACTTAGATCAATGCATCTGGGTCGGCACATCGATGGGGGGGCTGATCGGTATGTTGTTGGCGGCAGAAGAGGACACGCCAATCTGTGCTTTGTTGGTGAATGATGTGGGACCAGAGTTACCTGACGAGGCGTTGCAGCGCATCCGGGACTATATCAGTATTCAGCCAGGGTTTAATTCGCTGACCGAATTTGAACAGTGGTTACAAGCGGTCTATGTAACTTTTGGTAAAAACACCATTGAGTTTTGGCGGCGTATGGCGATCACCTCCAGTCGTCGTCTCGCAGATGGTCGTTACACCCTGCATTATGATCCAGCGCTGGTAAAGGCTTTTCAGGTCGATGATGATGGGCAGACACTCTGGCCACAATGGCAGGCTATTCGCTGTCCACTGATGATTGTGCGTGGGGCTGAATCTGATCTGCTCTCAGCCAGCCTGCTGGAATCTATGCAGAAAGCACAACCCACGGCAGAAAGTGTAATCTTTAGCGAGGTAGGTCACGCCCCAACATTGGTTAGCCCTGAGCAGCAAACGATAGTGGTGGATTGGGTGCGTAGGAGCCCAGTCTCTGGGCGATAAATTCTTCGCTCTGTAGGAGCCCAGTCTCTGGGCGATAAATTCTTCGTTCTGTAGGAGCCCAGTCCCTGGGCGATAAATTCTTCGTTCTGTAGGAGCCCAGTCCCTGGGCGATAGATTCTTCGCTCTGTAGGAGCCCAGTCTCTGGGCGATAAGTTATTCGCTCACAGAGTGAGCTCCTACACGGGCCGAGCCCCTACATAAACCGGGCGATAATTCTACCTGCTTAGTTAATCATCGAAGCGACTTCGTCGCGCAGTTCCGGATCACTTTGCAGTGCAAGGGCGATGTTATTGTAGGTTTCAACATCCATGCCGGCTTCTTGTACAGCTTCTACCATCAATTGGCTGGCTTCCTGCTGTAGTGCAGCCGCCTGCTCCTGGTCGCTGGTGGCTTCCAGGCGTGCTGAATAGTCGGCACGGATAGTGTCTAGGTCACTCTGAACGGATGCAAAGGTTTGCAGATCATTTTCAGCAAACTCCATCGGCGCCTGCTGTGGTGCCTGCTGTGCCTGAGTGGCAGCTTCGCTTTCATTAGCGGTTGCTGTAGCGGCAAAACCCAGTGAGATCAGGCTAGTCAGTGCGGCGGCAAGTAATGTCTTCTTCATCTGAATAACTCCTTTGATTAAATTCAATTAGTCTATAGCCAGATCCATGCCATGTTTTGCTTTTTACTTCTAACTATTTGAATTAATTGCATTTACTTTATATTTTTAATTTTTTTATTAAATGGACCGCTTTGTAAGCCAGTTAAAGTGTGCTGCTAAATGTGTCATAATGGCGCATGTGCCATTAAATCCTAGTATTGAGGTCTGTATTGAAAAGGTTATTTTCATCCGCAAGCTTACGACACGTGTTGCTGATCCGAGTGGCGTTGCCTGTATTGTTGATTCTGGCATTGATTCTGTCAGCCGGTCAGGCGCTGGTGAGTAATTTTATTGAGCAGCGTATGCAGCGTGATCTGCAGTTAGTTGCTCGGGCTGTTTACTTACCAGTGAGCCAGGCATTAGAGCGTAATGATCTGGAACAGATGCAAAGCAGCATGGCGGCGTTGTTTGGCATGACAGAGGTCTACGGTGCCTATCTGTTTGATGCAGAGGGGCAGCCGCTGATCAGCTTCGGTGTGGTCAACCCTACCCAGAGGCAAGCCGAAGATGCCTTGCAAAAAACTTTGGCTGGGGAGTTTGAGCAGTATGAGCAGATTAGGGGGCGTGATGTGTATTCGTTTTTTATGCCCATGTTTGATGAGGTAGGACAACCGAACGGTTTGTTACAGGTGACCCGGCGTCACCGTGATATAGATCAGCAGTTGCAGCGTCTGGCCTACGGCTCATGGGGTGGCTTTGCCCTGGTCTCTCTGATGATACTGTTTATTTTGGTATGGACGCATCAGCGTGCTATCGGGGGGCCTGTAAATCGTATTCTGACGAGTATCCGCCGGGTTGAATCGGGAGAGCATGGGCATAGAGCTGACGTGCATGGGCCTACTGAAATCCGTCAGTTGGCCTTGGGATTGAATGGCATGCTGGATGCGATTCAACAGGCTGAATCGCGTGAGCAAGAGCAGCGCCTGGCACGTGAGGTTATTGCTGAACGTTTGCGCCAGACAGAAACCCTGGCTGCTCTGGGTCAATTATCGGCGGGTGTGGCACATGAGCTGGGAGCACCATTGAGTGTCGTGGATGGGCGAGCCAGCCGCCTGCAACGACGTTTGGAAAGTCCGCAGGATCTTCGTGAGCTGGCAATGATTCGTCAGCAAGCCGCGCGCATGACCTCTATTATTCAGCAACTACTGTCTTATGGACGCTCCTCCAGAGCCCGACCACGGCAGTTGGATCTCGAAGCCCTGCTACTTAGAGCGCAGGCCCTGATTGCCGGAGAAGGTTATAAAATCGAGCTGCAACCAGGCCCGGCAGCGATGCTTTGCGGCGATTCACTCAGTCTCGAGCAAGCCTTGATCAACCTGTTGCGCAATGCATGTCAGGCCTGTCCACAAGGGCCGGTTAGAATGGCCTGGGGTGTAAATGAGTCTATTCATTTGACCATCGAAGATGCTGGTCCCGGTATCGATGCGGCTATTCGTGACCAGGTATTCGACCCTTTCGTTACCACCAAAACACCCGGTGAAGGCAGTGGTCTCGGATTGGCGATCGTAAAACGTATCGTGGAAGAACATGGAGGACGAATTCGTATAGGTGATAGTGTATTGGGCGGCGCCTGTTTTAAATTAACCTTTCCGCTGGCTAACACACAGGAAAATGATCATGTCTAAAACTCGATCTCCTTTATTACTGGTGGAAGACGATCAGGCCTTGGCTAACCTGATTAGCGAAGAGCTGGAAGCTGAAGGTTTCCAATTGGCCGTAGCTGAAACCCTGGCTGATGCGCATGCCTGGCTGGATCAGCAGCAACCGGCCCTGATTATTACTGACCTGCGTTTGCCGGATGGTCATGGTATGACACTGGTTAAAACGGTGATGCAGCAGGATGAGTCGCAACGTCCGGGTATTATTGTTATTACCGCATTCGGCAGTGTGCGTCAGGCGGTTGAGGCCCTGCAGGCAGGTGCTGATGACTTTTTGACCAAACCCCTGGATCTGGATCACTTTATGCTGAGCGTGCAAAAAGTGCTGGAGAATCACAAAGTACGTAATGAGTTACGTCAGTTCCGACAAATGTCACAGCAGCTTGCCTCTTTTCACGGCATGCTGGGAAAAAGCCGAGCAATCCGGACGCTGTTTGATCAGATCCGAGTAGTTGCCAGGGCGCAAGGGCCGGTACTAATCAATGGTGAGAGCGGCACCGGCAAGGAGTTGGTTGCTCGTGCCTTGCATGCAGAAAGTGATCGGGCTGAAGGGCCTTTTCTGGCGGTGAACTGTGCCGGTATTCCACAAGAGCTGTTGGAGAGTGAGTTTTTCGGTCATGCTGCAGGTGCTTTTACCGGTGCTAATAAGGCTCGCAAGGGGTTGTTGCAGGAATCTCAGGGTGGATCCTTGTTACTCGATGAAATAGGTGAAATGCCGCTGGCGCTGCAGGCTAAGCTTCTGCGTGCACTGCAGGATGGCTCGATACGCCCAGTCGGTCAGGATACAGAGGTACAGGTAGATGTGCGTATTTTTGCGGCTACGCATCGGGACTTGAAGCAGAAAGTAGAAGAGGGCAGCTTTCGTGAAGACCTCTATTATCGTTTGGAAACCTTTGCCATCCAGATTCCCGCGCTGCGGGAGCGTGATGATGACCTGGAATTGATGGCGCAGCAGTTTGTGCGTCAGATTGCGATGACTCAAGGAAAACCCGTTAAAGGATTTTCTGTAGCGGCCCTGAGCTTGATTCGTAGCTACAGTTTTCCGGGCAATGTGCGAGAGTTGCAAAATGTGGTTGAGCGCGCTGTGGCATTTTGTGACAGTGACTGGATTGAACCGCAACATCTACCTGGCCGGCTCCTGGAAGCACTGAATCCGGTTGCCGAAGCATCGACTCAGATGACGACGGCTGGTAACGAAAAAGAGCAGCGCCTGCTGGCAGGTAATCTACTGCCGACCTTGGATGAGTTGCAGCAACGTTATGTACATATGGTATTGGATGAAGTGAATGGAAATAAACGCCGTGCTGCGGCACTGCTGGGCATCGGCCGGCGTACCCTCTACCGCTGGCTGGAGTAAGCTACTAAGCCTGCTACTCTTCGCATGCTGTTTGCTGGGTGGCCGCGCGATAGCACAAACAGAGCTTTTGCCGGTGCAGATTGGCATACTGGACTGGCGTGCTTCTGATGATTTTCAGCAACAGTGGTTAGCGCCACTGGCCAGTTTGCAGCAGCAACTGCCCGATCATCAGCTGGAAATTCATCCTATGACTCTGGCTGAGCTGGAAGCGGCTCTGTTGGCCGAACAGTTGGATTTTGTGATTACCAATCCGGGACATTATGTAGCTCTGAGCAGTCATTATGATTTAGCTCCTATGGCCAGATTGGCGCATTTTCACGCTGATTTGCCCTTGCATCATGTCGGTTCCGCCTTACTGGTTCGGCATGACCGCCCCGAGTTGCAGAATTTCAGCGCTATTCGCAACCTGACTATTGGTGCAGTGAGTCCTGATGCCTTTGGTGGTTTTCAGGTGCTGGTAGATCAGATGCACAGTCAAGGAGTGCATCCTGAAACCGCCGGTAATCAATGGGTGTTTACTGGTTTCCCGATGGATCAGCTGATTCATCGGTTACTGGCAGGTGAATTTGATGCTGTTATAGTGCGCAGCTGTCTGGCTGAAATGATGGCGCTGGAGAGCAAGCTGGATATAAACAGTTTGCAACTGGTGCAGCCAAAGAAGCAGCCGGGCTATGCTTGTATGACCTCGACAGATCTTTATCCTGGCTGGCCCTTTTTACGCACCACTCGTGCATCAACCCAGCTGGCGCGGCAAGTCACAGCCGCTCTGATGCAGAGTGAGAGTGTTACTCTGGAACAGGATCACAGCTTCTGGGATGCACCGGTATCATATCAGTCGGTTTATCAGCTGTTTGAGCGCCTGCGGATCGGTCCGTTTGAGGCATTTCCGCATAACCCTATCTGGCACTGGTTGATGTCATACCGTTACGGGTTGCTGATGGCTGCTGCGTTGCTGTTATTGATCTCTTTTCATCATATTCGTGCAGAGTATCTGGTGCGTCGCCGCACACGTGAGCTGCAGTTGTCTGTGCAGCGTCAGCAGCAGGCTGAGCAGGATGCACGCCAGCGCCAGGATGAACTGCTGCATCTGTCGCGCTTTACCCTGATGGGTGAACTGGCGGCTGGACTGGCGCACGAGCTGAATCAGCCGCTGACGACCATTGCCAACTATGCCCGCGGGTCGGTGCGTCATCTTGAACGAGATGAGCCCCTGTCTGTATCCCGACGAGAGCAGTTGCGAGATGTGGCTGGTCAAATAGCTATTCAGGCGGATCAGGCAGCATTAGTCATCCGTAATATCCGGGCGTTTTTGCGCAAAGAGCAGGGATGTTTTGAATGGCTGGAGCCTTCGCAGTTGTTGGAGGATGCTCTGGCATTTTGTCAGACTCGCCTTAAACAGGAAGGTGTCGAGCCGCAGTGCTATCTGGATGATCAACTACCATTGATCTACAGTCACAAAACGCATCTATTACAGGTACTGGCTAATCTCATCACCAATGCCTTGGATGCCATGCAGAACCGTGAACCTGAAGTGCGTCAACTCATCATCCGGATACAACATGATGACGTGAAGGCGCAGTTATGTATTAACGTTGAAGACCGGGGTGAGGGCATAGATAGTGAGTTTGAAGCGCAGTTGTTTGTACCCTTTATGACCACTAAGCAACAGGGGATGGGATTAGGCTTGTCGATGAGTCGGACATTGGCTGAATCGTTGGGTGGGCAACTCACCTTAAAGAATCATGAGCAGGGTGGTGCGATTGCACAGTTGTGGCTGCCGGTGACAGCCATTGGAGCGGAGGAAGAGGTAGATGAATAGGGCCATTATTCACATCGTTGACGACGAGGCTGCCGTACGGCGTTCGTTGCGCTGGTTGTTGGAGTCAGTTGATCTGAGGGTTCAGGAGTATGCTGGCGCTGCTGAATTTCTGCAGGCAGCTGACTGGCATCAACCTGGCTGTGCCTTACTGGATATTCGTATGCCTGGTATGAGTGGGCTGGTGTTGCAAGGAGAGCTGAATCGAGTAGCACCTACGTTACCGGTTATTTTCATGACCGGCCATGGAGATGTACCCATGGCGGTCAAAGCGATGAAAGCGGGTGCCTTTGAATTCTTTGAAAAACCTTATAACGACCAACTGCTGCTGGATACGGTGATGCGGGCGATTGAGCTGCATCGCCTATTATTACAGCAACAGGCCGAGTTGCGTCCGGTGGCAGAGTTGCGTCAGACGTTGACTCCACGAGAAGTGCAGGTGCTCGACTTCCTGTTGCAGGGTACGCCCAGCAAGCGTATTGCCGAACAGTTGAGTATCAGTTCGCGTACAGTGGATGTGCACCGGCATAACATCATGGTGAAAATGCAGGTGGAATCACTCGCTGAGCTGTTGCACAAGTGTCTGAGTGCATGAGTCACCCACTAAAGATCTCTTTAGTTAAACAAGGGTTTTACTAATGGCTTAATAGCCGCTTCGAGAGTAGGGTTGTTTAAGATTGCACCGCGCGGTGTGATGTTAGAGGTAAGGAGCAACCAATAATGAAAACATACCCCTTAAAACCCCTGTCGCTCGTTTTACTGATATTTGGATTTTCAACAACTGTTTCGGCTCTGGATGGTGATGCTGAACGGGGTCAGGCAGCTGCTGCGGTATGCACCGCCTGCCATCAGGCCGATGGCAATGGTTTGTCCATTCCGGGTGCCGAATCCTGGCCCAGGTTGGCTGGCCTTGATGCGGCCTATATGTATAAACAATTGCAGGACTTTAATAGTGGTCAGCGAGAGAATGCGTCTATGGCCCCTTTCGCTGCCATGCTTAATGATCAGCAGATGCAGGATGTCGCTGTATATTTCAGCCAGTTGATGCCAAACGTTGTTCAAGGCGCAGATGATGCTGACGAAGCCTTGCTGAAACAGGGCGAAAGGCTGGCAACGCTGGGTGATTGGTCTCGCTATATTCCTTCCTGTCAGTCTTGTCATGGGCCTGATAATCAGGGTGCCGGTGAAAATTTCCCCGGTATTGCCGGACAGCACGCCGGTTATCTGCAAGCCCAGCTACACAACTGGCAGCAGGATAAACGCCGAAATGATCCACAACACCTGATGCTGGCAATTGCTGAGCGTTTGAATGATGAGGATATCAAGGCTGTAGCGGCCTGGTTATCTGTGCAGCCAGCTAAGTGAGGATCTAACCATGGTTAAGTTAATAAACGTCCTGAGTATCAGTGTATTGACCAGTTGGGCAGGTTTGAGCCTGGCGGTTGAAACCCCTCGCTTTCCAGTCAATGTTCCGCAACCGGAAGACGGGCAGTATGTTCATGTTCCACCTACGCTGGCTGATTTGGAAGAAGCCAATATTCACCCGGAGCTGAAACGGGTAATCCGCCGTGGACATGATCTGTTTGTAAACACTCAGCAGTTGCGTGGTGAAAATGTTTTTAACGACATGAATTGCTCCAGTTGCCATCTGGGAGACGGCGCGCAGCCTTTTTCAGCACCTGTCTGGCCTGCGGCCGTGGTATTACCGAATTTTCGTCCCAAAAACCAGCAGGTGAATAGTCTGGAAGAGCGAATTGCCGGTTGTTTCAGTTATTCTATGAATGGAAAGCCCCTGGAGTACGGTAGCGACAATCTGTTAGCGCTGGCGGCTTACCATCAGTGGTTAGCAAAAGGCGTACCTATCTATCAACCGGGAAATAGTCTCTATGGCCGTGGTTATCCCATTGAGCAGCCGGATGCCGATCCCTCTTATGAACGCGGGCAGGTTTTGTATGAAGCCAACTGCAGCATTTGCCATGCGGAGGATGGCGGCGGTTTGAGGGTGGGTGATCATGTACAGTTTCCCGCTGTCTGGGGAGATACATCGTATAATTGGGGCGCGGGTATTAGCCGAATCTTCACCCTGGCAGGCTTTATTCACCACAACATGCCGTTGGGGCAACCCTACAGTATGAGCGTACAAGACTCCTGGGATCTGGCCGATTACATTAACAGTCAGGAGCGACCACAGGATCCGCGTTATACTGGAGATGTGGCTGAAACGCGTGCGCTGTATCTGGATACCTTTCATAAATCGACCTACTACGGACTTGAAAAGCAGGGTCGTTTACTTGGAGATCATGACAATCTGGGAGAAAAGGACTTTCTCAAACCCGAGATATTACAGCCGCGTTTGTTTGAGTAGTCGCTTGAATAAACAAGAGGTTGAGTATGCGCGCCAGTTCAAAATCTGAACCGGCGCCTCATCTTTGTATCAAGCCTCGCGCTTGTCGACCATAAAGGTGGCTTCACCTGTCGCGACTAGTGTTTCACCTACCGTTACATCAGTGCGCATTTTTACCCGGCGACGCTTTTCATCTATGTCTATGACGGTCAGCGTGGCTTTGGCGGTGTCACCAATGTGCACGGGGGCTTTAAACTTGATCTGTTGATCGATGTAGATAGCCCCTGGTCCTGGCAGACGGGTGCCGGCTACCGTGGAGATGAGTGCGGCACTGAACATACCGTGTACGATGCGCTGTTTGAAAATGGTGGTTTTGGCATATTCTTCGTTGATATGCACCGGGTTATTGTCACCTGAGATGCCAGCGAACATATAAACATCTGATTCAGAAATGGTTTTAGCATAAGAATCGCTCATGCCCACCGTCAGATCTTCCAGGTAATAGCCGTGAATATCCTGCATTTTTTTATCCTGTCTGTCATGTGTTGTAAAAATCGTTCAGTATAAGTAACAGAGTAACCGATTTTGTGCTTATCAGATACGCTTAGCGTGCTAGAATAAGTATAAACCCTTATGGATGGCAATGCGCTAGCTAGATAGGCGATGACTTCCATTTGAATGTGTTCGAATGATCAATAGAAGGTAGTTTATGGCTGACTATAACGCTCCGGTAAAAGACATGAAACTTGCGCTGAATCAGATAGCGCGGATGACAGAATTATCAACCCTCCCTGTCTTCGAAGATGCATCAGCCGATATGGTTGATGCAATTCTGGATGAGGCGGCACGTGTTGCTCGTGATGTAGTGGCGCCGACCAATTGGGATGGCGATCAGAAAGGTGTCAGTCTCAAGGACGGCGGTGTTGTTTGTCCTGAGAGCTTCCGCGACGCTTATAATCAGTATGCTGAAGGTGGCTGGGGATCGCTGCAGTTTGATCCTGAGCACGGTGGACAGGGCATGCCTTATTTGCTTTCGGTTGCGGTTATGGAAATGTGGCAAGCGGCGAATATGGCCTGGGGCCTTTGCCCTCTGCTGTCACAGGGTGCGGTAGAGTGTCTGTCCATTAATGCTGATGATGCATTGAAAGCGATTTACCTGCCGAAACTGATCAGTGGTGAGTGGGCGGGTACCATGAACCTGACTGAAGGCAGTGCTGGTTCAGACCTGTCGCAGGTGCGTTGTAAAGCGGAGAAAGATGGCGATGCTTATCGTGTCACTGGCGAAAAAATCTTTATCACCTGGGGCGATCACAGTCTGACTGAAAATATCGTTCATCTGGTGTTGGCTCGCTTGCCGGATGCGCCTGCCGGTGTTCGCGGTATTTCCCTCTTTCTGGTGCCAAAATACCTGGTCAATGCCGATGGTTCGCTGGGTGAGTACAACAATACCAAGCCCTTGTCGCTGGAACACAAAATGGGCATCCATGCCAGCCCCACGGCGGTGATGGGATTTGAAAACTCTGTCGGTTACCTGGTCGGTGAAGAGAACCGCGGCCTGGCCTGTATGTTCACCATGATGAACAACGCCCGTTTGGGGGTGGGTTTGCAGGGGGTGGCTATTTCAGAACGTGCCTACCAGCAAGCACTGGTGTTCGCCAATGAACGCATCCAGAGCCCGGCTGTTGGTTATAAAGTACCGGGTCCGATTATCCGTCATGGTGATGTGCGGCGCATGCTGCTGACCATGAAAGCCTTGACCGAAGCCGGTCGCGCACTGACCTATGATGCCTGTGGCAGCATTGATTTTGCCCATCATGCAGAAGATGAATCGCGTCGTATTCGCGAAAAAGCTCGTGCTGCACTGCTGACACCGGTGGTAAAAGGCTGGTGTACCGAATTTGCTCAGGAAGTGACTTCATTGGGCGTGCAGGTTCATGGGGGTATGGGTTTTGTCGAAGAAACCGGTGCGGCTCAGCACTACCGTGATGCGCGTATCCTGCCGATTTATGAAGGTACTAATGGCATCCAGGCACTGGATCTGGTCGGTCGTAAAATACTGCTGGATAAGGGCGAAGCCCTGACGTTGCTGTTGTCTGAAATGCGTGAAACCATTGCTATGGGTGGCGCGTTTGCGGATCTGGCAGTTGATCTGGAGCAGGCCGTGGCTGCCATTGAAACTGCACGTGATGAACTGCTGGCCGGTGCTGGTGATGATGCGCAGCTAGCTGGCGCCGTGGCTTATAATTTCATGATGCTGTTGGGTACCGTAGCCGGTGCCTGGGAATTGCTGCGTCAAGCTGAAGCGGCCAAAATTCTGCAGGCTGAAGGTGAAGATGATGCCTTCCTGGAGGCAAAACAGGTGACCACGCGCTTCTACTTTGAGCAGATCCTGCCACGCTATCTGGGATATGCACGAATGGTTAAGGCCGGTAGTGCGACCATCACCGAAATGACTGACGAGCAATTCGCCACCGCCTGGTAATGCTGTGGTAATCAGGCCAGTGCTGGCACCTCTGTGGGCCAGCACTGGCCTTTCTATCCTCTGCGGCTTTGCTCGCCTGGATTAACCCCTTCCTGCTTTTATGGTATCTTTGTCAGACTCTCTAGCATCAGATGAAAGATACCCATTACTATGATTATCAAACCCAAAATTCGCGGCTTTATCTGTACCACTACCCATCCGATCGGTTGTGAAGCCAATATTCGTGAACAGATCGAATTCACCCGTGCACAACCCAAAGTTGCTGGTCCCAAGCGGGTGCTGGTCGTTGGCGCGTCCAGTGGTTATGGCATGTCATCGCGGATTGCGGCTGCCTTCGGCAGTGAGGCAGCCACTATCGGTGTGTTCTTTGAAAAGCCGGGTACTGAAAAGAAAACCGGAACGGCTGGTTGGTACAACGCCGCGGCTTTTGAGCGCCTGGCGCATGAAGCCGGACTCTATGCCAAGAGCATTAACGGCGACGCCTTTTCTCATCAGGCTAAACAGCAGGTCATTGATCTGATCAAGGCGGATCTGGGTCAGATTGATCTGGTGGTCTACTCGCTAGCATCGCCAGTGCGCAAAATGCCGGATAGCGGTGAAGTGATACGTTCCGTGTTGAAGCCGATTGGTGAGGTTTACCGTTCTACCGCCATAGATACCAATAAAGACTGCATCATCGAAACTGAAATTGAACCGGCAACTGAAGAAGAAGTGGCGGCGACTGTGCAAGTGATGGGTGGTGAAGACTGGCAGCTGTGGATTGATGCGCTCGCCGATGCGGGTGTGTTGGCCGATGGCTGCAAAACCGTAGCCTATAGCTATATCGGTACCGATATCACCTGGCCGATCTACTGGCACGGTGCGCTGGGTAAAGCCAAGCAGCATCTGGATAATACGGCGGCAACCTTAAATGCTAAATTGGCTGATATTGGTGGTCAGGCTAACGTGGCGGTGCTCAAATCGGTGGTGACCCAGGCCAGTTCAGCGATTCCGGTAATGCCTTTGTATCTGTCGATGGTATTCAAAGTCATGAAAGAGCAGGGAATTCATGAAGGTTGCATGGATCAGGTTTGGCGTTTGTTCCGTACAGGTTTGTATGGCAGTGGCGCACAGATGGATGATGCTCAGCGTTATCGTCTGGATGATTGGGAACTGCGCGATGATGTGCAGCATGCCTGCCGCGAACTTTGGCCACAAGTGACCACGGAAAATTTGTTTGAACTGACAGACTATGCTGCGTACAAAGATGAATTTCTCAAGCTGTTTGGGTTTGGCTTAGAAAGCATCTACTACGAGCAGGATGTCAGTCCGTTGGTGGAATTTAATGTCATCGAGCTGGAAAGCTGATCAGCTGATGACTCACAGGAACTGATGATTATGCGTTTTAACGGCGTGAAGGATTTTAATCACTCTCAGGGTGATAAAATTGGTGTACTGATTACCAATCTGGGGACACCCGATGAGCCGACCACACCGGCTTTGCGTCGCTATTTAAAAGAGTTTTTATCTGATCCTCGTGTGGTAGAGGTACCCAGGCCGATCTGGTGGTTTATTCTCAATGGCATCATTCTGAATATCCGCCCGGCAAAATCGGCTGCGGCCTATCGGGAAGTCTGGACGGATACAGGTTCACCCTTGCTCACCCACACTCAGGATCAGTGCACCGCCCTGAAAAAGTACTTCAGTGATCGCTACGGTGACCGGGTACAGGTGGAGTTTGCCATGCGCTATGGCAATCCATCCATTACTTCGGTACTGGAAAAGCTGCAGCAGTCCGGGGTGCGTAAGCTGGTGGTATTACCTCTCTATCCCCAGTACTCCGGTGCCACATCGGCCTCCACCTTTGATGCGATTGCTGCCGACTTTACTCAGCGTCGTTGGTTGCCGGATCTGAATTTCATCAGCCATTATCCTGACTTCGAGCCTTATATTACGGCGCTGGCCGACAAGGTGCGCCATTATCAAGCTGAGCATGGGGTGCCGGACAAATTAATTTTGTCCTACCATGGCATACCCAAACGCTACTTGTTACAAGGCGATCCCTATCACTGTGAATGCCATAAAACCTCGCGTTTGCTGGCAGAACAGCTGGGTTTACAGCCGGATCAGTATCTGACTACCTTCCAGTCGCGCTTTGGTCGCGCGGAGTGGCTGAAACCCTATACGGATGAAACCCTGAAATCCTTGCCCGCCAAGGGCGTTAAATCGGTGCAGGTGTTCTGTCCGGGTTTCTCCTCTGATTGTCTGGAAACCATTGAAGAGATAGGTCAGGAAAATCGTGAATATTTTATCGAAAGCGGCGGTGAGTCCTATGCTTACATTCCGGCACTGAATGCCGATGCCAGCCATATTGACATGATGGTGCAGTTGTTGGAGCCATATTTACATAACTGGCTGGTGGATGCTGAACGCGATGGAACACAAACTCAGACCTTGGCCAAGGCCCTGGGGGCCGCGCGTTAATTTAGTCGATTAAGGACCCGTTATGACCTGCGTGATTTTTCGTGAGCATGCGACAGAGGATGGCCATCTGATTGGCGAAATCTGTCTCAATTCAGAAGCTACTCTCAATGCGCTCTCCCAGGAGATGATCAGACTGATTCAGCCACAGCTGAATACTTGGCAAGAAAACCCACGTGTGGTGGCTTTGTTGCTGGACAGCACTGGTGAAAAATCCTTCTGTGCCGGGGGCGATGTGGTCGGCGCCTGGCGTTTAATTCAGGAGGAGGCCT
Organism: Nitrincola sp.; assembly: GCF_048264025.1. Lineage (NCBI taxonomy): Bacteria > Pseudomonadati > Pseudomonadota > Gammaproteobacteria > Oceanospirillales > Oceanospirillaceae > Nitrincola > Nitrincola sp. The sequence continues at coordinate 24,289 of NZ_JBLXDN010000045.1, forward strand.
ATGCTGAAATCGATGAGTATTTTGCGGCGGAGTACCGTCTGGATTACCGACTTCAGACTTATCCCAAGCCGATTATCTGTTGGGGTGGCGGGTATGTTATGGGCGGTGGTCTGGGGTTGATGAATGGCTGTAGCCACCGGGTGGTGACACCCACATCACGTCTGGCGATGCCGGAAGTAACCATTGGTCTGTTTCCTGATGTGGGGGCCAGCTACTTTCTGAACCGGTTACCTGGAAAAATTGGATTATTTCTCGGTTTGACGGGGAGTCATGTACAGGCCGTGGATGCCCTTTGGTTGGGGTTGGCTGATTATGCGCTGCGAATGGATCAGCGTCAGGTCATGCTGGAGCAACTGCTGGCTCAGGTCTGGAATCAAGGTGATAATCAGGCCGTGATCACCGGTGTGCTGAGCGATTTAGCGGTTGATGCGCAACCTGCATTTGAGCAGATGGCTACGCCTATTCAGAAGCATCAGGCGTTGATCAATGCAATCTTGGATGATGATTCGGTCAAAGGTTTTGTCGATCGGCTGGCGGCCTTGCCAGCCGATGACCCTTGGCTAGCCAGAGCTCAACAAACGGTCAGCCAGGGCAGCCCGTTGTCTTTGTGTTTAATAGCAGAGCAGTTGCAGCGTGCACACCACCTGCCATTGAAGGCTGTGTTTCAGTTTGAAATGCGGCTGGCAGCACAGTGTTGTCGTCAGGGCGAGTTTGTTGAAGGGGTTCGTGCTTTGCTGGTTGATAAGGATAAGTCGCCAAAATGGTGCTTTGATTCGGTCGAATCTGTGACAAAAGACGTGATAGAATCACATTTTCAGCCGCCCTGGACGGTGAATCCACTGGCAACACTCTGATCCTGTTGCCTCAAGACCCAAGGAGGTCCGTCATGAGTCAGTCATCCCCTCATCCAAAATTCATGGAAGCCATGCGTAAGTTGAAGCAGATGAGTGAAGAAGAGCGTCTGTCAGAGGAAAATGCTGAACTGTTTGAACAGGCCATGCAGTATGCCCCACTGGATATTCAGCCAGCGCTAGTCGCAATCCGCAAAAAATACGACCAAACCTATCACTAGTAGGAGCCCGGTCTGTGGGAGCCCGGTCTCCGGGCGAATAAAACCCAATCGCTGTAAGAGCCCGGTCTCCGGGCGATTAAACCTATTCGCTCACAGAGTGAGCTCCTACAGCAAGCTTATATGGACCCGCCCGTGTTGCAAGCTATTTTTGACTCGAGCAGATGTGTTGCACGCTTATATCCGATCTATGAGTGAGCATATCTGCTCGGCCATTAAAAGATGTGCACTCACTTTCGCTAATCTCCTACTCGGCTTCTATGAG
>NZ_JBLXDN010000046.1:0-24071 GCF_048264025.1 Nitrincola sp.
GTCGGATATAAGCGTGCAACACATCTGCTCGAGTCAAAAATAGCTTGCAACACGGGCGGGTCCATATAAGCCCGCTCCGCGGGCGATAATAGGATGCGGCGCAAATCGCTCACAGAGTGAGCTCCTACAGCGATCTGTCTATATCAATAATCCGCATCTTCCGACCAGAGCGCTTTATGAAAGCGCACTACCTGGTTACGGCCACCCTCTTTAGCTGCATAAAGTGATACATCTGCAAACTTGAGTACCTGCCAGAACGCCTGGGCATCGTTGGGGAAGTCGGCTACACCTGCTGAGATGGTTTTGCTGAGGCTGGTGCCAGCCACTTTGAATTTATGACTTTCCACCGCGGTACGAATTTTTTCAGCGACAGGCATGGCCTGTTCGGCATTGGTTTCAAGCAACACGATAAGAAATTCCTCGCCTCCGTAGCGTACCACCAGATCTGATTCCCTGACATTGGACTGTAGAATAATAGCCAGCTCGCGCAGTACCTGATCACCGGCATCATGTCCGTAGGTGTCATTGACTGGTTTGAAATAATCCAGATCCATCATCAGCAGTGCCATAGGTACTGAACGGCGTTTGCACTGGCTGATCAGGGTTTCGGCATACTCTTCCAGGAAACGGCGGTTGTGCAGTCCCGTCATGGCATCTTTCAGACTGGATTCACGCAGGCTGGCCATGAGGCGTTTAGCCTGGAGTACCGGTGCAGCCTCACGTAGGTAAGCCTCCAGCAGTGGGCGTTGATTACGTACTTTATGCGCATCTTCAGAGTCGAAAACCAACTGTACCACACTGCCAACGCTACCACTCTCAATCACTGGCAGGCAGATATAATGTTTATTGGCACTAGCGGCATCAGTGCTGAAGGAACGGCAGATTTGGGTGTTTTCAGAGCCATCAATCAAATGGCCGGTGCGCACAGCTCGACAGCCAACACAGTGATCGTGAATGGCCGCATCACACCAGTGAATAGGTGCTTCGGGGACACTGTCGACCATCACCGGATGAATCATTTTTTTATTCTGATCCACTTCATAAAGCGAAAAAGTATTGATGTTGAATTCCTGTTCTAATACTTCGCTGATACGCAGGAAAACTTCACTGGCGGTTTCATCCTCTTCTATGGCTTGCTTGAAGCGTGAAACACGGACTAGGCCGGAAACAGTTTCAGCCGTTTCTGTCAGCAGGTTGCCGCCTTGGTAGTCTGGTTTTGACTGCACCAGTTGGACAACATTTTCTCGAATCAGACTGAGTTTATTAGTGATTCCCTCAGACAAGGCATTGAACTGTGTGGCAATCTTGCCAATTTCGTCATTGGTACGGCTTTCAATACGGTGGCTGAAATCACCGTCGATGGCACTCTCTACGGCTGTCTCAATTTCGTTTGCGGTGGTTACCAGAGGGTGCAACATGCGCCGCAGATAAAGGATGGATATAAAAGCAAACAGGGCGACGGCCATCACCAGAAAAGCGACCGTCATGATAGCGGCTGTTTTCATGTGCTCAATAGAAGCCGTTAGTGTCACAGCACCCAGTACCGTGTTTTCCGCTACGTTATGGCATAGCAAACAGTTTACGTCGCCATCAGACGTGGCAATATAGGGAATGGTGGCACGAAATTCGGGACTGAGAATACCGCCGGTTAGTGTGAAAACAGACTCGCCACTGCTGAGTACACTTAGATCGGTAGCATCGGCGCTCATCTCACCCAGAATGCCGTCACCAAACTGTTGTTTAACCTGTGGGCCACGTATGACGCGCGCTTCATCCAGTCCGTTTACGTTGCCTATACGCTCTAATAATGAATCACGCTTGTCTATGGTGCCGGTCAACATCGCTTCAGTGAGTGCAACCCGGATCACTTCGGCCGCTGTTCGGGTATGTTCGGTAGCCGCTCGAATAGAAAAGTCCCTGAACGAGGCCAGGCTTGCAATGGTGATCACCAGGGTTAACAACAACATCACACTGGAAAGGGCAAAGATGATTTTGGTTTGAAGCTTATGCATGTGTGGGTAACCAACATCAAAGGTTAAAAATATAGTTATTCGGTAAAAGAAGACTTGGGCGCTGTTCGCATGACTACTAATTTGTCAGACTATGAACCAACTACTCTGGGTATATCAATAGCAAATATAGGCAATTGTTTTGAAATCATCACTAAAGTTGATTCTTATCAGTAATTTATTCGTTACTTGTATTTTGAATACGGTATTTGTTAGCAGCCTGCTATTGCCTACCCATGCTTTGGCGGAAACCTGTCCACCCACCGCCCCGACTACTAGCCATCGGGTGTCGCGTGTGATCGATGCCGATACCGTTGAGTTAAGTCAGGGTGAGCGTGTCAGGTTGCTAGGGATAGATGCGCCAGAGCTGGGTTACTCTGGACAAGCAGATGAGCCTTTTGCCCGCGAGGGTAAGCTGGCGCTAGAGACCTTGTTGCAACGGGTTGAATACCGCGTATTACTGATGCCTGGACAGGATTCGCGTGATCGCTATGGTCGACTGCTGGCGTATTTGTTCTTACCAGACCAAACCAATGTGCAGCGGCTTTTGCTTCAAGAAGGCTGGGTGATGCAGGTCTTTGTTGCCCCAAATCTGGAATTTGCAGATTGCCTTAGGCCTGTTGAACAGCTTGCGAGGTCAGAGCAAAAAGGCATTTGGAGTTTGTCTGATTATCAACCAGGGATAGCGTCAGTGGCCGTGCCAGATTCTGCACGTGGTGCTGTTATGGTACAGGGAGTCGTGGTCAGAGTAGGTCAAAGTAAAGACAATATTTGGCTTAATCTTCAGGGAGGGGTGGCAATACAGGTGCCGCGTCGCTATCTGGCAAGTTTTTCTCAGCGCTTAGATGGCCTCACCGGGCAGGCTGTGCGTGCGCGTGGCTGGCTGGTGCGCGAAAACAGTCGTCATCATCAATGGCGTATGCGTATCGAAGATGGTCGGGCATTGGACGTGCTGCAATAAAAACGGCCTCATTATGAGGCCGTCAGTCATACGCTTTGTACCTGAATCATGCTTTACGGTTGCGCAGATAGCAGATAGGGTGCAATACCAGCCAGGCATAAATACCCAGTCCAATCGAAGCGCTAACCAGGTTCATCCAGTCAACCCAGGTATTTACATAGCTGATGGTTGATTGGGTATGGATTGGTAGCAAAAATAAAGAGGCAATCGCCACGATTGGCGGCAGCACTTTAGAGCCTATGCCGCCTGTTGCACCAAAGTGATAGCCTTTAACGCGCGCCAGAATCTGCGGTGCTAAAAAAACCACCAGCATCAGTGCGATCAGCCACAACCAAGGCAAGGCGGAGTACCACAAAACAGTTAGAATGCCAGTCAGTGTCATCTTGTTCTCCTTAAATTTTGCCTTCGAGCATGGCGTAGTATGCAGGACGTAGCATGCGCTCTTTCATTACCCAGACTGTCCAGGATTCCTCTTTAGGATCTATGAACGAGAAAGATGGGAGCAGTACACCGTCCCAGCCAAACTCAACTAGCATGGCTTTGCCGATACTGGTAATCAGTGGACAGGAGGTATAGCCATTATGGCGTGCTGGAAGAGGGCGGTCCTGAAGGTAGGCGAGGAAGTTCTGTTCCAATATGTTGGCCTGCATTTTCACGCTGGCTGCTGTTTTATTACTGGGCATACCCATCACATCACCAATGCCCCAGACATTGGGGTAGTTGGGGTTCTGCAGGGTTTCGCGATCCACTTCCATCCAGTCACGGAAAGGAGAGTCGTCAGCAAACTTCAGCGGGCTGTTCAGTAATGAATCAGGTGCCGTCATGGGAGGAACGACGTGAATGAATTCAAAGTCTTTGGTTTCTTCCCATACTGTTGGCTCAGCGTTGCCATCTACAGTGTAATGATGTGACGTGGCCGTGCCTGTTCTTTCGCCTTTTACAGAGTAAAAAGCCTTCTTGGTATCGGCATCAATGCCGGTCAATGTCCAGAAATCATTACGAGTCACGCCCTGTTCAGTAAAACGCTGTTTGACAAAGTCATTATAGAAAGGGACGCTAAATAAACCACCGGATGGTGCCATGAACTCAACGTTAAAGTTATCGCGCTGCCCTGAGTCTTCCAGTCTGGATAGGGTGGTGAAGGTCATTTTTAGCGGTGCACCGGCACATTTCAAGGCGGTGGGTGGCAGGTTGAATAGTCCAGTACCGCTGCCTTTGGCAATCCAGCGGGTAATTTCGTCCCTGGTAGCGTCGGCTTCCTCAACGCCTGCGTAAACACTGCCTATGCCTTTTCCTTGCCCAATCAAGCCGGTATCCATGCCTTCAATTTGCTCGTAGCGCAGTTGTAAGCCACAGGCCACGATCAAATAATCATAACTGATGGTCTCACCATTACTGACACTCACCTGATTGCTGTCCGGGTTGTACTCAGTCACCATACCCCGTACCCAGTTAACACTGGAGGGTAGCCACTCTCCGGTTTTGGTCAGGGTTTTGCTCTTATTCCATACACCTGAGGCAACCAGTGTCCACCCTGGCTGATAGTGATGCTCTTCGCGAGAGTCTATAATGGTAATACGTGCTCCCTGCAGGCTACGTGCAAGGCGGTTAGCCATCGAAATGCCACCGGCACCGGCACCACTGATAACAATATGAGCATTGGTGCTAACTGAGTTAGCACTGGCATTACCAGCGATACTCAGAGCAGGGGCAGCGATAGCCGCACCAAGACCCAGTTTTAACAGGTCGCGGCGGCGTTCATTAGCCGTAGATGGTTTCTTATAGGACATACTGAGCTCCGGATTAATTCTTCTAATAAGCAGTGTAGGCGCATGTAGGTGGTCAGTGCTTTTCTGATCAATGATGATTATAGTTAATGCATGTCTAAAGTAAATATAACTAATGTATTATGTGTATATTCTTAAATTGAATAAGAAGGCCGGTTGCTATTCAAGTCCGGCTTTTCACTCATTACTGGTCATGGATTGAAAACTATCGTTATACTAGGGGTATCATCAGGCTGGCGGCGAACTGGACTCAAGCACGCGTGAACCCAAGAAAAATTACTTATTCAGACAAGCACGTGTTACTCATCGAAAGTAGTGGCAATATGCGTGCCACGATCGTTCAGATGTTACGGCAGCTGGGTGTCGTCAACATTAAGCCTATCACTGTCAGTCAACGCGTACTGGAACTGATACAGCAAGAGAATTTCGATATTATTTTGCTGGGGCATAACGCCAGCGATAAAATCACCGGTATTCAGCTGCTTGAAGAAGCTCGTTACCGTAATTTTATGCGTCCGACCAGTGGCTGGATCTTCATGACTAGCGACTCTTCTCAACAGGTTATTTTACATGCAATCGATAGTAACCCGGATTACTTGCTGACCAAGCCTTTTACAGTTGAAGAGCTTAAGACCCGTATTGATGCCTTGATCGTGCGCAAGCAGGTGCTGCGTGATGTTGATCAGGCTGTTGAGCAGGGTAACCTTGAAGCGGCGGTAAAGGCCTGTGATGTCATTTCGGTAACCGATCCCAGTTATGATTTTACCCAGCGCTATAAGGGTCGTTTGCTGCTGTCGTTAAATAAACCAACCGAAGCATTGGCCTTGTTGCAGGAGCGCTTTTGGCAGACCGCTGATAAAGATACCGGATTGTTGGTCGCGCAGGCGCTGCTGGCGTTAAAGCAACCTGAAGAGGCAATTCAGCAACTACAGGAGCTGATTGAACATCACCCCTTACTGGTCCCTGCACTGGATTTGCTCGCACAGGCCTATGAGATGCATGGCGATATGGAACTGGCCCGGGATGTGTTGCATGAAGCCAGTCGTAAGTCGCCTTTGGGTATTCCAAGACAGATGGAGCTTGGACGTATTGCCACTCAGACAAAAGCCCTGGGTTTGGCCGAAGGTGCTTATAAGCGCTCGATAGTGCTTGGACGTTCCAGCTGTTATCGGTCTCCGGAGCCTTATTTGCGCTTGGCTAATATTCGTCGATTGGAAATGCAGGGTGCCAATGAAGAGCGACGGATTGAACTGCATAATGATTTAGATGCCATTTTGAATCATGCCGAGTTTTCCTTTCCTAAAGATGAACAACTAAAAATTAAGTCCTTGCTGGTTAAATCTCAGGTGTATGGTGATCTGGGTAAGCAAGTTAAATCAGACGGCTTAAGACGAGAGGCTGAAAAGCGTAATGCACAGTTGCCGGAGCCTATCGATATAGAACGTGAAGCACTGGTATTATCGGGTGATCCGGTGCCAATGCTTGAGCAAACAGCTGAGCAAACGCAGATCAAAGCCCGCCTGCCCTACGATGAAGCCTTGAGTGACAAGATGAATCGTATGGCCATACGTCATTATATGGCCGGTAAATATGGTCAGGCGATACGTTGTTTGAATATGGCAATTGAATATAACCCGACAAGTGGTTCTGCAATCCTGAATCTGGCTCAGCTTTATTTGGAAGTAGCCCGCGATCAGTCTGATCGACGGGATGAACGTTTGACCATGGTGAGGCGTTTTATCAAACTGAGTGTCCGTGCTCAGATGAGTGAGATGGCAAAAATCCGCCAACATGAACTTTTTTCGTATCTTAAACTGCCGTTAGATCAGCTTCCTCAAGGTTCATTGGGGGTTTTGTTGCGTTAACGCCTAAACCCCTCCACAATGCAGATGTTACTCAAAGGATAACAATAATGGCGGTACGTAATGTCAGCCGATTTCGCGCAGAAAAAGTAGCTCTCGCGTATTTTCTGTTTGCAATGCTGTGGATTTTGACCTCGGATTATCTGTTGGGGCTGCTGGTTGCTGATACGACCTCTTTAGTGTCCCTTAGTACCTATAAAGGGATCTTATTCGTTACAACCACATCGATTCTGCTCTATCTGGTGTTGCGAATCTGGGTGCGCAACCCGGTTGAAGAAGAGGGAAAGGGGCAGGATTCCAAGGGGGTGGTGTTTGTCTTCAGTGGTATGGCGTTGCTGGTGCCTCTGGTGGCATTGAGCCTGTTACGCCTTGCCATGCCTCAGGCATTAGACACGGCTGCCATCAATGTACAGATGATTGCATCGATGAAGTCGGAACAGCTTAACGAATGGCTAGCCGAGCGTATAGCTGAAGCGGATAAAGTCAGTGATGACAGAGCTCTGGCCAACTGGGTAGAAGCATGGCTGGTAGATGACGATCTTGCTGCTGCCGGGCATCTGTCAGACTATCTGCAATACCTGCATAAGTATGATCAGTTCGATAGTGTTTATCTGCAGTCCTTGCAGGGTGCCTCAGTGCTTTATAGCGGTGAGTTACCATCAACCCTTTCCAGTCTGGAATCCTTTAAACAGCAAGCCGTTCAGCAGACTCAGCCGGTATTTACCGGACTGGTTGAATCAGCACAGGGTTTAAGTATTTCCTGGATTGTGCCAATGATTAAGTCAGGTGATTCTGGTGAGGTGCTCGCTTTACTGATCCTGAGTATCGATCCTGAATCACGCTTGTTTCCGCAGATTGCCAACTGGCCAGTAGAAAGCTATACGGCTGAATTATTTCTGTTGGAGTCATTGCCGAATTCAAATAATGTTCGTCTGCTAAGTCCGGTTCGGCATGTCGACTTGCCGGTCTTGTCAGTGCTTGATGATTATGCAATTACGCCTGCGATTCAGGGAGCAGGCTTTGAAACGCAGAATTACCGTCAACAAGCCGTCATTGCAGCACACAGACCCGTTCGTTATGACTGGATACTGGTTGCACAGCAGCATCGCCAGGAAGTGCTATCGCCGGTGTACATGATGGCTGCCTGGCTGGGGCTACTGGCGTTGGCCACCATGATCAGCGTAGCCTTTGCATTACGTCTGGTCTTGCAGCAGAATCGCCGCCTTCAACAGGTCGCTTACAAAATACAAGCGTCAGAAAAAGATAAATTATTATTGAAGTTTTTTGAATTACCCTTTGTTGGCATGGCTATAACAGACCCGGACACGGGACGTTGGATGCGTTTTAACCCGGAGCTTTGTCGTTTGCTGGGTTACAAAGAGCAGGAGTTAAAAGAGCTTACCTGGCAAGCTGTGACGCATCCTGACGATATTGAGTCAGACCAACAGGCTTTTGCACGTATGCAATCGGGTGTGATTGACAGTTATACCCTGGAGAAGCAGTTTGTTCGTAAATCAGGGGTAGCTTTTACCGCGCTAATGAATGTTTGTTCTGTCAGATCCGAGAATGGGCAGTTGCAGCACTCGATTGCTACTATTCAGGATATATCCGATCAAAAACGTTATGAAGCTGACATCCTGCATCAACGTGATTTGTATAACACGCTTTCCGAAACCAATCAGGCCATCATCCGCTGCACTCACTTGTCTGAGTTGTTTGCTGAAGTCTGTCGGATAGCTGTGGTGCATGGGAAAATGAACTATGCCTGGATTGGAGAGGTCGGCGTTAAAGGCATTCGATTGCTGCAGGGCTTTGGTCAGCCACCGAGAGATCTGAAAACCCTGCTGAATCATGAATCTCAGCCCTTGCCAGAAAGTGGCCCCTTGCGGCAGGTATTTGAAACAGCGCAGCCGGTTATCCTTAATCATACCCCTGATCAATCCGCTTATGCCTGCTTCCCGGTGCAGGGCGATGGCAAGGTGATTGCTCTGCTCAGTCTTTATGCTGACGATGCGGAGTTCTTTAGCCATGATGTGATGGACACCCTGTCAGAAATGGCTGGTGATATAGGTTATGCGATTCGCTTTATTGAGCAGGAAGAGGCGCTGAAAGCTGCCGTTCAGGTGGTTGAAGCAAGCCCTGTTGTGCTGTTTCGCTGGGAAAATAAGCCTGGTTGGCCAGTTACCTATGTGTCTCAGAATGTCAGTCGCTGGGGTTATACCGCTAGTCAGTTTCTACAAGGCGGCATTGACTACAAAGAGATAGTGCATGCCGATGATCGCTTATGGCTGGATGATGAAGTAACTCGTTACCTCTCTCAGCAGCGTGAGGAATATGTACAAGAGTACCGTATCCTTAAGGCTGATGGTCAGGTGCTATGGGTTGAAGATCATACCACGGTATTCTATGACGCCGTGGGTGAGGTGCAGATCATTGAAGGCGTCGTCACAGATATTACTTCCCGAAAGACTATTCAGCAGCGTATTGAGTTTCTGGCGCGTCATGATTCACTGACCGGCTTGCCCAACCGCGTGGATGTGCTGACCAGTATAGAGACACGGGGCAATGCGTATACAGCATTATTAATGTTGGATCTGGATCGTTTCAAGGATGTAAATGACAGTTTTGGCCATCGTACTGGTGATCAGTTGCTCTGTCAGGTAGCCGAGTCGCTACGCAAGGTGTGTCCAAAAGATGGCTTGCTGGCGCGATTTGGTGGAGATGAGTTTGGTCTGCTGATCGAACGTGACCGTTCCGAACTGGAGGATCTGGCTGAGACACTGATTGAGGCTTTACGCACTCCGATTCAGCTGCCTCAGGGAATGGAGATACGGATTGGCGCTTGTATAGGCATTGCACACCTGACAGAGGCGAATGATAACGCCGAAGAGTTGATGCGACAGGCTGATGCGGCCTTGTATAAAGCCAAAGAAGCCGGGCGTGAGCAGTTGCGGTTTTATTCCAATGAACTGACACGTGCGGCATTGGCTCGATTAAACATTGAGGCACGTTTACGCTCTGCGATGACAGCGGGACGGCTGGAGGTTTACTACCAGCCACAAGTCGATATTCATACGGGTCAACTGATGGGGGCAGAGGCGCTGCTGCGTTGGAAAGATTCAGAGTTGGGCTATGTGTCACCGATGGATTTTATCCCGGTAGCTGAGCAAAGTGGTTTGATTCATCCCATCGGTGAGTGGGTCATGGGGGAGGTGTGTAAAGTGGGTCGAGAATGGCTGGACAAGGGTTATCCAGCACTGACATTGGCCGTTAATTTATCTTCCTTCCAGTTACGCCATGGCGACGTGGTTTGCATGATCAAAAAATTGCTGGATAAGCATAACTTCCCTGCCAGTGGCCTTGAGGTAGAGCTTACAGAGAGTGCGCTTATGCGCCGTGAAGATGAGGCTGAGCAGGTCTTTGATGCGCTGCGATCCATGGGGGTTTCGCTGGCGATTGATGATTTTGGTACTGGTTACTCCTCGCTCGCCTATCTGAAAACCTTTCCCTTGGATGTACTGAAGATAGACAAGAGCTTTATCGAGGATCTTGAAAGCAGTGCTGATGATCGGGAAATTGCGGCAGCCGTGATTGTCATGGGCCATACATTGGGTCTGAAAGTTCTGGCTGAAGGGGTTGAAAATGCCACCCAGTTGACCTTGTTACGTGACCTGGGTTGTGATTATTATCAGGGTTACCTGAAGAGCCCTGCAGTACCTGCAGCGGAGTTTGAGTCCTTGTTCCTGGCCCGCTAGCGTCAGGTAATACCGACAGCTAGTGCTTAGCTGACGGCCAGGTTGGCAAGATGATTATCCCAGTGTACCGAAAAATGTGTGGACTGACTGATAAGCTGCCGTTGCCGGGTTTGCGCATTCAGACGGTATAAACGCCCCAGTCCGTTGCTGACCAGAAACTCAGCCGGTTGCTGGGTTTTTGCCAGTCCACAGCCATCCTGTACCGGTATGGCATCGATAAATCGACCTTCCTGCATATTCCATAGGGTAATCAGATTTCCTCTGGGTGCCGAGACTGCCGCATAATCACCGGATGCATCAAAGCAAGCGCTGCCGCCATACTGTTGTAACTGGCTATGCACCTCGTCTGGAAGTGTCAGTGGCTGTATCGATTGTCCGCGCCGATGGCTGGCAATCAGTGGCACCCGATCAGCCGGGTGCCCTTCGTATTGCATCGCCATGATAACTTGACCGGATGCGGATAGATCGATATGCCGAATACCGGATTGATGAAACTCACTGGCTAAACGCACCTGCTCCAGACATTCACCTGTGTGCAGGTCGACATAGGCGAGGGAGGGGTCCATGCTGTCAATGTTCAGGTTGACACGACCATCAGTTTGAATGCCACCATTGGCAATAATCAGGGTTTGTTGATCTGTGCCAATAAGCAGTTCATGCGGGCCTATGCCGTAGGTTGATAGTCGTGCAACGATGTTAAAGTCCTGATCAATGTCACGAACCACTATCTCGCCAAACTCTCTATGCATGGATTGCTCAGCTGTCAGTAACCACTGACCATCTGCGCTGATCTGGGCATGGCCACACAGTTGTGAGCCGGCATCGCAACGTAGCTGTTTAACCAGCGTTTTTTGCTGGTAGTCGATAATTTCTACAAATTGGCCCGGCCGTCTGGCAACAGCGACAAGCCAGGGGTAAGAAGGGTGTGTGGCTATCTGGTGCGCCCGTTCAGGCAAGGGGTGGCGCAGCAGCTCACCCGCTTGTAAGTTGAACAGGTGCAGGTAATGCTGACCATCCGGCCCTTGGCTGGCAGAGGCGTATAGTGGTTCGGCGGCGAGCGCTTGCCCCGAAAAGCTGGTCAGTATGATCGGCGTGGCGCTAAGCCAGCCTAAAAATCCTCGTCGGTTAATCGCCATCTCGACTGTTAAACCCCAGTTGAATATTGAGTAAGTACATGGCTGTGCCCAGATCTGTATGTAGCTGTTTTAACCCATCGGCTACATCCAGTAACTGCTGATATTGTGTCTCAGACAGGCGGTTTTGTTTCACTTCGTCAATACTATCCAGTTGTGCTCTCAAAGCGATGAAATGTTGCTCAAGTGTATCCGCAAGCGCGGACTCATCAGCCTTAACCAGTAGTTCTCTGACACTGATGGGTAGAGTGCCGCTATAAAGTGAATGCAGTGCAGCCAGGTTGGTGCGTAAATTACTGATGGATTGTTCGCTGCGCCAGGATTCACTGCGTTGCCAGCGTACCCGATCATAGCTGTTTCCCAGCGGTGCCAAGACTTTATTATCACGCAGGGCTTCAGGGGATTCGGCCAGCGACTTCATCAATAAAGTGGCGGCATCGGCATGTAGGTCAAAGTAGTTATTGTCGCCCGCTCCCAGCATACGTTCACGCATGTTGGGCCATTCAGAATGAATATCAACAGCCGTTTGGTGGATATACTCGGCAATGCCCTGCGCCAGTCGGCATTCAGCACTCATGTCTGACAGGCTGTCCGGTGCTGTGTCACTAAATAGTAAACGTTCCAGAGCCGGGAAACCCTTGACGCTGATCGGCGAGTGACTGAAAAACTCAGGGTCAAATTGAACTGACGTATCGGCCAGTGCGTCTCTGAGGTGTGAGCTGCCACTGTTACGCTTGTCTGGCCAGTACTGCAGAGCAAAGTTACGCATCAGCAGTGTCACAGGGCCAAAGTTTATATGCTTTATACTTTGCCAGTCAGTCATCGCATGGCGATAACGGGTTTGAGCGAGTTGCAGTTGCTGGTCGTCAGGCTGCAGGCATAGCTGCTCAGTCGCAGCAGCCAGCTGTGCGGTACTGTTCACCAGTTGTTGATAACCAGGGATGACCTGTTGGTCAATGATGGCACTGTTGAGCTGTTGCCAATCCTGCTCAGTCGGGGTATCGGCTATTGCCAGGTTGGTGATGAGTAGACAACTGGCTGTCAGTATCCAGCGGATGTGTCGGCTTAACCCTATTGTATCTACGGCATTCATAGAAGTGCTCTTAAATTATGCTCTTAAAATAGACTTTTTAAACATACAGCTACAGGGATTCCAGAAAGGAGATCAAAGCATCTCGCTGAGGTTTATCCAGCTGTGTGAAGCGATTTCGTGCTATTTGTGCTTCACCGCCGTGCCAGAGGATGGCTTCTGTCAGACTACGAGCCCGACCATCATGCAAAAAATGCGTCTGGCCACTGGTGGCCTGTGTCAGGCCGATGCCCCATAAAGGCGGTGTTCGCCATTCGTTGCCGTTGGCATTAAATTCAGCTCGGTGGTCAGCCAGTCCTTCACCCATATCATGCAACAACAGATCGGTGTATGGCCAGATTTTTTGGTTGGCAAGTCCAGCTGGAGCATCGGCTGCGGTGATATAAGAGGGTCGGTGGCAGGCATTACATCCCAACGCGTAAAACTGTTCGCGCCCTTCGGCCACTTCAGGCGCCTGAGTGCTCGATCGTGCAGGTACGGCGAGATGTTGAATATAGAGTTGCAGTGCAGAGACGACTGCATCCGATGCTTCAACATTATCCAGGTGAGGGCTGTTACCATCGGGTGCTTGTCTGCAGAGCGTTTGCTGCTCTGTACAGCCACCATACCCCTGTGGATACATGCTGGTGGAAATACCTATATCCTCGTGAAAGGCGGAATTGTTTTGCTGTTTAATCGTAGGGTGTCCGGCTTTCCAGCCAAATCGGCCGATAGCTGTCGCTTGGGCATCAATATCCCACACCCGGTTGGCTTTTCCTGAAATGCCATCACCGTTTTGATCATTAGGATCTTCCCAGGCCAGAATATCCTCGTCACTGATCGCTTCCAGTAAACCCAGTCCGATCATCTGCGGGGCGATGCGTGGAGAAAGCTGGGTATCCGGATGCAGCGGCCCATATTTCAAATCCGTGATGCTGTAGTTGGGTTGGCGTAGTGTCAGGGTTTCACCATCAGCAAAGTGAAAAGGGATTTCGTCGTAGCTCAGGGTAAAGCGCCCCTCAGCTGGAATGCCTTGAATGGAAAAGTCCTGCAGTTGAGTGCCGTAGGTCGGTTCTGGAATAACCCCGGATTGTCCTGAATCCAATGCGTGCCTATCCTGGTCATTTTGTGCCGGAATACTCAGGCGCAATAGCATCGACACAGCATTGTAGTTGTCTTGACTGGTATCCGGTGTATGTCCACGACCATTATTGGTATGGCAGCGCAGGCATGAACGTGAATTGAACAGAGGCCCCAATCCGTCACTGGCTTTGGTTGATGCTGGCGCAGAGACCCATATTTTCTTGAATAGGCTTCTACCCAGGGTGAACATCATCTGTTCACTATCAGCTAGTAGAGCGGATGGGTGAGAAAAGGCTTTTTCATTTCGTGCCACCTGTGCCGTAGCTTCTCCGGCCGGTTGCAATTCTGATGTCTGATAGACAGGCGTGTTACCGGCTGCCGTAGAGGCAGCCAGTAGCAGACTGAATCCCAGCGTATTCAATCTTTGTTGAGACATGCGTGATACTTAGCCGTTAATAACTAGGTCAGGATTGTCCAGGCTGTCCGAACCTTCCAGTTCGATGCCGTCCAGCTCAAGTGCATTGATAGCCTTCTCGATAGAACGGGTCTGTGTAGTCAGCTTGTCAACCAGTTGTTGTACCAGTGCATTACCTTCAGTATTGCCTGCACCAATCAGTACATCGAAAGTGTTGCCTTGGGCGGCAGCATCAACAATGGCCTGGGCGGCCGCCTGGGTTTCAGCGAGCTCGGATGAGAGCTGCTGCTCAACTTCAGGTGCACTGGCTTTCAGCATGTCGGCCAGTGATGCGCCTTGCACAACAGAGCCATCGACACGGGTGTACTGGCCCTGAAATACGTTATTTATCCCCAGTACGTCGTAGAAGTGTGAGTTGTGGGTATTGTCTGAAAAGCAATCGTGCTCTTCTTCTGGGTCATGCAGCATCAGACCGAGCTTAGTGCGTTCACCAGCCAACTCCCCGTAGGAAAGACTACCCATCCCGGTCAGAATTGTTGCCAGTGCACCTTTTTCACCTTTATCAACCAGCTGCACGCGGGCTTCGCCGCCCTCTTTCCAGTTATCAGCCATCTCTTCCAGATCAGAAATCAACAGGTCTGTGGCGACAGACAGGTACTGGCGGCGACGATCACAGTTTCCGTCGGTGCAGTTTTCCAGGCTAAAGTCGGTAGCAGGTCTTTCGCCGGCACCTGGCTCGGTACCATATAGATCCTGTCCCCAAAGCAAAAACTCGATGGCGTGATAGCCGGTCGCTACATTCGCTTCAATCTCATCGATTTCATGCAGGGTTTCTGCCAGAAGCTCTGCAGTAATTTCTGTCGTATCAACAGTTTCATTGCCCAGTTGAATCGATGTATTAGCAATGACATTGGCGGTGTACAGGGCATTTTCATCAGACATGTCGCCGTAGCTGCTGCTATCGACATAATCAATCAAACCTTCATCGAGAGGCCAGGCATTCACACGACCTTCCCAGTCATCCACTATCGCGTTACCAAAGCGGAATACTTCGGTCTGTTGATAGGGGACACGGGATGCTATCCAGGCTTCACGGGCAGCCTGCAGTGTTTCTTCACTGGGGTTGGCTAACAGACTATCAACTTTGCTTTTGAGTGCTTGCGCCGTGGTGACGGAGTCACTGTAGCCGGCTTCGGCTATGTCGGCATAGGTCTTCAATACAGCGGCAGGCTCGGCTGCGATAGCCTGGTGAGTGGCACCCGCTAACGCGAGACCTACATAAAGCAGGGTTAGTGTGCGTTTCATAACTTTCTCCCTCGTTCGATTTGAAAAACATCCTATATGATAATCATTATTGTTACAATTAACCATGTTGTTTAGTTTAGTTGATGCTGATCTGTATCATGTTTTCTTTTAAAGTGCCGGTATATAGTGCTTTTCTTGAGGGTGATTTTACGGTGCTGCTGGAGTTAGCGGGAGTGGAAATGAAAAAAGTAAGTTTTACTAGCCTGTCAAATGTGGCTTTATTACTGGCCGCCTCGAGTGTGTTTATGCTGCCTGCTTTGGCAGATGATTCCGTGGCAACAGGGGGGTCTTCGAATAAGGAGCAGTTGGGGCAGGCGTTGTTCTTTGATCCCATCTTGTCAATGACACGCAGCCAGTCCTGCGCGACCTGTCATGCACCGGATAAGGGGTTTTCAGACCACCGTGGAGAGGGTGTCGCGGCGGCAGTTTCACTGGGTGATGATGGTAAATCGCTGGGAGACAGAAATGCTCCCGCTATCGGCTATGCGGCTTTTATTCCACCTTTTCACCGCAATGATGATGGGGTGTATGTGGGCGGACAGTTCTGGGATGGTCGTGCATCCACTTTGGTCGATCAGGCAGAAGGGCCGCCGCTTAATCCTATTGAAATGGCATTGCCGGATAAGCAGACACTGGTGACCCGTTTAGCAGAGCATCCGAGCTATCAGCCACTTTTTGCTGAGGTCTATGGTAGCGATATTTTTCATAACGCTGACGCTACTTATAGAGCTGTGGCTGATGCGATTGCCAGCTTCGAGCAAACGGCCTTGTTTGCGCCCTTTGATTCAAAGTATGACCGCTATCTTCGCGGTGAAGTTAGTCTGACGCCTGAAGAAGACTTGGGAATGACATTATTCTTCTCACAGCAGTTTACTAATTGCAATCTGTGCCACCAATTGCAGGCTTTGCCGGGCAGTGAGCAGGAAACTTTCAGTAATTATGAGTTCCACAATATCGGCGTACCCGAAAACACCGATTTACGTGCATTAAATGCCGTCACTATGCCAGATGAAGGCCTTTTTGCTCACCCAGATGTGTCAGATCCACTGCAACGAGGTAAATTCAAAACGCCAACGCTACGCAATGTGGCCGTAACCGCGCCCTATATGCACAACGGTGTTTTTAAGGATCTGCGTACGGTGGTGTTGTTCTATAACAAATACAACAGCCGTAAAGCATCTATGCAGATTAACCCGGAAACCGGTGAGCCTTGGAGGGAAGCTGAAATAGCGGAGAATTTGTCTCTGGATGAGTTGGAAACAGGACCGGCCTTAGATGATCGGCGTGTGGACGCCCTGGTAGCCTTCTTGAAAACCCTGACAGATCAGCGTTATGAGCATTTATTGGCCTCCCCGCAGGGACTTGAACCCCGATCTGACCCTTAGGAGGGGTCCGTTCTATCCAGTTGAACTACAGGGAGAAGGCGCGGGTATTGTACTGAGAATTGGCCTGGCTGACCAGTGTGAGAGGCTTAGGCTTTACCTATGCTACGTTGTGCAGCGTAATTGCCTTTGCCGCCAGCCGGATCATAAAGCACATTGGAACCCTGATGTCCCTGTAACAGGGCCAGCAACTGGTCAACATTTTGTTTGCTGCGAGCCAGAATCTGCTCATTACGTTTGCTGGTTGCACGGACATCATTGAGCTGTTGCTTGAGCTGTTGCCAGTCAGATAACACCGCATCTCGCAGTGAGCTGGGCAGCTCTTCCGAAAAGTCTTCAAAGCCAGCCTCTGAGGGGGAGTGTCCAGCCAGGGTTAATGTCTGGTTACGCTCACGGATGTTCGCTTCAATCTTGAGCAGCAACGCATGCTTGTTTCGCGTGGTTAGTTTCAGCCCTTCAAGATCGCGTTGTTCGAGTACGGCGTGTTCTTGCTCAAGAGCCTCTTGCAGTGAGTGGAAAAGCACACAACCCTGACGGGTCAGGGTTGCGAACTGTTCGTAAAGATCTAATGACATAGATTTGATCAACTAAAGAGTTTTTCGAACTGTAATACTTTATCGGCAATACGTTCATTGCTGATGTTGTAACTACCGTCTGCAATGGCGGCTTTTATTTCAGCCACTTTCCCTGCATCAAAATCTGAACTGTCATCAGCCTGCAATTTGGCAGATTGCAGAGCCTGGGCGGCATCGCTAAGACGAACAGTATCCGCTTTGGTTGCGGGTGTGTTACCGGCATTACCTTGATTTTCGGGCTTGGCAGACGCTTGCTCTGTCTGCTTGCCGCGGGCGGCTGTCGTCTGGTTGGAGGACAGGCCGTTCAGTTCAATAGCCATCCTGAATCACCTCGTAAACTGGTTATGCTGTAGTTATCGGTCAGCCGTTTATTTTCTTTAATGTTTTTTTATTATTTTTGCAGCTGCACAGCATGAATCGTCACAGTATAGCAACAACCGGTTGTTAAGGCACTTGAACGACACCCGGTGCTGTGATGACTGCCCGTATTTCTATGCCTGTTTGTTCGTTTCTGACCCGTATTTGCTCGCCTGTCAGGCCATCTTCCAGCGCGATGCCAGATGTTCTGATTACCAGAGACCCGCGCCGAGACTCTAGCGATACCTGATCGCCTCGGGAGACGGTCAGTGCATGCTCAACCATACGTGAAGATATAATCTGATCACTGCCCATCGGGCGCCGCACCTGCTTACCCACAAGGTCCTGTTCCCGAGTGAAATAGTCGCCATTCATGCGTATTACATCCTGTTCGACTATACGTATATCAGAGGGCGCTATACGAGTGTTGCGGGCCAGCGGGCGACTTGTCACAATAACATCTACGAGCTGTTTTATCTGGGCGGTAACAAATAAGCTCCAAAAGGAAGGTGCATGGCAGGTAACTTTTGCTGTCACCCGCTGCCCACTATTAAACGGCAGGCTGATTTCGAGGGGGGTCTGGCAGCGAGGCAGGTCCAATGCAGGATTTACTGGATTAATTGTTGCTTCAATCCGGCTTTCTGGCGATCGTGTGTTAAACTCATAAATGAGGGTGTCATGAACCTGTTGTTCGATATCTTCAGGCAGCATTCTGGCGCTAACAGCCGTCGCAGCCAAAAAAGTAGCCAAAAACAATACAACTAGTGTTAAATTAACAGTATTCACGCGTATCCTGTTCCATCGGGGAGATGCAACTCTGTTTAAGTCGGCTTGAGGTTTATTGAATCATGTCAGGTATATTGGATAGTGTAAACCTTCGGACACAGATGGTCGGTCAAAACCGTCTCGAGCTTTTGTTGTTCGGTCTTGAAACCTCACAATGCTATGGCATTAACGTGTTCAAGGTGCGTGAGGTGCTGCAGTGCCCGGAACTCACTGAAGTGCCCCGAAAAACCTCTGTCATCAAAGGTATGGCGCATATTCGTGGTGAGACAATACCCGTGCTCGATTTGTCTGAGGCAATTGGTCGTCCTCCGGTTCCCGCCGAAGAGGAAGGGGGTTGTTTTCTGATAGTTGCTGAGTACAACAAGCGCACCCTGGCCTTTTTGGTCAGAAAGGTAGACCGTATTCTGAACACCAATTGGGATCAGATCATGGCACCTCCTGCCGAAATCGGATCAGATAACTATCTGACAGCGGTGTTTGAGTTTGAAGGTAAGCTCATCGAGATTATCGATGTTGAGCAGATTCTGGCAGATATTTATCCGGCATCAACAGATATCAGCGGTGATATTGCTACCAAGGAAATGAAAACCAAGGCTGAACAGTATCGGGTTATGATCTGTGATGATTCGCAGGTAGCTCGTAATCAGATGATTCGAAGTCTTGAAGGGTTGGGCCTTAAAGTTACTGTGGCTAACAATGGTCGTCAGGCGTGGCAGACACTCAAAGATCTGGCTGATCGAGATGTCGATGTACCTGATTATTTTTTGATGCTGATCTCTGATATTGAGATGCCGGAAATGGACGGTTATACCCTGACCTCAATGGTTCGCAGTGATACCCGTATGGACAAATTACATGTGATCCTGCATACGTCGCTTAGCGGCGGTTTCAATGTCTCTATGGTAAAAAAGGTTGGAGCGGATGGCTTTCTGGCCAAATTTAATCCGGATGACTTGGCTTCAGTTGTTGTTAAGCGCATCAATGCAGTTAATAAGCACTGACAACCTGATAGGTAGAATTGAGTGAAGAGCGGATTCAGCATTACCTCTGAAGAATTCAGAGGATTCAGCCAGTTTCTGGAAAAAAGCTGTGGCATTTTGTTGGCAGAGCACAAACAGTATCTGGTGCAGAGTCGTCTCAGTCGCATCATGCAGAAAGAAGGCTATAGCAGTCTTTCTGACTTGATTCGCCGTCTCAATCAACCGGGCAACTCGACAATTAAAGAGCAGGTCATCGACGCGATGACCACCAACGAAACCTTGTGGTTTCGTGATATTCATCCCTATGAAATACTGAAAAACAAACTCTTGCCTGAATTGAGTGATGGCAAGAGCTTTCAGAAGTTACGTATCTGGTCGGCTGCCTGTTCAACTGGCCAGGAACCTTACTCTATCAGTATGGTGATTGAAGAGTTTCGCCAGACTAAAGCCAGTGCGTTTTCCAGTGGTCAGGAAATTGTGGCCACTGATATAGCCTCAACGGTGCTTGATCAGGCCCGCAAGGGCGAATATGAAATGCTGGCCTTGGGGCGTGGGCTGTCACAGGATCGCCTGATGCGTTTCTTTACTAAATCATCCGAGGGTAGTTGGCAGATTAAGACTGAAATACGCAACCGAGTGCGTTTTCAGAGTTTGAATTTGCTGGGCCAGTACTCCACGTTAGGGCAATTTGATATTGTCTTTTGTCGCAATGTGTTGATCTATTTCTCTTCGGATGTAAAAAACGATATTTTGCGTAAAATCCATAAGCAACTCAAACCAGGCGGTTATCTGATTCTGGGGGCGTCCGAATCCCTGTCTGGTCTGCCAGACCTGTACAAAATGATCCATTGCCGCCCCGGCATTATCTATCAGGCGATTTGAGTTGCCGCTTAGGTGGCAGTACCTTGCCGCTTTTGATCTGACTTTCATCACCCGCTCTTCCCGAAGCCCGCAATAGCGGGTTTTTTGGTTTTTGGCACAGTGTTTGCTTTATTTGGTTCAAAGCAGTTTTTTGAGCTAGGTGGCAAGCATGGCAATAAATTTTGATTCAGCACTGGGAATACATGCGGATGCATTAACTTTGCGTGCGCGGCGTGCTGAGGTTATCGCGAATAATATTGCCAACGCCGATACCCCTAACTTTAAAGCCAGAGATATCGACTTTCGCGCCGTGTTAAGCGGCGCGATGGATGGACAGCAATCGCCATTGAAAATGGCGGTCACGCAGGATGGGCATAAGCAGCAGTTGGCTGATCCTGATTTTGCGGCTGATCTGATGTTCCGCAACCCACTACAGCCAGCTGTCGATGGCAATACGGTTGAAGTACAGGAAGAGATGGCACGTTATACCGATAATGCCCTGCGTTATCAGGCTAGTTTTGAGTTTTTGAACAGTAAGTTTTCCGGTCTACGTAAAGCGGTTAAGGGTGAGTAAGTATGTCACTGTCTAATGTGTTCAGTATTTCCGGCTCGGCTATGAGTGCTCAGACCATTCGTCTGAATACCACCGCCAGTAATATGGCCAATGCACAGAGTGTCAGTTCAAGTGAAGGTGAAACCTACCGAGCCAGACACCCGGTTTTCTCACTGAAAGCACCGGATGCTAGTGAGCTCCGCTCGGCTGACTCCGGGTTAGTGCCAGGGCAGGGTGTACAAGTATTAGGCATAGTAGAGAGCCAGTCTGAACCACGTATGACCTATGAGCCGGATCACCCGCTGTCAGATGAGCAAGGTTATGTGTATTACCCGAATGTGAATGTGGTGGAAGAGATGGCTGACATGATTTCAGCATCACGTTCTTTCCAGATTAATGCCGATGTGATGAATACGGCAAAGCAGATGCTGCAGAAAACCCTGACCCTGGGTCAGTAAGCCAGAATTAGAGGATATCGTCATGAGTACGATTAATACCACCAACAACATCTATGATCAGATCAATCAAGCCAATCAGCAGAGTTCAACCAAAAAAGCTGAGAGTAATGATGATAATCAGATGTTTATGAAACTGATGATCGCGCAGCTGCAAAATCAGGATCCGACCAGTCCCGCGGATACCAGCGAATTTATGCAGCAGATTTCCAGTATGACCATGGTCGAAACCATGACAGAGATGTCAAACACCTTTCAAACCATGAGCAACAGTTTATTAAGTAGTCAAAGTGCTTTGCAGGCTTCGTCAATGGTCGGTCAGCGGGTATTCATTAATACCGATATTGCACAGATGACTCAGCAGGGTGGGGCGCTGCCAGGGACTGTCAGTCTGGAAACCAGTACAACAGATCTTCGCGTGTCTATCTATGACCAGGGTGGAGCCTTGGTGGATCAAGTCAATATGGGGCAGACTCAAGCCGGTGAGCGTAGCTTTGTCTGGAATGCCTCCGAAGACGTGCCTCCGGGAAACTATCAGATGATAGCCGAAGCCTATGATGGCGAAAAATATACACAGGTTGATACCTGGCTACCCTTTACTGTGAACAGTGTGTCATTGGGCCAGAATGGTATCGGTATGAAAGTGAATACATCTATTGGCAGCATCGATTTCAGCGATGTTAAACAGTTAGGGTAAGTGAGGATATAACGTCATGTCATTCAATACAGCTATTACCGGTCTAAAAGCCGCATCTACCATGTTGGATGTGACCGGTAACAATATAGCCAACGTCAGTACCACCGGCTTTAAGTCTTCACGGACTCAATTTGCTGATATTTATGCCACTTCAGTAGTGGGAGCTGGTTCCAGTAATACCCCTGGATCCGGTGTTACAGTCTCGGGTATTTCTCAGGACTTTAGTGCTGGAACCATCGAATTTACTAATAATAACCTTGATTTAGCCATCAATGGTTCCGGCTTCTTCCAGGTGGATGATGGGCAGGGTAGTGTCACTTATACCCGGTCCGGTGCTTTTGAGCTGAATAAAGATGGTTTTATTGTTACCAAAAACGGCAAATACCTACAGGGCTATGGTCTGGATGAGCAGGGTAACCGCTTGCCTATCGGTAACTTGGCGGTGACTCAAAAAGAAAGTCCGCCTAAAGCCACTGAAAGTATTGATCTGTCGTTCAATATAGATGCACGTGCGGATTCTTCTTTACTGCTGCCTGATTACAATAAGGATGAACCGGGCTCTTTTACCTACACCACAACAGTCAGAACGTTTGACAGTTTGGGTAACGAGCATACCATTAAATATAACTTTGCAGAGCAGCGTCCAGTCAGAGAGTACTTTACTTTTGATGTTGATCAGGTGCTCCCGCCAACAATACCCGCTACAGCAACGGTTGTGATTTCAGGCGAAACTTTGACGATTACTGATAATGCCGGTGTCTGGGAGTTTGATGCGAATGAGTTGGCTGATCTTGAGCAAAAAGATAATCGGTTTGATGGAGCGTCTTTTGCATATGATGGGTCAGAGCTTTACTTTGAGTTAAAGGCCAGTTCCACTGATGCCGGTGATGTGGTCGTTACTGATGGTACCGACCGTCTGGACAGAACCAATTCTGTTGATAAATATCGCGATGCTAACGAAGTCCGTACTTATACTATTTCTGCGGGTACGGGAACAGTTGAAATCGGCGGAGTTACCATTAATCTGGATGGTGCCACACCGACGGCAAATGCGGAGTCAATAGCTGCACGCGAAGCGCAGATACTTGATCGCAACCCGGCGATGGAGTCTGTGCAGGTTAATAGTCTGGGGCAGTTAGAAATCCGCTTCAAATCTGAGGAAGGCGACATTGCCGATGATGTCGTTGATCCCTATCCAGTAGTGGGTACGGGTGGTGTTAGTGCTACTTTGGAAGATACGGTGCAGGGTGATAATTCTTACCGTGGCTATTATCGCATGTATGCTTATCTGAACGGTGAGGAGTTACTGGATCTGGGCAAAGTTAAGGACTGGGGTAACGGCGGCGGGTCGGCAGCGCTGGGTGGAACTGGCGAAACAGAACCTGGTCCAATTTTACTGCAGTTTAATCCGACCAATGGTTTGTTACGTTCCATTAACGGTACGCAGTTCCCAGCAGGTGGACAGGTGCCTGCTATCACTATAAGTGGTGCAGATCCTGCAAACCCACTGACACAAATCTCCTTGCGTCTGGATAATACTACTCAGTTTGCATCTGCCTCGATTGTCAAAAATAACCAACAAGATGGCTATACGAAGGGGGATTTGATCGGTGTGACTTTTGCACCTACTGGTGAGATGATCGCCTCCTTTAGTAATGGTCAGAATCAGGCACTCGGTGTGGTGGCGTTTGCGACTTTCGAAAACCAGGATGGTTTGCAACCATCGGGCGATACTGAATGGATCGCGACCCTGGCCTCAGGTAATGCCATTCTTAACCCGCCAGGTACGGGTTTGAACGGTACGTTGCGTTCGGCAGCGCTAGAACAGTCTAACGTGGATCTGTCGACTGAGCTGGTTAACCTGATTCAGGCGCAGCGTAACTTCCAGGCTAGTTCTAAAACCCTGGAAACTGCGAATAACATAACCCAGACTATTCTGAATATTTAATAGTAGAGCAGGAACCTGGTTTTGTAGGAAATAAGATGGACCCGCCCCCCTAACAATGTGCCATGCTTAATCTGTAGAGAAAGCAAACCGGCATCTGA
>NZ_JBLXDN010000047.1:0-24049 GCF_048264025.1 Nitrincola sp.
CTACCACATTTCGGTAGCTGGCCTCTCTCCGACCTGGCCCATCACATGAGTGTTGCGGTTATTATCTGAATTCAGGATCTTCAATTATTATGTATGCCATATCTAAGTTATTGCTCCGTATGCCAGATCCATTGGTATTGATATCACGCCATCAATAGCCACTTTAGCTAAATCATTTATATACATCCTGTATCTCCTAAGATTTTGTGTTTCTAACGCTTGCTTTGCGGCGTACCGGAGAGCAGCGCAGGTGCATCCGACAACAGTCACTTGATACTCATTGAGCCTTCTCCCCAGCCTAGCCAGATTGGCTAAGCTGGAAGGCGACGAAACCAAAAAGGAGAAGACACAATGAGCTTTTATACTACACAACATCCGTACTATTGTGGAATCGATTTGTATGCGCTGCTGGTACTTGGTTAGCGATTTCAGTGCTCAACATGACATAGACTTGCCACCGAATAACCTGGATCTAAAATACCCTTGCGCTCGGAAAACAAGGTGTTCGATGAGAAAAGTTTCTTAGCCGGTTAAGTCACGGGACAAGGTGAGCTGAAGGTCTAACTGGAACACCCTGGCTGATACTCATATGAAGGTTGGGTAGCCACTAGTAATACCCACCTTCTGGCTCACGGTCGTAGCCAGTGCGTTTTGATTAGACACCTTGTCACCGCGCACCACCATCAGCAAGATGGTTTGCACCTGTGCTGAACCTGAAACTAACTGGCTTGAAGCCCGCACCTTGAATAGTGCCAACAACAGATTAACCGATGAATGTCTCGGCTTTGGCATCCTGCGTCGCTCTATCGCCTACATCCCTGTAGGCGTGGTGCCCCTGCTATCAGTACGGAAGCTGAAATGAGCCGGCGCTCATTGAGCATGAGATAAGAGAGCCCCGATATGTGTTTGTTGCAGGCTATCGCCTGGCAACCATTATTACAGATGAAGCAGTCTATCTTGCTGATGGACAACAGACTGGTCGCTAACGCGGCCAGGAGAGCGGTTTTACCTATTGACTCCGAGGTGGCTCATATGTGTTAGCCACTACGGGCATGCTATGCCCTCTGGGAAATGTCTTGAACAAATGTAACCTTGTTGCCGTCCGGGTCAGTCACTTCGATCATCCTGATAACGTCCGGGTACTCAACAATCTCTCCACATGACACATTGGCCGACGCACAGGCACTGTATTGAGCGTCGATATCGTTGACGCCAATGACGACTGTTGTACTGCCTGCACGCTCCGAGTCAATGGAAACCTGAAGCCAAGCGTTCTCCGCGAGTTGCCACTCGGCGACACCTTCGACCGGTACGAGATCCGCATCTCGTCCGAGCAACTTCTTGTACCACGCAACGGCTGTGTTTTGATCATTGACCGGGACAACTGCAACCACGCTGTTTATGTTTGAGCTAGACATCGTTTCTCCTTTGCTTTCATTCTAAAGTGGCTAACGCACCACTCACCGGAATTTTGGGAGCGAAGCAAGTAAAATTTCCGTGTGCTGTGGATTGTTATGCATTGCTCTGTGCCCACCAAACAGAATTTACATAAGCTCTCTTTCACCCCAAATGAGCAAATGCCTGCTTCTTGCAGAAATACCGAACTGACAGGCATGCTCATCCCAGCATAGAAAAAGCGACTGACAGTATCTTCTTCACAATTTCTGGGTCCTCACCACGAGTGAGCTGTGACGAAGCATAGCTTATCTGTGCATCGATATAGGTGGCTGCAAACTCTGGTGACATGTCTGCAGAAAACTCACCTTTGACCTTTGAACGCTCCACCCATTTCCTGAAAGCAGCTAATCCTTGCTCCTCAAGGAAATCAACTTGCGCTCGTGTTGCTTCACCCAAGTGCGTACGTGATTCACGCATTTTAATAAAAAGACATCCCATTGGGGTTTCATGATGACAACTAGCTGAGGTGGCAAATGATACGAGGCTATCAAGCGTCTCTCGAAACGAAGTTTCACTGTTCAACATCTGCTGTACAGGATTTAGTACTTGTTCCTGATACCTAATAAGTACTGCTTTCATCAAGCCATCTTCATTCGAAAATTCACGATAAAGCCCTGGCTTCGATACACCAGATCTCCTGCAGATTTCATTCAGGGATAAACTGCCGATGTCCTCTTTCCAATAGGCTTCCATTGCCACATCCAAAACACGGTCTCGATTTAGGGTCTTGGGTCGCCCCCTTGAAGGTTTTGTTGGATTTGAACTCATTTTTATACCACCCGGTATTTTAATTTGACATGCGACGCATCAGGAATTATTGTACCAGCTGGTATTTAATTGACAACCTGGCAGGAAAGAAAAATGAGTGACGCAAAAACAAACATAGTTATCACCGGAAGCAGCAGTGGATTTGGCCAACAATCAGTAAAGGACTTTGCAGATAAAGGCTATCAAGTGTTCGCCACCATGCGTGGCCCGGAAGGTAAGAATGCCGCAGTGAAGGCCGAGCTGGAAGCGTATAGCGATTTCATCCATGTTGTTGATATGGATGTCACCAATGACGAATCTGTCAAAACTGCCATTGCAAGTGTACTGGCTAAAGCGGGCAAAATTGATATTTTGCTTAACAATGCGGGCGTGATGTATCTTGGCATTACGGAGGCTTTTAGCATTGCCCAAGCCAGAGAGCAGATGGAAACCAATTACTATGGTGCTATGCGCACTATACAGGCTGTTTTACCCGCTATGCGTGAGGCCAAGTCAGGTCTGATCCTTAACACCTCATCCATGGTTGGACAGATTTCAGCACCGTACTTTTCTACCTACGCCGCTACCAAACATGCTTTGGAAGGCTACCTTCAAGGCTTACGCTACGAAGTGGCACCCTTCGGTATTGATATTGCCATAGTGCAGCCAGGCCCGTTCCCGACAGGTCTTAGTGCAGCAGGGCAACAACCTAAACGCACAGACATACTGGACAGCTATGGTGAATTGGCAAATATTCCTGCCGCCATATTCGAGGAATTCGGTAAATTTATGCAGAGTGATCAAGCACCTGATCCACAGATGGTCGTGGATACTTATTTGGCGCTTGCAGATATGCCTGCTGGTAAACGCCCTACACGCACGGCGGTCGGTTTGGTTTGGGGGGTTGATGAAATTAACGCTGCCAAACAACCCATCCAAGACCGTGTTTTGAAAGAAATGCAACTAGACAATGTACTAGGCGGCGCTGACGCGTAATTTTAGGTAACAGGGGCAAACTATTTTTTGTCCCTGTTACAGTCATATTACAATCGCATCCTTCGCTGAGAGGTGTCCAGTAGTAATTCTTTAGCTCCGATTAGCTCAGCGAAATTGAAGGCGCGCTTCTGGTCACTACACGAACTGCATAACAAGCCTGTAGAAAAACCAATTTATAGCGCATCAATCTTTCCTCGGCACTCGATTTGTTCATTTATATTGCCACTC
The DNA here is from genome assembly GCF_048264025.1 of Nitrincola sp. Classification (NCBI taxonomy): domain Bacteria; kingdom Pseudomonadati; phylum Pseudomonadota; class Gammaproteobacteria; order Oceanospirillales; family Oceanospirillaceae; genus Nitrincola; species Nitrincola sp. Next base: position 3,430 of record NZ_JBLXDN010000047.1, read on the forward strand.
CCTTCAATGCCTGTTTCTGCGTTCTCGGGACGGGTATTTGTCTTACTGCCACATCAGTCGACAGTGGCCTGATTGATAAGGCCTTCAGCCGGGCTTCCGTCTTCGCTGCTTCAACCACTTAACTACTTGTATTTTAACGGTTTTTTAATATTATGCACCAAGCAGTACAACTGCCACTGGCCCTGAACCTTGCTTTTGCCGCGCAAGCTAAAGCGGTTTAGCCTTTTGTTGGTCCCAATGTTGCCAAATACCGGTTCCACCACAGACATTCGGTGACTGTAAATCTGCTTACCCTCGGACTATCCACACGGTGTTTTATCCAGCCGGTGTAGGTGGGTGCTCTTGCCCATCCTTGGTTGGCTGCTCTTTAAAAAATCACCAATCTTGTTAGCCGCCGCATCCAGTGTCTGGGTGGTCTTCGCCTTGCGAATATTTCGCTCCAGCGCTTCTTCGCTTTCATAGGTATCCTTTTCCTGATGCTCACTGAGGTGATTGTTCAAATAAGGTTTCAATCGCCAGGCCTCGGCTACTGACAAAGTGAGCTATCGTGGTGAAGTGCGGCACGGTATCGCAGGATAACGCTTTGAAGATGATATTGGTTTCGCAGCACCACTGGATTTCACGGCTGGAGGTAATGTCCTTTGAGTAAGCAAATAAAATAATCTTGAGCAGTATAGCCGGATCATAGGTTGGGCGGACTTCAGCATCATTTTTATAGAACTGATGAAAAGCACATAGGTCGAGTTTTTCAGAGATCAGGTAGTGCAACGCAAATTCAAAGGTACCCGGTTGGATCTGCTCCAAGTAGTTGATGACCACCATCGACATCTGGTTGTAGTCCTAATGTTTGAATCGAGCCATCCCAGAGCCTCCGTCCCCTGACAATCTCATCAGACCATAGATGAAAAGGTTTTTCTACAGCCTGAACGTAAAAGTAAGGGGCTGCACGCTTTCGCGCAGTCCCGACCCCAGTTCCCCTGCAGTAGGCGTGACTCCCATTCGGTAGTAGTACCTATTGTCAGGCTTTTAGAAGCGCCGGTAGATGCCGACCACATGTTGCCCGTCTGCCGCCGGCCGAATGAGTTTTTCAGGTCAAATGGCTCCGAGACCTACCGAGACTGTCCATTACGCCTGCCGACCAATGACAACACCGAGGGGTTGGCAACCTGACTATGTTATGACCGGGTGGCGGCGACGGTTCCCAGCTTGGAGCGCTGCTGTCCGTTTGAATCGAAATTATCCGGATCTAGCCAGGCCAGGTAGGCAGGCTTTACCAATTTCCAATCCTCATCCGTCATCGCAAACCAGGCTGTGTCACGATTTTTGCCCTTCACCACCAGGTGATTACGGAAAATTCCCTCGAAGACGAAGCCGAACCGCTCTGCAGCGCGTTTCGACGGTAGGTTTTGGTTGTCGCATTTCCATTCGAATCGGCGATAACCGAGTTCGTCGAAGAGATACTGCGCCATCAGAAAAATCGCCTCGGTCGGCACGCTTGAGCGTGCGATTGCAGGACACCAAAGAATGTGACCAACCTCGGCAACCCCGTTGTCCGCATCAATGCGCATCAGTGCCTGGCGCCCTTCGGCCCGGCCGGTCCGCATATCTATAACCGCAAAAAACATCGGGTCGGTCGATGCTTCCGATTTTTGCAGCCAGTCGGCGAAGGTCGGATAGTCTGGAGGGGTCGTGTTAGGCAGATAACGAAACCGGTCATCCGCGCCGGGCTCGACCGCAGCAGAAAACAGGTTCGCCCCGTGCGTTGCTTCGCTGAGCGGATCCAGCCGTACATATTTCCCTTGTAGGGTCACCCGCTCAGGTCGGGGGGCACCAGGCCAATTCGATAAATCCATAGGAGTCTCCTCTACAATAGTTCTGGCTGAGATTAACGGATGGGGGGCCACCGTGGTCTTCAGCCTAAAGACACTCTAATTGACGGGACGGATAGAAACCTGACAATTTCTATCTCCAATCGGACAATACCTGTTTATTTGTCGTGGGCACCGAAATATTGGCCCCGCGCCTGGCCCGGTGTGATTCCGAACAGCCCACGGAACGCAGCACCAAAAGCAGGGACCGAGTCAAAGCCCGCGATAGCAGCCGCCCGAGTTGGAGTGGCGCCGGTGGACAGGGCACTGAGTGCCGCCGTCAGACGCGCCTGCTGACGCCATTGTCGAAAGCTCATTCCCGTTTCCGTCCGGAACAATCGGGCAAGCGTACGGCTCGATGTATTGGCAACATCCGCCCACTCTTCTAGATTGCGTCTGTCGTGCGGACACTTCGACAGTGCCTCCAACACTTGTCGGAGGCGTGCGTCAGTTGGCCGCCGCAGACCGAGAGGAAGCGGCTCCGCCTTGCCGATCTCATCCAACACCAACGCTGCCAGATGATCTCCTCTGCCTTCGCGCTCCCACTCCACCCCCTCGGCACAGACCGCAAGGATGAGTTCACGCAGCAGACCCGATATCGCAATGACCTTGGTCACCTTTGCCACGCGCTGAGCAACCTCCTCCAACATGAACAGCGCACGCATCGCAACCGGGCCGTCCATTTTGACGGTGTGCTCAACAGTGGCGGGGAGAAACAGCGCGGTTGTCGGTGGCACAAGAAAGCTGGAGTCCTGCGTATCCACTCGCATGACGCCTGAGATCGCGTAGAGCAACTGCGCTCTTGGGTGACTGTGCATGCCTGAAGACAGGCCCGTCGGGTAGTCACGGGCGAATCCGACGATCGGACGCGAAGCGGTCTCGAAAGGAAGAATTTCAGCTTGTCTGTTTGGCGACAAAAAATGTCCAGTTATCTTCATAAAACCATAATACTCTGAAATTCGAGGCTATCAAAGCAGAGCGTAACCCTACTAATGAGAGGAATAGACATGAGCAGAGGAATATTTAAACAGATCGGCGTCATCAAAGCAGAGCAGCTTACTCAAGGCCCGCAGACGCCAGGGCAGAATCGCAAGAAGGCTCTGGAGGCAGGCCCGCTTTGGATTGGCGAGTGCCATGTCACGGCACTCGATACGCCAAGCCAGTGGCATCATCATAAGGAGTTCGACAGCGTGATGTATATGCTCTCGGGTCGAATCCGTGTCGACTATGGTGAAAACGGCGAGCACTCCTTCGAGATCGGCAAAGGCGACTATGCCTATTTCCCGCGGCGGGTGATCCATCGGGCCCAGATAGTCGAAGGGGGCGATGATGTTCACTATGTCTTTGTGCGTCTCGGCGAAGGAGAAACCCTCGTCAATGTCGATGGTCCCGGAGGGGTGGCCCGGGTAGAGGAATGAAGTGCACCCCGGCTTTTCTATGGTTCATCGCGCTTTAGCGGGAAATACGGCTCTGATCTTCAGTGAGGAGTCGGCTAGATGATTATCAGGTCTTGAATTTTACACAATAGCTAAGCCCTATTTCTTTACCTTGCAAAACGCAAGAAGTGAGCGTCCCCCCAAAACTCATGCCTCAGCAATTCTCGCATTGCAAATGCAAAGTTGTTGAACCTCAGTGGGTTCTGATATGAGCAAAAGTTCCTTAGTGCACCAACAAACAACTTATCTTCAAATTCTGTCACCAAGTGTGATCCGAATTCGATGACAAAGTCATGTTGAAGTAATTTTTTTAGCTTCATGCTTGTGCCATGTTGATAAATTTAACGCACGCCTAAACGGCGAGCAACTTGTTGCGAGTCCAGCGAACACAGGCCGCGATGTTTAAGGCCAGCCACTTTAGAGCAAGCGCGCATAGCGCCCCGGTGGTTGCCCAACGTGTCGGCTAAATGCTGTGCTAAAAGTGCTGGCCGACCCGTAACCCACGCGCTCGGCAACGGTCGCGATGGCGACATTATTATCGCGTAGGAGGTCTTTAGCAAGAGCCATACGCCAAGCTAAAAGATACTCCATGGGCGGTTGTCCAACGGCGCGGGTGAAACGTTCAAAAAATGCAGAACGCGACAGTGCCGCATGCCTGGCAAGCGCTTTCACTGTCCAAGCGCGAGCCGGATCGCTGTGCATCAACCGCATAGCGGCAGCCAGTTTGGTATCGGCCAACCCACGCAGTAAACCGACAGGGGCATGCTCGTCTGCCATCGAGCGCAAGGCTTCAACCAACAGCACCTCCACAAGCCTGGATAGAACAAGCTCACGGCCTGGGCGCTGCGCCAGGCATTCATCGCGCACCAGGCGCACCAATACAGCAAGTCTTTCCACCCCGCGCACGTGCAGCAATACCGGCAGCAGCGCCACCAGCAGTGACACATCCGGTGAATCAAACACAAAGTGCCCGCCCAGCATGCGCACGTCAGGCTTGCCGTCGGCTCTTCCATGGCGAATTTCGTCCCCCGGTGAAGTCATCGCTTTTGGGTCGATTGGCTGCGGCGTTACCGGCTCGGAACCACACAGGGTGAACCCCGGCGTGGCGGGCATCAGCACAAAGTCGCCCGCCTCAAGTGTGATGGCCTCTTGACCCTCAACCATCAACAGGCAACTCCCTTCGAGCACGGTGCAAAAGCTTGGCTTTTCAAACGCAGAGTAGCAAACGCCCCACTTACCGGCACCGCTGATGATTTTGCTGAACACCGCCTTAGGCCGCAGCAAGGCGATGACTTCTGACAGGGGATCGCTCATTCTGGACTCTGACAAATAATTAATGGACTTTTGATTATAGATAGTCCTTAGGCCTCTGACTATCATTTAATTACACCCACCCAACACATTAGGAACTTCATTATGAAAACTGTACTGATCACTGGCTGTTCATCTGGCTACGGGCTCGAAACCGCCCATTACTTTCACGCCCACGGCTGGAATGTTATTGCCACTATGCGTACTCCACGGAAGGACTTATTGCCCAACTCGCCCCGAATGCACGTAATCGCGCTTGACGTGACCCAGCCCGCGAGCATTGTCGCCGCGCTGGAAGCCAGCGGTCCGATCGACGTTCTGGTCAATAATGCAGGCGTCGGGCTTTTCGGTGCTTTTGAAGTGACGCCGATGGCTACCGTGCGCGAAGTGTTTGAAGCCAATACCTTCGGCGTGATGGCGATGATCCAAGCGGTACTGCCACAATTTCGCACGCGCCAGTCGGGCGTTATTGTCAATGTCACCTCGAGTGCGACCCTTGCCCCGTTCCCTCTGGTTGCTGCCTACACTGCCAGCAAAATGGCTATCGAGGGCTTTACCGGCTCCCTCGCTCTGGAGCTGGAAGCCTTCAACCTACGGGTCAAACTTATCGAGCCCGGTTACGCGCCCTCGACACGTTTTACCGAGAACGGACAAGAACGCATGCAAGGCTTGATCTCCGAGCCCTACCTGCCATTTGCGCAGTCATGTTTTGCCGCGCTATCGCAGCTATCCGCCGTGACCCACGAGTCTGATGTGGCAGAGGCGGTGTGGCGCGCGGTTCATGATGAATCAGGCACGCTTCGGTTTGCCGCTGGTGCTGATGCCGTTGCGCTGGCTCAGATGAAGTGAATGAGAAGGGGCCAAGTGGCTTTTCGTGCAGACGGCTTTTAGTCGGAGGCTGAGGATCTGGCTAAGACGCAGCTTGCGACAGCTTACCGACAACAGCCTCGAATAGTAGATCACTAACCGCTTCTATGTCCTTGCGCGACACACCCTGTTGTACCAGTGACTGCACCCCCTGAGATGCCGCCCAGGTGCCGACAGGCGCGAATTGATGCGCTTTATTATGCAGGTTCATCACCAGACTCGATTGAAATATCAAAGTGTAGGACCTCTTCTCGCTGCCCAAGCTTGGTATATAGCGCGACTGCCGGCTCGTCTTCGACGCCAGTATCAGCCTGAACGAAAATGACATAGGCACCTCGATCAGCCGCTATTAGTTTTAGCCTCTCAATCAAAGCCGTAGCTATTCCCTTCCTCCGGTACTCCGATGACACGGCAAGGTCGTAGATATAGATCTCGCTGCGCTCTTGCTCGAATTTTTTCAGCTCGTATGCTGCGAGTCCGCCGACAACGTCTATGGCTTCTAGCGCCACCAGCGCTATAAAGGAATCACCGCTGAGCAAACCTTTCAGATAGTCTGCACTTGGGCGTTTTTTTGTGTAGGTGGGCATGTCCTTAAACGCTTCGCCAAAGCATGTCGACAAGGCCATCATCAGGCCGACGTCATTCGGCGTAAGTTGGCGAATTTCTGCTAGCATCGACATCTCCTAAACTGCCTAACGCCTTGCTCACCGGTAAATTGTGAGCACAGTGAACAATTTATCCGCGTGCAACAAATGGTTAGGCTACTTCGGCACTACACTGCAAACGAAGCATTTTTTGTATCAAAAGCCCAAAAATAGCATGTCCAACGCCGCGGAGATTTCATCCTGCTGCTCAGCAAGACTACCAACGCAGGAACGCAATTCGCTATCGGGCACAGCCGCCATGAACTGAGTGGCCATTACTAACTCCTGCCCCTCAATACTAAATACAGGATTCAGCTGCTGGGCAGGGAATGGCGCGGAGGATCTGGGTAACAGTGGCACTACAACCCGGGTGTTCAAGCCACTAAGAATATCTGACTGAACATCCAGCAGATAACCGGACCCACCCCCATTTTCAAAGATGTCGAAACGGGCCATCAGAACTGACGGTGCCGTGCGAGCGGCAAACCGTTAGCTTCAACGTATGCGTTCGAGCTTGCCAGGGCTTTGGCATTTTCTTTCAGCCACTTCTCTTGCTTGTGCAGCTTCACAGCCTCCTCGATCCCCGCCTCTGCAGAGCGAGAGATATTGATTCCCAGGGCTTTTGCCTCATTGAGAAGAGCACTATCAAGCGATAGATTCGTTGGCCTTCGGGCAGATTTGGTAGCTTCAGCAGTATGCATGGTTCAATCCTCTCGCGGAACGACACCCTAATTGTATGCGCATAGTTTTTGCGCATCAAGGCTGCGCTAAGGCAACTTTTATCGCTGACGTAAGGGAATTAACTGATTCAGTGGCCTAACAGCGCGAACGCAGCCGTTGAAACTCAGGATCAGAAGGGTCTTCGATGCCATCAGTTCTCAAAATAGTAGCCTCCTTGAAAGTTAACGCCAATATTCAGCGGCGCCCTGACAAGGGCGTCCGATGGAGGCCGCAGGCCGGAATGAACTGGAATGACTTGTTATGTTTCGTTTTCTGGTAATTCGAGCGGCCTCTCACTCCGCCAGACTCGTATGAGCACAACCTCTTTAGCCTGCCTGAGGTAGACAGCCCGAAATGGCGCGTGAATCAGTTCGCGAATATGATCCATGCTGAATTCAGGAACAACTCGGCCAGCATCAGGGTGGATTTGAAGCATCCCATAATGCTCCAAGATAGCAGCCACGAAATCATCACCGATATTTGGCACGCCCTGGTCTCTGTAATACTCCTGAATAGCCTGTAAGTCCTCAACAGCAGACTGTGCTATGCGTAATTCCATTTACTTGATGCCCAACGTTCTCTTGGCGTCCTCCAACGATACTGTGTTGCCTTCGCGAACATCCATTAGCCCCTGCGCCACCGCCTTTACAAACCGTAATTCCTCTGCGGTTCTCTCATAATCCTCGAGCCCCTGAACCACAGCTATGCCACGGCCACGACTTGTAAGCAGGATTGGGCGATGCGTATCCTGCGCTCGACCAACCACCTTTCCGGGATTGATCTTCAGGTCTGATAGAGGAATGACATCCTCGGAAAATTTCACTTGCATAGTGATTACCTAGTCAACGATTTGGTACTATTAATAGCACCAGTTAACAGGTGCGGTCAAGAAACATAACGCCCGTGTTCAACAGCGCAGTGAAACTACGCCTGTTGCAACCGTTTGTTATGCCTGCTCTGCTTCATGTCAGGTTCGCTTTTTGAGTAACGAGTAAACCTTGCCCTTTTCCCGCTTGCCTACGGCAAGCACATACACGAACAGCTCATCGTCAACAACCTCATAGGCTAACCGGTATCCAGCAGAGCGAAGTTTAATTTTGTACACGGATTCATAGCCACTTAACTTATCAGCAGGCACTCTGGGATTTTCCAATCGCTCCGCCAGCTTTTTCTTGAACTGGCTCCTGATCGGGGGACCAAGCTTTTCCCATTCCTTAAGCGCAGCCGGAAGAAATCGCAGCTTATAAGTCATCCAACGACACCGTTATAGCTTGATCTTTGTCGCCACGACGCTCCTCAACAAGCTGCGCCAATTCATAGTCTTCGAGCATATCCATCAGAGCCTCGTAGGTCTCCGCTGGAATCAGGTAGGCTGCAGGTTTGTTGTGATTTAGCACCGCTATAGGTGAACCACTTGCCTGAGAAAGCAAGGCTGAAGGGTTCTTCTTTAATTCTGAAATGCTTACAGAAAAGTCCGCTAATACCTGGCGCATAAAAAAACCTCTATTTAGATCTAAATTATGGTCATATATTAGTCCATTTTGCTGCTAGGCGCTACGAGCTTGTAGGCATAACGCAGAGCGCACCGGTTACCTTGACGTAGCGAAGCGGAAAAAAAGGCATCCGAGTGACGCGCCTGGTTAGCTGTTCTCAAGCATGTATGCACGAAGCTGCCGCTCCTCTCGCATGACATAGAGGACGAGAACTCGCTTCTTATCCTCACGATAAAAAATACGGCACGGTGGAACCACTACCTCCCTGTATACCGAATTAGGGAGCTCTGGAGGAATCCGTCCGGATTGGGGAAAATCTTCCAAGCGATCGGTCTTATCGAAAATGTCCTGAACCAGATGACTTGCAGCAACAGGATTATCCAGAGCAATGTACTCAGCGATGGCATCCAGTTCTTGAAGCGCAGGCTCCGTCCAGATTACTTCAGCCATTTACTCATTTTCTCCCTGGCCTCACTTTGGCTGTACGTTCTTCCTTCAAGTACAGCAAGCTCTCCCCGTGAGAGCCCTTCAAGCAACTCAAGGCGACGTTGCATGAACTCGTAATCCTGCACATCGACAAGGTATGCGGACGGCTGACCATGCTCGGTGATCAGTACCGGCTCTTTAGACAGGTGCAGGTCAGCCAAAATTTTTGTGGCTTGGCGCTTAAGGTTTGTAACAAGCTCAACTTTCATAGGCTCACCCTGAATCAGACTAACAGTATCACTATAGTATCACTTTTCGAGGGTGGCAATACCAGCTAACGCCAACAGCACGCGCGGCTGCGAAATGGAGGCGAAGCCGCAATGTAGTAGACGTCGCCGTGACTGTGATTGTTAGGCTCAATTACCGGTTTTGCGCCGATGATTAATCGACAAAACCGAAATAGTGGCCAATACCCAGAACGGTTTCCACAAATTTCTTGGCTGTAGCACGATCCATAATCACAGATTTGCCATCGACATTCAGATAAATACTATCCTCGTCATAGAATGAAGAGCGGCCAAACTCAATATCCATTTTTTCTTTCCCGCCCTGACATTTTACCGTTTCTTCAAAAACATGGTTGTCGCTATAACTCAAACCCTTCTTGTAAAGTGACGACTTTTGATCGTCAGATATGAACGTTGGGCTTCTGGCCTAACGCCAGCATCAGCCGGCGCGCTATTCGCGCGCGCGGCTGAATGCCATCGTTAGGCGATTGATCGTGTGTTGATTCTTTGCCTGGAAAAATAATTTCAACCAGACCCCTTTAATTCTTTAATTGCAGGGTGCGAAACGCCGCTTCGATGAATAACGCCTGGTTGAGAAACGGATTTTTACTGAATAGGTCGCCGGATGTCACTCGATCAATCAGTGACTGGCGCGGATTGCTAGTGTCTGTATTGGGTAAGTTAGCTGATGATTGGGGAATAAACTTGCCTGCATTCTCACTTGGCTCATGCACTAAATAGATTGTACCTGAAGCAATAGCGGCTTGGCGTCGTCGGTCACTGGCAAGTAACCCGGCTGCCAGTTCAACATCATCAGCATCGAGGTTGTTCTCTACAGCATAATCATACGCAGCTTCCAACGCTTCTCTGTCGCTTTCCGATAAAAAATCAAAGACATTTCCACTATCAGATGAAGGGTTAGGTCTTGGTATCGTTTCACGAATGTTGTGTTCTTGCTGCAAGGCATTTCTCAACGCTTGGCCATCTATATCAATTTCGGTATTGGCTGTTACCATGCTAACGGCTTGGTCAAGCAACGCTTGGCCTCTTGCTATGGGAAGGTAACTGGGCCCAAGTTCTTGGCGTAAAAACTCGTTCGCGCCTTGCACCAATAGGCTTATAGAATGACCTCGGGCGCTAATCTGCAGGGCTGGATTAGTAGTATTGCTGATCCGAGAGCCGGAGCTGCTTGTATTCTCTGAATTCGTTATATCCTTGGAATTAGCAACGGAGGTATCCGACTGCAATGCGCTTTGGGCTGAGCTGTTAATAAATCCAGTGATGATATTCATGCTGCATTTCCTCCTTATGACAAAGGGGGTAATCTGTCATATTGTATTACATCAGTAGCTGTAATCCACTCTTACTGTATCCGCTGTACGGATAGTTGAATACGCTGGATACGCTCCTCCGACTAAAGTAAATCGTAAAAGGAAAGTGCCACGGGCGTTAAACCCGTCAAATGCATCTGAATTGTCATTTTACGCAGCTGATATATCGATACAAAGAAAATCAGAGGATGAGTATTGTTTTCGGTAACACAATTCGACTTCTTCAGACGTATGGCCGTTAGGAATGGTATTCCAATCCCAGGAAACGTCTGTAATTTCAGCGTCCCTTCTGGGGACAGAAGACGGCGGGTTAAATGGAGTGGTTGCATAACCTCCAGAAAAATAAATTGTGTAACCTAACCGCGTGTGCTCCCAGAAATCATCCGCCGCATGTGCTGCTGATGACAATAAAGCGAATATGACAGCCATTCCAGTAAGTATGCTCTTGATCTTCATAGCAGTTCTCCAATTGTATTGATCTATTCATTAGCTCCCCAATGCGCGGGGCGCAACCACATAAAAACAGTAACTTAAGTCAAGTTACTTGGAAGTCAACTACCGCTGTTCGTTGCGCATTAGGCCTCCAAGATATTGGATGCACAACGCCGAATAAGTGTCAAGCGAAATCAGAAACTGCCTCCTGGCGACATCCGGAATTGACCTCTCAGTTCACACGGGTTGTTTTTTTGATGTCCGCAGTGGCCACGGCCTTGATCAGCCCGGATCGCCGCTTCAAGAATAGGAAGTCCAACCGCCTATGCGAAAATATCTCCCTGATCTGGAGTGCCGTCAAGACTCGGTTTAAGCCCTTCTGACCACCGAAGAGCGATGATGGAGAAGAAATTGGCCGCTGGCAGCCGCATCTTCCCAAAGGCCGATCCCAGGCACTGATTGCCCCAGCAACCCTGCTATCCTTGCGCGTTTTGAGTGATATTGGTGCCAGGCTCGATTTATTTTACGCCTAACGAGCCTGTAGAAAAACCAATTTATAGTGCATCAATCTTTCCTCGGTGCTCGATTTGTTCATTTATAATGCCACTCCCTTCAATGTCTGTTTCGGCGTTCTCGGGACTGGCATTTCTTTGTCTTACTGCCACATCAGTCAACAGCGGCCTGATTGATAAGGCTTTCAGCCGGGCTTCCGCCTTCGTTGCTTCAACTACTTAACTGTCCGTATTTCGCCAGTTTTTCAACATTATGTACCAAGCAGTACAACTGCCACTGGCCCTGAACCTTGCTTTTACCGCGCAAGCTAAAGCGGTTTAGCTTTTTGTTGGTCCCAATGTTGCCGAATACCGGTTCCACCACAGACATTCGGTGACTATAAATCTGCTTACCCTTCGGACTATCCACTCGGTGTTTCATCCAGTCGGTGTAGGTGGGTGTTCTTTGATCATTAAGCGCAAAGCTCACTTGCCTTCCGGCTCCTTTGCGATGGTCAGCTGATGCCGGGTTTTTCATGCAACTCGCTTTTTTAGAACAATGACGACACTGGAGCAACCGACCTTCAAAGTAGGCTGTAAGTTGGCCGTGTTCATTAGTTCTGATACCTCGATGACTTATTTGCTCACCCGCTGGACATCTGCACGTCATCGTCACTGGATCAAACTGAAACTCACTGGCTGGAATAAGGTGTTTAACTTTAGGGTTACCGGGTGTCTGGTGGCGCTTGCCGTATTTGTCTTTCTGGTGTGTGAATTTGGGATCACGGCTTCTAAACTGATTGTCAGGAATGTAACCGTTGATCTGGTTCTGGTGAAGGTATTCCATATTGGCTTCATTCGCAAAACCCGTATCGGCCGTCGCTATGATGCCACTTGCATATACGTTGTCATTAATGCCCAGTCGTTGATAACGAGCCTTGATACTTTCCAATACTGGTTGCAGGGTGTGGTGCTCTTGTCCTTCACCGAAGGCTTGAGCATCAATGACAATCTGATGCTTTTTATCGACGGCGGCAACACCGTTGTAACCTTGAATGGTGCCTTTACTGGTGGTCATTTTTGCTGATTCAGGATCAGTGATATTACTCTTCACTTCCTTGCTGCGTTTGCCCTTGCCCATCCTTGGCTGGCTGCGCTTTAAAAAATCACCGATCTTGTTGGCCGCCGCATCCAGTGTCTGGATGGTCTTGGCCTTGCGAATATCACGCTCCAGCGCTTCTTCGCTTTCATGGGTATCCTTTTCCTGATGCTCACTGAGGTGATGCTGGATCAGGCGTTTGAGCTTCTGGCGCTTTTGTTCCAACTCCTTAAAAGTACCAGACCATTCCTTAGACGCATTAGAGCGCATCTTACAGCCATCGATGGCAAAGAGTTCATGACCCAGCAACCCTTGTTGATCACAGATCAGCAGCACCTGTTCAAATAAGGCTTCAATCGCCAGGCCACGGCTACTGACAAAGTGAGCAATCGTGGTGAAGTGCGGCACGGTATCGCAGGATAACGCTTTGAAGATGATATTGGTTTCGCAGCACCACTGGATTTCACGGCTGGAGGTAATGCCCTTTGAGTAAGCAAATAAAATAATCTTGAGCAGTATAGCCGGATCATAGGCTGGGCGGCCTTCAGCATCATTTTTATAGGGCTGATGAAAAGCAGACAGGTCGAGTTTTTCAGAGATCAGATAGTGTAGCGCAAATTCAAAAGTACCCGGTTGAATCTGTTCCAAGTAGTTGATGACCACCATCGACATCTGGTTGTAGTCGTAATGTTTGAATCGAGCCATCCCAGAGCCTCCGTCTCCTGAAAATCTCATCAGACCATAGATGAAGAGGTTTTTCTACAGCCTGAACGCTTGCAATAAACGGCGCGAGGAACGAGCGTCCGGCGACCGTAGGGAGCGAATTTAATTGCTTTGTTAGAAGTTCTGATCAGGCTGCACTTGCTCAGACTCGGGAACACTCCTTTTCTCCTCTTGAACGCTTGGCCAGAGCACAACTGCAGCTGCGATAGCCGCAACCAAAGCCAATCCAGATATCCACAGCGCCGACCGCCTTGCTCAAACGTAAACCCTTTCACCACGCTTAACCCGCTCCCACTCGGCCTTTAACATCGGGATAGCTGAATCTGTAAGGGCGTTGCAGCATTTTCTTGCGTCCTCCCACTGAGAGTTATTGTAGAGTCGACGACATTCCTCCAGCTTTTCGAGAAAAGCGTCGTTCAGCTTTTTTATCTTCTCATCCGATTCTTCGGGGTTAACCCTCAGTTTAATCGACGTGAATGTAGATGCTACCCGCTGCTGTTCTTCTGACGCGACCTTTAAGAATTCTTCATCGGTGACGGATTGAAATTGCCGCATTGCAGACAAGGTAATTGACGCAGCGATATGATCTGAGATTTCCTGCCTCAAACTGTCTATCCACTGCTGCCTAAATTCCGAAGTTTTCTGCTCCTTCGATATGATCAAACTAATCAGGGAGAAAAAACCGCCAATAAGCGCCGCCAGAATGACGCCGACGGGAATCAAGACTTGTGGTGGCAATGAGTCCATCTAGAGCTTACTCCTAACGCCCGCCATCACCGGTGACAGAACCGCAGCGAAGCGGAGGTTTTGGCATCCGGTGCATGGCCTGGTTATGTGTTACCTCAGGCTGCAACAAGCTTCTTCACGTTGAGCTCTTTGCGATGCTGTTCAGCATGCCAGAGTTCATATTGGGACTGCTGATTCAGCCAGCTTTCTGCCGAGGTATCAAAAGCGATAGAGAGCCGGATCGCCATTTCCGGACTGATGCCGGCCTTGCCATTCAACACGGCACTCAGCGTTTTGCGGCTAACGCCCAATGCCTCTGCAGCTGCTGTGACAGAAAGGCCAAGGGGCTCAAGACAAAGCTCTCGCAGCACTTCACCCGGGTGCGGAGGGTTGTGCATTAACATTGGCGGTACCTCAGTGATAATCTTCGTAGTCCACAATCTCGGCATCTCCGTCTTCGAATCGAAAGGTCACTCGCCAGTTACAGCTGACGGTCACTGACCAGATTCCGGCACGATTGCCAGAGAGCTCGTGCAAGCGAAGACCGGGTAAGTCCATATCTTTGGCATTCGCCGCTGCATTCAATCTACCGAGAATTAGCCGAAGCCTCTTTTCATGAGCGGCCTGAATCCCTGCAGTGCTGCCGGACTTGAAGAATTTTGCCAAGCCCTTGTGTTTGAAGCTTCGAATCATTCCTTGAGCGTACCCTGTAACGTATCAGGTGTCAAAGCACTGATCTTCCCCACCAAAAGTGGACACTGATTTAAGCGCACATCTGCGCATACTCATGCTCATACGCTCTCGGACTTCTATAGCCCAATGAACTGTGTCGCCGGTGGCTGTTGTAGAATAGCTCAATGTATTCAAAAACGCAGGAGTATGCCTCCTGCTTGTTGGTTACATCCTCGGCATAAAGGGCTTCAACCTTAAAGCGTGCGAAGAACGACTCCATAGCGGCATTATCCCAACAGTTACCTTTTCGGCTCATACTCGGACGTATACCCTCGTTCAACAACAGCGCCTGGTATTCGCCGGACCGGTACTGGACCCCTCTGTCGGAATGCAGAATCAGTCCCGGCTCAACTTTACGTGAGGCCGCTGCCATGGTGAAGGCATCCATGATCAGTTGGTTGGTCATGGTGGTATCGAGCGACCAGCCGATAATCTTACGAGAGAACAGGTCCATTATTACCGCCAAGTACACGAAGCCTTTTTCGACCTTAATGTAGGTAATGTCAGACACCCACTTTTCATCAGGCTTACTCGCGCAGAAGTTACGCCGGAGCAGGTTGTCACTGACATGGTTTCTTGCCAATACGTCAGGAAAGTACTTATATCCTTTCCCATTTTTAGCCTTAAGCCCTTGCTTTTCCATAAGCTTTGCCACCGTATTCTCACTGATGGGAAACCCGTTCTCGTTGAGTTCTACCGTTATTCGCGGTGAACCATAGCGGGCTTTAAAGCGGTTAAACAGGGCCGTGAGCATACGCTCTGCCTCCAGACGCCTTAGCTCCCGAGCACTGGGCAATCGAGACCGCCACTTGTAGTAGCCAGAGCGGCTAACACCCAACCAGCCGCACATCTTCTGGACCGCATACTGTCCCCGGCACGACTCAATGAACGCGTACTTCACCACTTGTCTTTGCTGAAGTACGCCGTCGCCTTTTTTAGGAATTCGTTCTCCTCTTTTAAATCAGCTATTTGCCGCTTTAGCTTACGGATCTCCTCGCTCTCTTTCATAGAGTAATCCACCCCCTGGACACTGTTGAACTGCTTGTCAGACAGGCGCTTGTACTGCCTACGCCAATTGTAGATCTGGCCGGGGTGAATACCGAGCTCTTTCGCTACCTCGGCGGCACTGGTATTGGGATCATCCGCGCGGCGAACCGCTTCACGCCGGAAATCCTCGGTGTAGTGATTGTACTTGTTTTTCGTCTTTCTGGTCATAATGACACCCTCCATTAGGTAGGGATTAGGTGTCTACTTTTCTTGGGGAACTTGGGCACATAACGCCGTGTTAACTGGCCCAGCGTAGCTGGGTCCAGTTGAACACTTTGTTAGGCTAATTGTGAGCAAACAAGCTAGAAGACCAAAATTATTTGCCAGCTTCTGCAATAATCTCAAAATTATGAATGTTGTTTAGAACACCGTTATCCCAGCCGCCAACGACAAGATCATCCGCTTGGGCCTTGAGGGCAGCAGCAACTTTCCCGGAAAAGTGAGCTTCTCTTCCACGCTCATCGACAAAGGTATCAAAAATACCAAAAGTGTTGCTATCTAATTTAAGTGATGTCCATAACAACGTTTTTGGTTCAGTTTGTGCGACAACAGACGCGGCTCCGATTAATAGCTGCTGTAATTCTTGCTCTTTTCCTGGTTGGGCTTTTAACAATATATAAGTTGCGCTTGTTGCATTTTCTAAGTCTGTGTCAGGTTTTTTATAGGATAAAACGCTAAAGTTAGAAATATTAGCAACAACCCCCTTATCCCAACCATGCGCTACGAGCGTATCTGCATTGGTATTTAATGCGGCTGCTACTTTCCCTGCAAAGTGCTCTGACCGGCCCGCTTCATTTGGAAAAAAATCAAAAATTCCGAAACTGCCATCGTTTTTTTTAAGCGCATACCAATACAATGTATTGGGTTCAGTTTGCGCGACTAGTGTTGCGCCTTCCTTTAGAAAAGCAGTTAGCTCTTTGTCTTGTCCAGACTTGGCCTCAAATGGGATATAGCTTGCTTCTTTCATGATAGTCTCCTGTTTTGGTACATTCTGAGCGTGATATAGACACATTCATTCAAATGAATAGAAATACAGTTAGATAAATATTTGCTTTACGCATAGGATTGAAAATTTTCATAAATTCCCCTTATGTTGAAATCGAGGTGCTATTGTAGGGTTTGGCGCAGCTTGACCATTAGTGGCAAAAAAGACATTATGCATGCAATATCTGCCATTATTTTTTTGGAGTGTATGGATGACGACAATTGTGATTCTTTCAGTGAATAACGCCTTGCCATCAGGGCTTATGGGTATGGTTGATATCTTTGCATTAAGTGGTTTGCATTTTGTGCAGAAGTCTGGAGATGGAGCGGTTTCGAAGGTGGAGTGGCACCCAAACGTGATTTTGGCGAATCATGATGGGCAGCCGATAACTGACGGGCATGGGCGTATTTTTGAGGTCGACTCTGATTTTGCTTCAATTAAGCATTGCGATGCAGTGTTGGTACCGGGGTTTATTCCAAATGCTCAAGGACACCCACCCAAAACCACTACAGATAAGCTTACCTGCTCATGGTTGGCTACACAATATAAAAAAGGAGCGCTCATGTGTGGCTCTTGTAGCGGTGTATTTGCACTTGGAGAGGCGGGCTTACTTAATAACCGAAAATGCACTACCACGTGGTGGTTACATGATGAATTAAAGCAACGATTCCCAAAGGCGAATGCGGTATGGGCAAGTGAATTAATTGATGATAACGGTATCATCACTGCTGGTGGCCCACTTTCCTGGGTCACCATTGCATTGCATATAGTGAAAAAGCTTGCTGGTATTGAAACGGCGAAGGTTGTGGCTGATTTTTCTGTCGTTGATGCGATACCAAAATCTCAAAACCTGTATGTGCCGGAGGGGTATCAGGCTTCAAACAATCCATTCCTAGCAAAAGCGGAATATACCATTCGTAAAGCACACTACCAAACCATGAGCGCTGGTGATTTGGCAAAAATAATGGCGGTTTCTGAACGTACGCTAAATCGTAAGTTAAAAGAGTTAACCGGAGAAACCCCCAAAGCCTTTATTGACGGAGTTAGAATAAGCCATGCTTGCACATTGTTAGCAACCACCAATACGTCCGTAAAGGAAATCGCCCTTTCTCTGGGTTATACGGACGATAGCGTATTTCGTCGTCTCTTTAAGCAGAAAATAAAAATGACACCTTCCAACTATCAACAACAAAGACGCAATAATTAAAGTTAAGCTTTTAGCCCTGCGGCTGACGCGAAGCGGCAGTCCAGCGAAGCGATGCAGACCAAACTGGTTATATGCTCTGTTCATGCTAGCTATCCCTTTCCTTGATATCTAGTGATCCCTGCGTACAAAAATAGTGCTGCCACACCAGAAATCCCTAGTATTGTTAAAGCTGCGCTTTCCTGAAACCATGAATTCCCGGCCCACTTTTAGTTGGTAAGTCATGTAACCGTGATCGATTAGCTCTGCAGCCGAGGTGACAGCATAAACTATAAGAAGAATGCCAAACAAGATCGAAACGATACCTACTAGCTTATCGGATTTTCAGGATTCAATAAAATTACGCCAATTCCATGTAGTGCTGACAGCATTCTTAATTCTTGCTCTACACTTGAATCAGATATTGATGTTGCAACCAAATACCCTTCGTTTGCCCAGCTAGAATTACTAACAGCTTGGAAAAAACTTTTTCTTGCATTTGAACCTGATAGGGGTCAGTTCACGAAACGGAAAAAATTGTACGCTAAGCCTTTGGCATCAATGATATCGACACCATTTTTTCCACAATTCATAAAGTTGCGCAGTAATTAGTCGACGACTGGCCCTTGCTAAATAATTTTCATTTCAGCATGAGTTGTGCTTTAAAAATTCAATTCTGCAACTACACTCATTGGGCGAACAGAGCGAGAAATCCGCCGTTAATTCCAATAGCGGGTACGCGAATGAATATCAGCTCTTAGGGGAATATTATGAGACAGATAAGACCATTACGTTTGATCTTTGCAGCTTTATTGTTTGCCACATCACTACCGACTCTCGCGGCGGCCACGACTATAGAGCTGGTGAATGACAGCAATTCAGATGAAACTTTAATCAGATCGAATACGTCTGGAATTGTGACACCTCCAGCGCCAGATCCGTTATTTGCGAACGATACCAGCGTTGTTGTATCAGAAACCCCCGGCACCGTTGATGCAGGTGCTTTCACTTATCAAAGCTGCAGATTTAACTGGTCGGTAATTAAAGTCGGATCTCTATACCAGTTCTCAGATGGAGCTGAGCCTGCATCGGATTGTGAATCACAAGTAATTCTACAAAACTTTATTACTGGTGAGTATTCTGTACGATTTACCGTAGAATAAATTTTTTTAAACTGATCTTACTAAAATTAATTCACTGTGTAACGTAGATATACATTGCACAGTGAATTATTTATAAGATATTGTCTTTTCGGCTATTTATTTAGTGAAGTTGGGTACGTATAGCTCTCTGGTGGCGTTTATAGAATCATCCAACCTATTCTCGTAACCACTAAACCAAGACTGTTTTCGTATATCCTCCGCGTTCAGAATTTGACCCTCTGTAATACTTTTTGATCCAAACTTCTCTGCTGCATCCATAGCTTCATATAACAACATTATAAGAGGACTATCTGACATAAAATCCTCTGGTATCTCTCCGTTTTTGATTGACGCACTTTCATATGCTTTTTGAACGCCCGCGCGCTGGTGCGCATATTCAAAAGAGGTCCCTTTTTCCTCATTGCCTACAGCATCTAAAAATTCTATCCCAGCTTTGAACTTAGACGCCATATTCCCAACAAAAGGGTCGGAAAACTGATCCTTTTCGCTCGTCGGACCGCTGTAAAGTCCCATGGCAAGCCCCTGTTGTTGATTCATTTTATTACGAGCTATGGCCTGCTCATCTTTTGTGAACATTTCGCCTTGATTACTTGCAACAGCATAGAGTGCTCGCCTATCAAGCTCACCCAGTAACGAATTTCTGCTTTCTGCAGGTGCGTTATTTGGCGGATATGACTTTCCAATCGACTCCAGGCGCTCATAATTATTATCCATACTAGCGCGTGCATCTATCGCAACCTGGCTAAAATCTTTTCCAGCAGAAAATGTATCACGACCAGGCTCTTTGACACCTAATGCAATATTAGCAGCTGTAAATCCGTCATAGGTCGGCATAAACTGTTCGTAATAGCTAGGGGATTGACCGCCCCTGGACGCCTCTAGTGCTTTCCTGCCAGCATCTGAAATAGTAACGTCGTTATTACTATTTTCAGGACCAGCACTGTCCTTGATAGGTTTCTCTTCGACTCCAGATCCCGTTTTTTCCAAACTAGCGTATTTATTTTGCACTCCAATTGGCTGGCTGCTTATGGTAGATATCACAACAATGCCTCCACTAAATACATATACGTGATTTGAACGAACCTTTGCATCAAGGTATGCACCCATTTTTTAAGCGTGGCGGACAATGGCCGCTTCTGCGTGCTTTGAAAGCCAAAGTTGGTTGACATCTCACTGATAACCATTCGAGAAAAACGCTGTTGGTTTGCCAATTGCAGTATGCAATTGACGCCCATACTCTAACCCCTTCGGAATACTCCCTACTCTTGTTATCGGGACTTACCGGAATAACTTTAGCTAATCGGTCAGCCTATCCAGCGGATTGCATCCGGCGTTTTGATCATTACCTAGTATAGTAGCACCCTAGGCCCCCATAGACAAAATTCCTGAAATGCGAATAGATGTAGCGGCCCGCAAACATCGAGGCGAACCCACATTATTTGAGAATAGAGCACTCGGCTAGATCGGCAACCCAGCCTCCCGCATCTGCTCCATTAGCTCATGTGCCCGTGTCGCCTCCATATCCCTGGCTAGGAATCGCCTGATTTCGTCTAGCCACGGTGGCAATGCGCTTGCCTAAGGAAGGTGTGATCAAGTCCTCCACATGGGATAATGCTGACTGCACATGATCGAGGACGCATAAGATGGATCAGCAAC
>NZ_JBLXDN010000048.1:0-23348 GCF_048264025.1 Nitrincola sp.
ACAACGCTAGGCAAAATGTTGGTGGGATCGATCCTCCCCACTTCCGGCAATGTGCGTCTTGATCTAATGGATTTGCGGAACTGGGACACGCGACAGTTGGGGGAGAACATCGGATACCTTCCGCAAGACGTGCAACTGTTCCCTGGGACAATTAAGAATAATATTGCCCGGATGCGCA
The DNA here is from genome assembly GCF_048264025.1 of Nitrincola sp. Classification (NCBI taxonomy): domain Bacteria; kingdom Pseudomonadati; phylum Pseudomonadota; class Gammaproteobacteria; order Oceanospirillales; family Oceanospirillaceae; genus Nitrincola; species Nitrincola sp. Next base: position 179 of record NZ_JBLXDN010000048.1, read on the forward strand.
CCGATGCGCGCGATGAAGACATACACCGTGCGGCCGTTCTGGCCGACGTCCATGACATGATTGCCTCCTTGCCCCATGGATATGAAACGATGGTAGCCGCAGATGGCGCACCACTCTCAGGGGGGCAAAAACAGCGGATTGCTCTGGCTCGGGCTTTCTACGGCAATCCACGTTTTCTCGTGCTTGACGAGCCAAACTCCAACTTGGACACCACTGGGGACCGCGCTTTGGCCAATGCTATTCACCGTGCGGGTGAGGCAGGTATCACGGTCGTGGTCATTACCCAAAAACCGTCTCTGTTAAGTGTGGTGGATAAGATCATGCTCTTGGCCGACGGCAATATTACGTTGTTCGGTGAACGCCAGCAGGTGTTGCAGCAGTTGTCTCAGCGCAGCAATGGCGGCAACCCGCCAGCACCTCAACGAGGGGGACCAAACAATGGGTGAACTGACGATCTATGCGGAACCGCCCGAGTGGTATGATGAGGTACCACGCTCCATCACACGCCAGGTTATATTTGGTATTTTTCTACTGGTGTTTGCTTTTGGAGGCTTTGGGCTTTGGGCCTTCAAGGCGCCATTGGCTGCTGCGGTTATTTCACAAGGCAGCTTCGTTGCCACAGGCAGCAACAAGATCGTACAGCACCTCGAAGGAGGTATCATTAAAGAAATCCTTGTAGAGGAAGGCGAAGATGTCGAGGTTGGCCAGCCCCTCCTGCTGTTGGATGAAACTGCGGCTTTGGCAACAGAACGGGAGTTTTTCTTGCGGCAGATTCGGCTGGAAGCGATGGAAGCACGGATTCTTGCAGAATATGACCGGAAAGATGAGCTGAACTATCCTGTACACCTTGAAGAACTGCGACATGACTTCAACATAGCGGCAATGCTCGATAGCCAAGAGATTGTTTTTAATGCTGCAACGCGCCAGCTGAAAAATGACGTTGATCTATTGCAGCAAAGTATCAATGGGTTGAAAGAGCGCGCAGATGGCTATGAGCAGCAACTTATAGCCACACAATTACAGCTCGAGATTCTGACTGAGGATTCCGAAGCTAAAGAAACTCTTCTGAAGAAGGGTCTTATTCGTCGGACAGAATTTAACACTTTGCGGCGCGCCATGGCAGAAGCAACAGGCCAGATCGGGCGCCTTCAATCTGAGATCAAAGAAACGCAAGCGCTTTCAATGCGCTATGAATCCCAGATTGAACAGACCATCAACGAACGGCAGAGCGCAGCGCTTGATGAACTTCAAGTCGTGCAATCAGAGCTCGAGAGTGTTCGGGAGCAAGCCCGGAAAGCCCAAAACATTTTACACCGAGCTGAAATACTTGCACCTGTCTCTGGGACTGTAGTGCGGATGCATTATCATACTGCGGGGGGGGTTATTGAAAGTGGAAAGGCCATTTTAGAGATCCTGCCCACCGGTGAGCCACTGATTATTGAAGTGCAAATTCCACGCACCGAAATTGATGTCGTCCGTAAAGGTCAGGCCGCGACTGTACGCCTTACAGCCCTAAATCAGCGCACCACGCCTATTTTGGAAGGCCAAGTGTACTATGTATCGGCAGATGCGATCTTAGACCGCGCGCATGACGTTCCACAGGAAATCTATGTTGCTAGGGTATCAGTGTCGCCAAGAGAGCTTGATCGTGTTCGGGGCTTTACACCAACACCGGGTATGCCTGCAGAGATCATGATTACCACTCAAGACCGGACCTTCGTCCAATATTTAATGAAGCCGGTCACAGACAGTATGATCCGAGCCTTTCGGGAGCAATAAAGGGCACTCGCTATTGGCTTCTTGCATCCTATGGCACACGGCCACTCGGCATATGGGATATTTCTTCTGCTGACCGATCAAGTCTAGAGACTAATGCTTCTGTTCTATGCTTGGGGCTTTGGCGTCGGAATTGCGTATATAGTATTCCCGAGCTTCATCTATGAAACCGTAGAGTTCTACATATTTGATCAATGCCTTCTCTAGCAACTTTATGCGTTCTGGATCACTCATAGCCTCTGTCCCTCTGGCGCTCCCCTGTAAACGGCTCGGTTGCCCAATAGCGCGCATGCCTATGAGCTATTGTTCAATCTGCCTATCATACAGCTACATAGTATATGCTGTTTTAATATTTTCTAAAGAAGTAAGCCGTTAGTGATAAGTGAGGCTCTCTATCAACCTGATCTCTAGGGCGAGACCCAGAAGTCTTAAGATGCAGGCCGCTTTTGGCTGATGCGCTAAAAGCCCTGGAGCCTAGAGGCAATCGACTGAAGAATAACGGCGTTTGTATTGATATCGCTGTAGGTCTTGCTTGGCTGACCAGTCTTTTGGTTAATGCTGGACGCAAAGCCATAACGGGTTTTGGCTTTGTCCCTGACTATAGAAAGCAATTCAGTGCAAAACGGATGATCTTTATAGGCGGACCACAGGTATGCTGCTTTTGAACTGATCGACAGATGCTTTTCTCTGAAGGCCTTTGTGCGATGTTCTTCTAAGCTGTCAACCGTGTCGGTAGCCCAAACCTTTCCTGGCGCATCAAACTGTAAACCCTGGTACAAGAACCACGGTGAACTGTTGATAGGCCCTTCTGACACGCAGATTAGCCGTCCTGTTTCATCATATTCTTCAAGTTGAGCAGCAAATAAAACATCCGCGAGATAGGCTGACTCGGGAGACATACCAAACTCCAGCGCTTCCATTAAAAGGGGTTCAGCACCAAGGGGGCCTATTCGACCGCTAACCTCCAATAATGCCATTCGTCCATCAGATATGCTCGCCCCCTGAAACACTTCATAGGGCGATTTGACTTCAATGCCCCAGGTGCGGAACGCCCAAGCGGCATAATGCGCACAATGGGAGCGGAAAGTGGATGCTAGGGCGCCTTCTTCCACTGAGTAGATGACGCCGTCTTTTACGACCTCTCTAAGGTCCCAAGCCGCAACTGTGCTTGCTGCGCGGCCCTTTCCTAAAGGATGGATGTCGAGATTGTATAGAGCCGCTAACAGCCGCCCCGCATCACAGCCGTCAAAGTTACGGTTGCCCCATTTGAACTTATCCGTTGCGATCCACCCTTGGGGTAGCAGCCGACCTTGCGAGCGCCGCCCGGCAAGGTGAGGTAAAATTTTTCTAATTGAATGCTGGAACGCCTTGGGTGAAATGAGCTCCAAATCCACAGCTGCCATCAATGCAAAGATGTGGCTTCCTGCATCCCACATCGTGACTGTTTCGTGCAGCCTCTGGTGCCCGGGTGCAGAATTTGCAGTTGCAGGGCAAAGGCCAGTCTTAGGGTTGGTCCACTGTTCAAAATATGACCAAGCAACCTTGGCATCTGCTATTAGCCGCGCCCGTTCTTTCTCATCCGGCGCGTCAGGCGCTTTCACCATCTGATGCTGATAGGCCTGTGTCCTGCGGAAATGTGTAATGTAGGGGCCCATGGGAACAAGGCTTTTTACATAGTCAGGGAGCGAAACAAAATGGGACATGCCATCCTCCTGGATTGCATGGATCGCACTTCTAAGAACTGCTCTGTGAGACCGATTGCGCAGAAGCTTTGCGGAAATGGCGAGGACACAATCTGCCGTGCCGATCAAAGCTTCCAGCTCCCCGTCCAAGGAACGAACATCCCGGAGGTGAACGGTAGGCAAGCCTAAGATGTTATTCGAACTCAGTCCGACGTCGGGCTTTTCCTTGAGTTCCGCCGCAATGCCATAGGTTGTCTTTGTGCTCATCTGGGGGGGCAGGCCCGGCATCTCTTGAGAGAGCATAAAGAGCTCGAGAGGCGCGATTGCAAAAGCCTCCTCCTCTAAGGGGATCCAATATCCAGAGATTGCGCTTGAGGAGGTTTCCTGTCCAAAGCTTGATGGTAGCCCCACGCCAGCCAACTCGCGTCGAAAAGCAGTTAAAGCGTCCTGGTCCTCTGGCGTGGCATCTGACCCCAGAACAAAGTGTAATCCTATATTCCGCCGATAGGCATAGGCATCTCGGAACTGAATATCAGAGGCAAGAATTGGGCTTACCCAATGATTGCCCGCTTTGTGCAGTACCTGTTTTGCAAAAGCGGATGCTGCTATGCCAAGGCTTGCGAGAGGAAGGCCACGCAGGTCTTCGGCAGACAGGTAATATACGCGCTCTACGGGCTGGTCTTGCGGAAGGCTGTAGATTGCCCTCTGAGACTGCAGCCGTATCCTCTGGCCGCCTACTATTCTGGCGACACCATCCTTCCATGCCTCTGGCCGCACTGGAGCATTTGCATGTGGGCGCATTAAAACATTGCGAACGCCACTGGCTCGCACCCCTGATGGGGCAACGGTTGTGGGTAGCATATCGCAAGCAATGGTTTGGCCTGCCGCTGCATGTTTGGGTCGATCTACAGGGCTCCATAATGCCGCCTGCAAGGCATGCTGGGTATCGTGAACCGCCCGCGCTTGAAAATAGGGGGTCATGCCTCCCAGTTTCCTTACCAGAGGTATAACCTGAAGCAGGCCAGGGGTTTGTTGTAAACGCGTTCTTAGCATACGGCAAAGCGCGCTATCAGGCTTTAGCAGACCTAGGTGGAGGGGCTCAGGGTCAACGATACATGTAACTGGTAATCCGCTTCGCACGAAAGCATCGATAACAATGGCAACCCGATCATGATCGGTGGCGTTGTGCAGGTTATCGATCATGACAAGAGTATTTTGAGGCGTCGCACTGGCTCCGTGAGCCATGAAGGTCTGCGAAAGCAGGAGGGGCGCCGCTGTACTCCATGCCAAAAAAGTCCGACGTTTGATCATGTCACCTTTGCCTGGTCGAACTGAAAACCTACGCGGGTCATGCGTCCCCAGCTTGCCAAAGAGCCCGTTGCAGCGCGCCATAGCGCCCGGATCACCGCGATATACAAAACTTGGCGATAGAAAATTCGCTGCATTGGTAGCAAGAGCAACAGGCGCCGATCTTCTTTGGGGTCCAGGCGGAAGGCAACAATTGCACTTATAATTTCCAGTGTGGGAAGGGCCAAGTAGGCAACAATCAATGGGTTGGCTACAATGTCCACATAATTTTGGTCCGCCCCGCCGACGTTCGCAAAAAACTCTATAATAAGGAGTACGAGAAACAGATCAGCCAAAGGTGCTACAAGCGGCATAAGATACCCAAACACCGCCAGATCAGGAAGAGCGACGAAGCCTAGATTGCGGCGCTCCATGATTGCTCCCGAATGCTTCCAGCCGGCCTGCATCATACCAAGAGACCAGCGCAGCCGTTGGGTCATCAAAGCCTTGAGAGATATAGGTGTTTCAGTTGTTGCAACGGCGCTATCTTCATAGATCACCTTATAGTCTGATCGTATCATCGCCATGGTCATGTCGGCATCTTCGGTGAGCGTTTCAGTCGAAAAAATACCCGCTTCCATCAAGGCTGTGGTGCGCCATGCCCCGATTGCGCCTGGCACGACATTGATTGCATTGAGATGTTCCTTAGCGCGACGCTCAACAGCTTGAGCGGTGATATATTCAAGCGCTTGCAAGCGTGTAAGAAGATTGCTTCGATTGCCCACCACCACACGGCCAGCCACCGCCCCTACTTTGGGGTCGGTGAAATGTGCGGCCAGCAAACGAACCGCATCAGGAGCGATCTGTGAATCTGCATCAATGCAGATCAGCACCTCGCTCTGAGCCTCGTCCAATGCTGCATTAAGAGCTGAAGCCTTACCACGGTTTGGTTGGCGCAAGACAGTTACAAGAGGATGATAGGCAAAGCTTATGGCTTTCTCATAAGTATCATCGGTCGAACCATCATCTACCACGATAATATCAAAGTCAGGATACTCAGAATATAGAGCTTTACGGATACATTGCTCGATCACGCGTCCTTCATTGTACGCAGGGATAACGATTGTGACCGAGGGCTCAAGTACTGATGGCGAGGGTACATGAGGCTGGCGCCGTGCTGCTAAAAAAAGAAGACTGGCCGAGCGAAATATTCCAATTGCGAAGACCGTCCAAAAGGCAATCTGGAGAAGGGACCAGCTGTTACCTACAGCGAGGAATGACATGTTGCCGAAAGTTGCAGTAACACGATCACCCTCAGGCATTAATGTGTCAGGTGACACCCCCAAGAGATCAGCAAGGGTGGTAAAGATGTACCCTTTCGCCCGCAATTCGGAGATTACGCGGGGGAGAGCAGCTACGGTCTGGCTTTGGTCGCCCCCCCCGTCATGCAGTAGAACCACGCCCCCTGCATTCGCCTCAACCTGCCGGATGATTTCATTCGCCAACTCATCCGCGGTTTGAGTGACCCAGTCCCGCGGGACCACATCCATCCCCGCTATCACATATCCGGCTTCTTCAAGCGGCAGAAGAGATGCAACCTCCCTAGAGGTGATCGGTCCCCCGCTGCGCATATAGGGTTCACGGTAGAGCCGCATGTTCTTGCCGGTTATACCATTGACCAACAGTTGTGTTGAGTTGACTTCTACCTTCGCACGAGACGCAGAAACCTCACCCATATTTGGATGGGCATAGGTGTGAGAGCCCAGCTCATGGCCCTCTTTAAGAATGCGTTTCAACAAATTTGGGGTGGCAAGAACGCTATTGCCTAGAACGAAAAAAGAGCCCGGGGTTTGAGTGTCGCGTAAAATGTCCAAAGTGGCCGGGGTATGGTCAGGATGAGGGCCATCATCGAAGGTTAGGACCACCTTATTTGGCTCTCCTGCCCCATACAGCCGAACCGTAGCAGCGCGCGGCATTTCATTGTAGGTCATCGACGTGACGGCAGTTGTGACAGGATCGGTCAAGGCTGTCCGTTCTCCCACATGGGGCATGGCCACGGGCGCGACAAAAGGACCTTTCCCGATCAGCTCCACGTAGTTTGATAAAACGATGTTTTGTAAGGTTAGCCCCTCCAAATCGATATGGCGCATAGACTGATCTAGGATTGCCCAAACCCCTGGGTCTTCATAGCCCAATCCGCTCAAGCCGATGGATTTGAGGCCTTGCGCACGCAAGGCTAGAATTTGGTTGTGAGCCGAGGCTGCATCTAGCATCCAGACCTGATGCTGTAACCCTTTAGCATCGACATAATTTGCCCGGGTATTGCCAGCCTCAGGAACGAACTCTGCAAAAGCTCCGTTATGCGCGAGCGCTGACATGGCTTTCGCAAAAGAGTGGATCTTGGGTCGGGGATGGCCAGAGACCCAGTCAACGGTATGCATCCCGAGCTCTATGACCAGTTTGTCAGGAGTCACATGTTTTTGGAGGAAGGCAATATGCGCCATAAACCACGCTTTGTCCGCAAGTGGCTGAGGCGCCGACCCAATCCAATACTCTTGGTATCCATTTACGATAACGGTATCAAAGAGACGGTTTGCGATTGCTAGTAAGCTATTCGATGCACTGCTTGGAAGCTTCACACAGGACGTCAAATCTTGAGCTTGCATGGCTGAAACAAATTGTCGGCTCACTACAGAAAAACCATCCCCCGAAGAAATAAAGGGGCTCGCATCAAGACAGTAGCCTTCTATGGCAGTACTCTGCTGTGGGGTCTCAAAGAACCGTGTTAACGCGACAGTGACCTTTTCCACCCCCTCCTGAATGCTCAAAAGTCTTGCGGCTGCTGTATCCCACTGAAGGATAGGCATGATACGAAGTGCTCGGTTTTGCTTGGCATACTCAAACAGGGGATCACGCGTCTCTGAACTGACCCCTACAACTTGCGGCATATTGTCTGTCGCCGTGATATGAAACCAAGTTGGTAAAGCTACATGAATTGAGCCACAGCTTTCTTGAAGAGATTTTACGGCCCAAGGAAGATCTGCAGGTACAACCGCATAGACTTTCTGCAGTGTGTTCAGCGACTCTCCCTTGCCATCTCCCAAGCATTGGTATTTTCGCGCTTCTTGTTGCGCGTACAGATCAATCGCTGGAATTTTGAGGCCATCACTAGTTTTTAGCGAATACTCTCTTGCGTTCGATGCCCTGCCCTGGCTCTTCAGCACGCTGATAGGTTCAGGTAATGCAGCCTCTAGACCACCGTTCAGCCCAACCGTCATAGCAAAAAATGACAGCCAAACAGCTATACCAATTGCGAGAGTGCCCGCGGAAAAAAGGACACGAGATCTTCTGCGGCGACTAGGGTCTAAAAAAACCTTGTCAGATAAACCACGACTAGCGCGCGGCTCATGATATCCACACTGCCGGGTGGGATATCTATCGGTTCTCTTTTTTTCTCGTCCTATGTTCCGCATTACGCCTTCGCATCTATAGCCCGTCGTATAGGAGCGTTCTGCGGCAAGGCGCCTGTCTGAAGTTCTTTAAAAGAACTGAGGCACTCGGTTAAAAATCAATCACCCTGCCTCAACCACGAAGAATAGCGTTTATGGAACGTGTGGTCATTCGAACGCTATTCATACGTTGTCTTGAAGGACGGCCAAATGCTGTAGCTAGCCACAAAACTATACATAAACGACTATAGAAAAAGGTAAGAGCGTGTCACTAAGTTGCCCAATTTATGCCAAATTTACAACCCCAGATTGCACTATTGTTTCTCATATGGGAAAGCTGCCACAGGAATAAGGGGAATTGGTCACTTCCCCGCACAGAGGTGCAAAAAGAATCGATGTTCAAAATTCACATCTACTTCTTATTTGCGCCATCATAATGCCTTATTTAAGGGTGCTTAGGGCAAGAATCGTTGACTCCATTCCTCAAGATAGCCCACTGTAAGATAGTCATGTTCCCTACAGCACATGACCACCCCCAAGATAATGGCTGTGACCTCGGTTACAGCCATTTTCTTATTTTACGCAAAAGTACTTTCACGCTAAAGCAAGCGACTGGGTCCTAGGCTATAGGCCTGCCGACATCAGGCTGTGTGGAGAGGTCAATTCGGGGGCGCAAGCAGCCACACTTAATACGAGTATGTTCAGCGGACGGGGGGACCCGAGGGCGGCTGAAACCAGATAGACTTATCGGTGCCTGAATAGCATAGACCAAGACATTTGCGACCACCCTCGAAGGGCAACGCAACTTCGATTAATGCAATGAGTACCCGCTTCCGACCTGACAGATCTCGTCCTGCCTATGCCGCCAAAGGCTGTAGGCACTCTTTGAAATTGTTCCGCGCTGCGCCAAAGAAAGATAGCGGTAAATACGTAGAGCTTTTGTACTAACTTGCGAAGCTCCGGTTCACAAAACGTTATATACCCAACTTGTTTTTCAGAGCGACAACTTCATTCTGGTAGGTGTAGCCGCGCGTCAAAGCCGGATCCCCCTTGATCGGCCACCATTCCGTTTGCCCGGGATAGCTGCGCCACACCCGATCAAAGCGGTCAACTACATGCAATATGCAGCTTTTCTCCCCTTTAGAGCTGCCGGCGCGACCATTATTGGGCCAGTACCACGTAAGGTCGTGACACATGCGCCCATAGGCATCCACTGTCCACTTCCCCGCTCCTAGGCTATCGCTGCTTTGTGCGCACCACGCTCTCGCCTGGTTATTGGGTCCAAAATAGATCCCTCCCTGACAGTCGGCGTCCCATTTTTCTGTCTTTCCGATGTATGCCGCTACGATCTGATGGGCGGCGGGTGTTTTGGCGCCATATGGTAAAGGGTCTGCAATAGCAGTGACCGGGAGCACCGCGATAAGAAGTCCGACGAGCCAAGATTTGCGATAATCCATAGATGTAAAACTCTTTCAACAGAAGAAAACCCTGCTTCGGATGGTCAGCAGTTTCTTGTTCCAAGTCAATATATATCCCTTAAAATCCGAGAAAAAGGGGGCTTTTGCGATTGACTATCATGCCCCCATGAAAGCGGAAATCCTTCTACTTTCTAGCCAAGTGCAGCGGTCAACACACTGGAAACTTAAGATTTCCTTGAATAAGGTGTTTGGCACGCATAAGAACTCGACCTGAGCGTATGGCCACAATAGACAAATGGAAAAACTATGTTTGCGAAGAATGACTTGAAAGAAATGTCTCGCAAGGAGCTCCAGAAGCTTTTAAGTGACGTAAAAAAAGCACTGGCTTCGGCAATCGCGCGAGATCAGCGAGAGGCAAAAAAAGCCGCTACGAAAGCCGCCGCTGAGTTTGGGTTCTCGCTAGGCGAGATCTCTGAAACTGTAGAAACTACTCCCAAGAAAACAAAGGGGAAGGCGAAGGCGATCCGGAAACCTTCGAAACCTGTTTTTGCCAATCCAGAAGATAAAACCCAAACTTGGACTGGTAAAGGACGTCAGCCCAATTGGTATCGCGCTCAGGTTGAAGCGGGCGTAGCACCCGATGCGATGCGGATCAAAAGCTCGTAAAGGTTTTAGCCCTCGCTACAACACGAAGTTCTAAAAGGCTGCGACGGGTATTTTCTTCTATGCGTATCTTTATGGCCTAGCTGGCCCATACCTACGCTACGCTCATCGGGATTAAAGTAGTTGAAGGTAAGCCCAAGCTGATTTTGAACGTCTATGCGTTGTCAGTTGTAAGTCTGAGCGGCCTTTATGCACTTACTTGAATACATCCCAAGCAGGGCAGAAAGTCCTGCTTGGGCCATATTTTTGACATTTTTCTAGGCGGCTTTCGCCAAACCCATTATCTTCAAAAGATAAAGCGATGCCTTAGCAAGGGTTGCATCGGAATTGCTTGATAAGACTATTCTTTTCAGGAGTTTCTAGATGAATGAACTAACTGTTGGTGATATTCGCCCCCTTCTTTCCTTAGCCGCTAACAGCCCGCTATTGAATGATGCAGAAGGCCTCGCTTCCCAATTAAGAGGCATTCTAACCAGTCTGGGGGTGGCAATCACCCCGGAGCTAGATGCATCGTTGTCCTTAATTGAGGAAAACCCCATCCTTGTTTCGGCAGGTGTAGAGGAGCTGCGAAGCGCGATTGAGGGTCTACCGGACTCTACTTTGCTGAGTGACGTAGAGGGTTTTGGCTCCCTTGAACCCGGTAACGGCTCCGAAGTCACTCAGGACCAAAATGGAAACGATATTCAGACGTTTGAGCTGCCCTTTAGCGGAACGACCATATCAGTTGAAGATGATGGTGTGACCGTGACTATACCCGGAAGCGAGCCGCAAAAGCTTGTCGGTCTCGATCGACTTGAATTCACTGATGGCACTCTGTTTTTAGATGTCGACGATGGAGCTGGGCTGGTCAAAGCTGCCTATGATGCTCTTCTTGGGAACAGCCAGCCCGATGCCACCGGCTTTGATTTTTGGCTTGATCTTTATGAGGGCGGTACCATTGATGTCTTTTCGTTGACGGATGCCTTCGCTCAGACTGATGCTTTCAACCAGCGATACGGTGCTATACTGGACGACGCTGAAGCATTGGTTCAGTCTATCTACAATAACCTATTTCAGCGCGAAGCAGATGAAGCAGGGCTGACGTTCTGGAAGGAGTTCCTGGATGCGAATGGCATTGCAGATACGGTAGACGATGCACTTGCCTATATGATGCAATCGGAAGAGTTTGCGGCTCTTGTCGGCACAACCTATTCCGAAGGCATCTTTGTATGAGATAGCTTTGGTAAGGCGGCGAACCAATCGCCGCCTTACCTTAGCGATGGGTATTGTAGCCGCTCTCAGAACCGGAGATTTTTCAACTAGGGGCTTTCGGCTTTATAACGCCTCTAACTGTTCACAAAATAGTGTGCGTTTTGCCTCCCATATAGGCCGATTTTCTAGCACCATTTACCCAACCCAGACTTGCTAGATTGAATCATTGCCCTTCAACATTCAATGAAAGGGTCAATAGAGCCGATGCGGTATTCCTGATGGCCTAGAGCAGTACAGCACTAGTTGGCGGGCAACATGTCACAGTGCGTAGACAGGGTTGGATCATGGGAACGAGAGTTCCTTATATCGGACTGCTTACAGCAGCCTTTATGTGCATCAATACGCCTAATGCCTATACGCGCTTGAGTTGTCAGACGGCAGTTATGAAACCTTTCAAGATGGTGGAGAGGGCATCTTAATGATTTCCGACGGCAAAGTGCTGCAAGTTGAAGGAGATACGTGTGTCGGCCAGATCACTGGAAAACCGATCTCCTCTATGGATGGAGATTTGAGTTTCAGTCAAAGCATGGGAAAGGACCGCTGTACGCTTGCCCTGCGCGGCTCCGATGCGGGGCCAATAAAAATTATGCCCGGACAGAGCTGCTCAAACTTCCATGGTGCAGCCTGCAGCTTTTACGGGGTCCTCAAAAAGCAAACAGCGACACAATACTGATCTCTGGCCCCTATGACGCGTAGCCGCAGCCTGCGAAGAAGCGATTGAGAGACGACTTCGTCACGGATGGAAAGGCTCAGAATGTTTACCCGACGCCTAAGCCGATCAGCGGCGTCAAGCGATAAGGTCGAACTGCATCATGTCAGCTTTGAAACCGATAGTAGAGACTGTCCCACCATCATCCAAGGACCAGCTTTTCGCATAGATTTCATGCGAACCGCCGTTGTCTTCAAAGGCATCCATATGAACGAAGATGATCTCGGTTGCCAGATTAACGACCTTAACATTGCTATAGGTTTGCAACAGAAAATCTAGATACGTTCTGGCATCCTGCTCAAAAAGCTCAAAACCACTGGAAGCCGAGGCTGAGGGCCCCGGAACATTCTGCGCCTCTTCTGTCTGCAGCAACTGAGCCAGTTCGTTCTGGGCGATCTTGTCGAGGTTGGCAATTTCGAAACTCTCGAAGGCCGCGTCAAAGCTTTGCAAGAGGTCGACTTCCTTAGTCTTTTCGCTTGAGGGATCGGCAGGCACTATCGAGATTTTCGCATCTTCGACGTGCTTATCGGTTTGGGCGGTATTCACTTCACGCGACGTCAAAGCTGTAGACAACTCAAACACATGAGAGGGAACACTTTTGATCTCTTCTATATAAGTTGCTGGCAGAGCATTCCCCATCGCGGAGGCCTCGGCCTCGACGTCAATACTAGCCTCCCCAAGTTCGCCTTCCTCACGCAACTGATCGGCTAGGTCCATTTGCCGTTGTTTCAGTTCAACGGCTTCAGAAGCCACTAAAAGCGCGGCCTCCTTCGCTTTAACTTGCGTAAGTGATGCAGAAATCTTCTCTAAGCTCAGCTTTTTGAGAGTGCTGTCTTCATCCGTCGCCTCAAAAGCAATACTCGCAGGAAGAGGTAATCCAACGGCAAGAGCTACGAGGCTAAGGCTAATACCCACTGCTTTGACGCCATGCCCTGAAAGTCCCAGATTTAGGCCTTCGCGGCTCAACGGGGTGCTCAAACCTTGCTTTGCCATCTCAGGGAAAATTGAAGATGAAGCTGCTTTGTGAGCAATGGCGGGCAGAGCCGCTGCTTCGTCGACCCGAACAACAGGCTCTCCCGCAGTGTCGCCCAAAGAAAAAGGGTCTGGTTTTTCAGAATCATCCGCAGCAAACATGGGCGTGGCTGCGATCAACTCATCTGCCATCAGGTAGACAGACCACACCAATGCGGCCAATGCGGCCGCGGGATGTATGAAGACGACATCCCGGTTGCGCTTCGCGATCGAAACAACATTTTGCCCGGTTCGGGCTACTGGCTGCACGCGGCGTGAGAATTCTGCAACCAAATCTTGAAGACTGGCTCCTCGAATGGGCTCTTCCTGCATATGGCTGGTAACCAAGTAGGACCCATCAAAGCGGCTAAAATGAACGAGGACCTCACCTTGACTGTCCATAAAGACGAACCAAGGGTCCCCTTCATCACTCACCCCGCGGTCTACCTCGGTGGTAACACCTGCTAACGCCAAAATCCTTTGTGTGCGGTAGAGGTCTGCCAGTTCTTGATTTGACCACCCTACAGTGGACGCGGGAAGATCACTGGAATGTTGGAGAAAAGAAATATTGGTGCCCGAATCCAGAAGGTTCTCCGCATCCGTGTCGCAGCCTTTTGGCGCCCCGTAGAAATCTGCCATCGTAATGTTTTCAGCTATGTCTGCTGGCTCAGCCAGACCAGAGGTCGACAAAGCGTTCGATCTATTAGACTGAGGGAACCGAATAATATCAGACATCAAGCAAATCCTTTGCGCCACCATAGCATTCTTAAGGCAAAGTCCAAGATGTTATGATTTCACCATCTGGTAGATAGGGGAGTGGAGCAACAGCATAGCGAGCCTATCGGAGTGCCTTCAGCTGTCAAAGTAGCCCTTTGCCGTGCACGGTGGCTAAGGGTCCTACACTGGCGGGTACTGTGCTATGGTGGAAGCACTCTTGTTGAAGAACGCCGATTCCATAAATTAAACCTAAGCAGCTGCGCGCACCGAACAACGCACTCAGCTTCCACTAATCACCAGTCATACTACGCGAAGAAGAAGGTTGGGAAGGCAATGCGGTTAGACACTATGACTTCGTTTGGCTGCAAGATTATGAGGGATGCTTGATCTTGAAGCCCGACAGCAGGACACATACCGCATCCTTGTTGGTAATAAAGGCCATCGATACTGCGCGTGACCTTCAACAAAAAAGTGTTTATAGCGGGACGACGACGTCCGGCAGTGAAAGATGTTTTTACCCATGAGTGCCAGTAATCCGCTCCAGCAGGCCTACAAGAAGTTTCGTGCCATTTTCGGGGCGACTGTCTTATTCAGCTTTTTCGTGAACTTGCTGATGTTTGTCGGGCCCCTCTACATGCTTCAAATTTATGATCGTGTCTTGGCCAGTCGGAACGAAATGACGCTCGCGGTGATCACGGTTGCCGCAGTCGCACTTCTTATCACCTACGGCACGCTGGAGTTTGTACGCTCGCGTATGCTGGTGCGCGCCGGGTTGCAGTTTGATAGCATCCTATCTCGCCCGCTATTTGATCGTGTTGCCCGCATGCAGTTGGTTAATCCCAGCAGCGGCGCGCGCACCGCTTTGGGAGATGCAGACAAGGTCCGCAGCTTTATCACCGGGCAAGGTGTCTTGGCCTTCTTTGATGTGCCTTGGACCCCGATTTTCCTAGCTTTGTGTTTTGCTTTCCACCTTTGGTTGGGTTGGGTCGCAACCATCGGCACAGTGGTGATCTTCATTCTCGCACTGCTCAACGAGTATCTTACCCGCAATGCACTGCAGTCAGCTAATACGGAAGGCCAACAGGCCGCAGAATTTGCCGGTGCCACGATGCAGAATGCTGAAGTTATTCGCGCCATGGGCATGCAAGACGCTTTGGCAGAGCGCTGGAAAGTTAAGCGCAATGGCATGTTGATCTCCCAAGCATTGGCCAGCGATTGGGCTGGTGCCGTCATGTCCAGCTCAAAGTTTGTGAGAATGGCACTTCAGGTCGCCATTCTGGGCACCGGCGCTTACCTTGCAATGCGAGGTCAGATTTCTGCAGGCGTCATGATTGCAGCTTCCATTGTGATGGGCCGGGCTTTGGCTCCGGTGGAGCAAGCTGTCGGGCAATGGAAAGAGTTTGTGGCTGCGCGCCAAGCCCACGCACGCTTAAAAAAGCTTTTTGAAGCTGTCGCGGAAGAACCTACCCGCCTCCAGCAGCCGCAACCCAAAGGTTTTCTTCAGGCCGAAGGGGTTACGACTGTGGTACCAGGGACACGAGATACGATTTTGCGGTCCGTAAGCTTCAATTTGCCCGCGGGGAAAACATTGGCGCTAATCGGGCCGAGTGGTTCGGGAAAGTCTACGCTAGCCCGCCACTTGGTTGGGGTTGGCGACCCGGTTAACGGGGCAATCCGGCTGGATCAAGTGGAGCTCTCACACTGGGACCGCAACCAATTGGGTAATGCCGTTGGCTATCTTCCCCAAGACGTGAAGCTTTTTTCCGGTACTGTTGCAGAAAATATTTCTCGTTTTATGGATGATGCCACCGACGACGACATCATCGCAGCCGCTAAGCTTGCCGGAGCCCATGAAATGATTTCCGGCCTGAGCAATGGCTATGCAACTCAAATCGGGAGCGGAGGAAGCCGCTTGTCTGGCGGTCAGCGCCAGCGTGTGGGGCTCGCGCGCGCGCTTTTCGGAAACCCATGTTTGATAGTTTTAGATGAGCCCAATGCAAACCTAGACAGTGAAGGTGAAGAAGCCTTGGCACGCTGCCTCTCGCAACTCAAAAACGAAGGCAAATCAATTGTCCTCGTAACTCATAAAGCGAATATTTTGAGTGCAACAGATTACACTTTGATCCTGAGAGATGGTGCTGTGCAGCGGTTCGTGACCACCAAGGAGCTTTTGCAATCTCAACAACAGGCAGCGCAGCAAAAGCCACAACAACAACCACAGACGGTTTCACTGTCAACGGCCAAGCTATAAACGTGGGCTAGAACGCATCACGCTAAAAGCAGGATCTGGCTTGATCCTTGCAAAAGTGGCAAAGAAGCCATCACCCTCATACGAAGCTCTCAGACCCTTTAGGATTCAGTTGTGGCAACAGCACAATCAGCATTGGTTGCAGGCCAGCTTACGAAGATGGCGAACCCGCGAAAGTACTCCTTCGCAGGATACATCATTTTGCTCATTACTTTCGGTATGTTAGGCACTTGGGCCTATTTTGCAATTATCGCCAGTGCTGTCGTGGCTCCAGGAGTCGTAACACTGGAGAGCGATCGCAAAGTGGTACAGCATCTCGAAGGTGGGATCGTTCAGGACATCTTAGTGCGCGAGGCCGATGTGGTACAGCAGGGCGACCCGTTGCTTGTCCTCGATAATATTCAGGTCAACTCAGAAATCATTGTACTTGAGCAGCGTCGAGCGACCTCAGAAGCTCTGATCGCCAGATTGATTGCTGAACAGACATTCGCTGAAGAAGTCTCCTTCCCCGAAAATCTTTTAAACTCTGATGACCCAAACGTGAAAAGCGCGGTGCAAGCGCAACGCAATATCTTTGAAGATCGCCGCTCAATCTTTCTGTCCCAAACCGAAATTCTCGAATTCCGGGCAGAACAGTTGAACGGGCAAGCCGAAGGGTATGAAGTTCAGCTCGCAGCCGTAGAAAGACGCCATGCGCTGCGTAGCGAGCTTTTTGAGCGCATGCGCACAGGCGAAGAGCGTGGAGTGATCGAAAGCAATCGTCTTTCAGAAATGCAAGATGAAGTGATCCAGATTGAGGCGAGCATTGGGACTGCTATGTCTGACATTGCTCAGGTCAAAGCTGCAGCTGGGGAGGCACGTCTCAATATCCTGAAGCTTAAACAGGAGTACAGTGAGCGTGCCAATAGCGAGCTTAAGACTGCGCGTTCAGAGCTTGCGGAAATCAACGAGAAACTCACTGTGGCGCAAGATCGGATGCGTCGTACAACAATCACCGCTCCGACAACTGGCAAAGTCCAGAGTCTTGCAGTCACCACCCGCGGCTCTGTAATTCGTTCTGGCGATATCCTCATGGAAATCGTTCCCAGTGATGAGACCCTTCTTATCGACGCAAAGGTAGCACCGGTAGATGTCGATAACGTACGTCCCGGGCTTGAAACCGAAGTGCGGTTTTCTGCTTTCAAAGCCAAGCTATCTAAACTGGTGCTGGGGGAAGTCCTGTCCATCTCCACAGATGTAGTGACCACGAGAGATCCTAATGATGCGCCTTATTATTTGGCGCGGATCAAGGTGCCAGACGAAAATCTAACCGATGAAATCCGCGAAGGCTTAACTGCAGGCATGCCAGCCGATGTTGTTATCCTGACAGGCGAGCGTAGTGTGCTGCAATACATGCTAGACCCCCTGTCCGAAGCAATTTTCAAGAGTTTGCGCGAAGAATAGGTCTGCAGAGCGCAGTGTAACGCACTCTTTGTAGAAAACCGGAAGTCCGATGGGGGATGATGTGAGCAAGGTCAAACGGATCGGCGATTATATAGCGGCCATCTTCAAGCTGGGGCGCACGGAGCGCATGGTCAAAGAAGCGCATCGCAACATACAAGCGATTAATCCGCAGGCCATTCAAAACCGTTTCAACGACTTGGAAGCGCGGGAGCGTCGGCTCAGAGCCAGTGTTAACCAAATGGTCCAGGCAGAGACACGGGTCTTGATGGCCAGCAACGCTGATCTTGCGCGCAATTTTATCGAACTTTCCCGCCGCTTAGATAAAGTTCTGCTCGCAACTCAAAATCAGAAAACCCCCTCCGAACCCTCAGAGCAGGCTGCTATAGATGAGGGCGGTATCGGCGCCGTTATGGACAGCTTTTACCATAAGCTCGAGAATAAATACCGCGGCACCACCTCCGACATCCGCAACCGATTGCGCATCTATTTGCCGGATGTAGAAAGTGCTGCCATACGAACCGGGGGCAAGCCTGTCTTAGACATTGGATGCGGCCGCGGTGAATGGCTTGGACTGCTGAATGATGCTGGCCTAACAGCGATCGGCATTGATACCAATCCAGTGCAGATTGAGGACGTACAAGACAAAGGTCTCGATGCGCGGTTGGGGGATGCCCGTAGTGCTTTAACCGAAGCCGCAGATGCTTCCATGGCTTGCATTACTGCCCATCATCTTATTGAGCACCTCCCCTTTGAAGAGGTGCTTTGGATCACCCGAGAAGCCATGCGCGTGTTGGCCCCTGGTGGGATCCTGCTTTTTGAAACCCCTAATGTCCGCAATGTTTTGGTAGGCGCGACATCCTTTTACAATGACCCCACCCATCTAAACCCAATGACAGACCCGGTACTGAACGTCCTGTTTGAGACTGTAGGCTTTCATCCCATTGAGACACGTTACCTACACCCTCATGAAAGGCTTGCCGAATTCATGGCCAAACCAGGGTTTGATCCTGAATTGGCTAACCTTATGTTTGGAGCCCAGGATCTAGCTATTCTCGGCCACAAACCTCTTCAGGAGACTTGAGATGCGGGTTGGTGTGGTCAGAACACAAGTCCCTTTTGTAACCGGGGGGGCCGAGCGCCATGCTGCCGGTCTAGTAAGCGCCTTGCGCCAATATGGTCACGAGGCTTGCGAAATTACCCTGCCCTTCAAATGGTACCCCGTTGAAACCCTAACTGACAGCATCCTGTCTGCCCGTCTGACAGATTTATCTGAATCTGAAGGGGTCCCCATTGACATGATGATCGGGCTTAAATTTCCAGCCTATCTCGCCCGTCACCCCAATCCAGTTTTTTGGCTGATCCATCAACACCGGCAGGCTTACGATATGTGGTCTGCGGGCACTTCTGATTTGCTCGATAGCCCTGACGGTATGATGGCACGCGATATGATCCGAGCGGAAGATCGGGCGGCCTTTGCCCGCAGTGCGCGTCCCCTCTATGCGAACTCTCAAAACGTCGCCGGCCGGCTTGAGAAGTATCTTGGGCTAGCCTCAACCCCTCTGTATCACCCCCCGCCTCTTACAGACCAGATGACCCAAGGGAGCTTTGGAGATTACCTTTTTGCTCCGGGCCGTCTGAACCCCTCTAAGCGGGTCGATCTAATGTTGCGCGCTTTAGCCAAAGTGCCAGGCCCTCTGCGCTTGGTCATCGCCGGTGTGCCAGAAAACCCGGCCTATCTGGATGAATTGCACCGCTTGGCAGCAGCTTTGGGCATTGCCGGCCGCGTAGATTGGCTCGGCGGCGTTGATAATGACACGATGATCCGTCACTACGCTCAAGCACGTGCAGTTGTCTTCACCCCTCAGGATGAAGACTTGGGTTATATCACATTGGAAGCAATGCTGTCCGGCAAGCCGGTGATTACAACCACAGATGCCGGGGGCCCATTAGAGTTTATTTCCCATCAGCGCGAAGGGCTAATCACTGCCCCCGATGCTGACGCACTCTCACAAGCTTTTATCACTCTTTCTGAAGATATCGCATTGGCCGAAACGATGGGACAAGCGGGTCACGCCCGCTACCACAGTATGAACATCTCTTGGGAACATGTGGTGGAGACACTGACCGGCGAGACGGCCAAGCCTGCACCGGGCCCCGCGCAAATCGCAGCCCTAGAGGCGAAAGCTGCGGCCACTCCGGCCGAAGAAGCCGTGGCCCGTGTACAGGCTGCCGTGGCTCCGCCGCCCGCGCCGACTTTGCCCTTTGCCTCTATCACCGACGTGTTAGAAGCCTATGCCTTTGACACCATGCCCCAAGAAAATGATGAGGGTCCCGCGCCGGTTGAGTCTGGTTTGGCGCAATATCTGGGCTCGCATTGGACGCGTTACCTGACCACTTTGCACCATATCGTCGACTGTGCCCCACGCGATATTCTGGATGTTGGGGTCTTCCCACCTCTGGCCTTTGAGGCCATGGTCGTCAACGCGCTCAAGGATGTCAAAATGAGCGGGGTCTGGGAAGGGCCAAATCCTTATGCGCAGTCAGTCAAAAGCCTAAACCCGGCCTACCCTGATTTTGACATCGAACTGCGCCCTGCCAACATTGAGCGCGATGTCATGCCCTATGGGGACGCAGAGTTCGACATGGTGCTGGGCATGGAGATCTTTGAGCATCTTGCTCTGGACCCGCATTTCTTCCTGACCCAAGCGGCCCGCGTGCTGCGACCCGGAGGGCATATCATCCTGACCACCCCCAATGTCGGCAGCCACCGCGGTGTACGGAAAATCCTCGATCGTGAGTCCCCCTACTCTTTCGGCCTTTTTGTCCCCACCGGGGGGGTCTACGGACGGCACAACCGCGAATACACCCCCCATGAGGTAGAAGCTCTCGCCCATGGAGCCGGATTTGAAACCCACTACCTAGGCACATCCGATGTCTACGACGATCATGTGGACCCGGCGACCGCGGCGCTCATGATCGCCCGCGAGGACAACTTGCATCTGCGTGGAGAAACGATCGTCTTTGTTGGGCGGAAAGCAGGGGTGCCGAGCGCGCCGCCCGCTGGCCTTTATCATGGTGATCCTGCGCGACTGTCGGGCAAACTGGTTTTGACCAAGGATGAGGCCCAGACCGGCCTCACGCAAGTCACCGCGCAAAACACCTCTTCAGGATGGTGGCCCGCTGCGGGCAACCAGGCGACGGCCCTTTTGGCTGAATGGATCAATGGCGAGGATTATCTCGTTCATACCAATGTCATCCTGCCGCTAAGCGAAGCCGTGGCACCGGGAGCGGAGACGACATTCAGCTTCCGTCGTGATCCAAATATGGCGCATGCGGGTACGCTGCGCCTGCACCTTTTCCAGACCGGCGTCGGTGCTTTTACCGGCACGGGACGGGCTAATATGCTTGAGATCCCCTGCTCTGAGGCCAATTTTTTAACTCTGGCCAAACAGGCTCTTTGATGACCCGCGCAGAGCCCCGCCCCACAATTCATTGGATCAGCCCCCTTCCCCCGGCTGAGACAGATATCGCGCATTATACCGCGCGCATCCTGCCAGCCCTGAGCGCCAAGGCTGAAATTGTTCTGTGGACCGATGCGCCAGAGTGGGATTTGTCTTTGGAGCGGTACTGTAGGGTCAAGCAGTTCGACCCAGATACAGTCTTACCTCGGGACTTTGCCGCAGCCAGTTCTGGGTCAGGCCCGGAAGTACTCTTTATGCATATCGGAAACTCTTGGGTGTACCATTCAGGTTTCCTGCGCTTGGCACAGCGCATCCCTACCGTTGTGGTCCTACATGATCTCGCGATCCAGGAGCTGATGATCGAAGCGGTGGGGCAGAACGAATGGGATGCTCCGAGCTATTTGGCCGGGATGCAAAAATGGTATGGCGCGGAAGGTTTGCGCAAAGGCCAGTCTTGCTTAAGCCACGCAGAGAAGGGGTCTGTGATCTCTACCAGACAGCCAGGCTTTGAGTTGGTGTTGGAGAAAGCGCTTGGTGTGCTTACGCATACGCAATTTGCACGTGATGCAGTGCAAAAGAAGTTGCCTCACCTACCCTGTCAAATGTTGCCTCTGCCTTTCGCAATCGACGCCCCGCCGCTACAACACCGTGCTTCAACCGGCCCATTACGCCTGGTACAATTTGGCTGGATCGGTCCCAATCGGCGGCTCGAGCAAACCTTGGATGTTTTGGCTCAGATGCCAGAAGATTTCGACTTTCGACTGGACGTGATGGGTAAGGTTTGGGATCCTCATCTCATATACGACAAACTGAGTCAGTTGAACTTAGGGGACCGGGTACACCTGCATGGTTTTGTACCAGAATTGATCTTAGACAATACCCTGCGACAAGCCCATCTGGTTTTGAACCTTCGCCACCCCAGCATGGGTGAAGCCTCCGGCAGCCAGCTGCGTATCTGGAATGCAGGAGCGCCGGCGGCGGTGACGCGTGAAGGCTGGTATGCCGAATTGCCTGATGAAGTAGCCTATTTTATCGATTTGGAAAACGAAGCCGCTCAACTGCACCGGCTTTTTTCGAAGCTTGCTGATGATCGAGATGCCACGCGTCCCATCGGTGTCGCAGGCCGCGCATACTTTGAGGCACATCACTCTCCCGAATCTTATGCTCAAAACGTCGTTGCGTTGGCCAAAGAGACGGCGCTACAGGCCAGCCGAGATCTGGCTTTGCGTTTGAAATCCGAAGAAAAGGCGCATGCTTTGCACCCCAGCTTGCAAGAGCGCCTCACTAGGCTTTAACCGACATCAATTCTAGTGATTAAGCTTATTTAGCGTCGCCGAAGAGCAACTCATAAGCTTCCGGCTCATAGTAGCTCAACAGAATGGTCATGAAGGCTTTGGGCTCTTGTTCAAGAGCTGTTGCCCAATCGCGGTACCGCGCGCTTGGGATTTTGCCGCGGCCCGTCTCCAACTGAGAAATAAAGGTATAATAATCTAGGTGAAGCATATCCGCGAGCTGGCGCTGTGACAGGCCCCTTGCTTCGCGCAATGTCCTCAGCCAACTCCCCAACTCCGCGCGCGCATCTTTGTCTCTCGAAACAGCAGGAGAAAACTTATCATGTGCCATACTATAAAACTTCCTGTGCGCGGCAAAGCCCCGCTTAGAGAGGCTGAGCCAGATTTTTCGTGCTAAGGCTCAGAATTTTTGAGCTAATTTTCATTAGTGCTTGCACCCTCACCTATGCATAACATCAAGTGAAAACAGATGGTATACTTTTTACTGGACATAAAGCTTGCCCGAAGGCGACCAATTTGCTAGTTCGATCATAGTGATCGATCCGCGATCGGCAATGTTGCCATTCTCGGAGGGCTCTTGCCACAAGATCGCTCGTGAAGATCATTATGCAAGCTTATTAAGCAGGAAAGCAAACAACATGGCAACTTCTACGCAAATCAATGCGATTACAGCCCTTTACGTAGGGTATTTTGATCGCGCTCCCGATCCCGCAGGCCTTCAGTTCTGGATCGACCAGATCGACAACGGTCGTGAGTTCAATAC
>NZ_JBLXDN010000049.1:0-22315 GCF_048264025.1 Nitrincola sp.
TGCGGTCCATGCTGCGCTGGCTGGCTTTCAGGACGCGACGAGTCTCGGCCTGGCGGGCGCGCTTGCGTGCTTGCTTGCTGTTCGCCACAGGTATCTCCTTGGAGAATAAGGGCTGCCTATAAACGGCAACGAATTTACTATGTGTTTGTCGGCTGGCAATTGCCAAATCACGACACTTTCGTAATATCTTTCCACAACAACCAATTGATTTGAAAGCGTTAACTACGCTAACAAATAGTGTAACGAGCAGTAAAAGCGCTGCCCGTTCACGGGTCTTGTCTGAGAGGATGGCGTAGTCTATCACGCGTTAAGCGCGCTTGCTAGCCGTTGTCAATGCTTTTCGAGTACGCCTAATTAGGGCAATGACTGCCCCGTGGGCGCCAATATCTTGCGTAAAAAGCGCCGCGTGCGCTCATCCTGCGGGTTGGTAAACAGCTGTTCGGGCGGCGCCTGCTCAACAATCTGGCCTTCATCCATAAAGACCACGCGGTCCGCCACGTCTCTCGCGAACTGCATCTCATGAGTCACCACAATCATCGTTTGCTGTTCAGCGGCTAATTGCTTCATCAGGCCTAACACTTCTTCTACCCATTGCGGGTCAAGCGACGAAGTGGGCTCATCAAACAAAATGACATCGGCATTCGCGGCCATGGCGCGGCCAATGCCTACCCGCTGCTGCTGACCGCCAGAGAGCGATGCAGGGTAAGCATCGGCTTTATCTGCTAACCCAATACGCTCCAGAATCTCCCTTGCGCGAGCGTGGGCCTGCGCCTTTGGCAGCTTATCTACTACGATCATGCCTTCGCTAATGTTCTCAAGCGCAGTCTTATTGGCGAACAGCCCGTAGTTCTGGAACACAAAGGCAGTACGGCGGCGCAGTGCCAAAATATCCGCCCGGCTCGCCTTACGCGCATCAACCCGCAAATCGCCGACGGTAATATGCCCTGCTTCTGGACGTTCTAAAAAATTGATACAGCGCAGCAGGGTCGATTTCCCCGTTCCTGAAGGGCCGATAATGACGATGATCTCGCCCTTTTCGAGGTGTAAATCGACGTGGCTAAAGACAGGCTGCTGACCAAACTGCTTACTGACCGATTCAAGCGTGATCATCGCTGGTACGCCTTATTCAGATACGTTTCCAAACGGCGCTGCCCCCATGAGAGCGCTTCTACCACTACCCAGTAGATAATCGCCACCAGTAGGAAGGCTTCCAGGTATAAAAAGCTGCCCGACGCCTCTTTTTGGGTCGCGCCCATCAGCTCCGTCACGCCCAGCGTGAAGGCCAGCGATGTCGCTTTAATCATATCGATGAAGTAGTTCATCAGCGTCGGCGTAGCAACACGGGTGGCTTGGGGCAAGATAATCCGCCGCATCAGCTGTGACTGAGTCATGCCAATCGAGAGCGCCGCTTCGGTTTGGCTACGGTCGATACCCACAATCGCCGCGCGAATGGATTCCGCCATATACGCAGAAAAGTGCAGCGTAAGGCCCAACACCGCCGCGGTAACGCCATTGATAGAGATCAGCGCGTTAATCAGCTGAGGCAGGCCGTAGTAAAACAGAAACAGCTGCACCAGCAGCGGCGTACCGCGAAAAAACGAGATAAACAGCAGTGCCGCGCCATTCAATACGGGAATTTTCGATACCCGCACGACCGCTAACAAGCAGGCAATGACTAACGCAAACACCATGGCGATACTCGCCATCTGCAGCGTTAGTGGTAAATAACTGAGCAGGACCGGCAGCAGGCCCCACATATACTCCAAATTCAGCATCGTCGTATCGCTTATAAGCAAAACGGCCGTGGCAGTGCCATGGCCGTTAACAGAGGTAAGCCGTGCTTAAGGCTGGCTTATTGCTTCGTTATATCAGTATCGAACCATTTCTGGGATATTTCACCTAGCGTGCCGTTTTCACGCAGCTCAGAAAGAGCAGCGTCGACACGGTCGCGCTGCGCACGCCCCTCTTCATCATCACGGAATGGCAGCGCATTTTCGATGGTAGTAAACGGCTGCCCCGCTAATGCCAGCGGCAAGCCGCGCTCGCTGATCACTTGGCTGGCGCTTACGCGATCCATCACGAAGGCATCAACACGGCCTAGCGCCACATCCTGCTCGACGTTGGATTCGTAGGTGCGGATATCAATGTCATCGGCATTGGGCTGCTCACGCAGCAGCTGCTCGTAATTAGAGCCAAGGTTCACCGCTACGCTTTTACCGGATAAATCTTCAACGCCGTTGATGGTGTCATTACCTGCACGCACAACCACTTGGGCACCGTCGTACACGTAAGGCGCGGTAAAGGCATATTTCGCTTTACGCTCATCGGTAATGGTAATTTGGTTAGCAATCGTGTCGATGCGACCAGATTCCAACATACCTGCCAAGCCCGAGAAACTAGCGGTGACGAACTCAATCTCGTCGCCGGTGATCCCCCCTACTGCATTCATCACATCAACTTCAAAGCCTTTCAGCTCGTTCTGCTCAACATACGTGAACGGAAAGTAACCACCGGACATGCCCACACGCAGTGTATCGGCCTGAGCGGCAGCAGACACTAAGCCCACAACGCCCAAGGAGAGCGCCATCACGGTTTTTTTCAAACGGCTTACGTTCGACATGGTATTTCCTCATTAGGCCCTCGGGCCCACAGCTGATACGGAGGCGCTGGCGATGAGATATTGACCACCAGCGCAATGCCGACAAGATACCAGCAAAAAAGAAATAATAAACCGCCTGCTTATGATTTTTTGGAACTAGAAAACATCAGTAGGCACGACTGTTACCGGCCCTGTACCGTTAACACCTCTTCTAGCTGCGCATAAGCATGACGTAACCACACCTTCATACGCTGACGTTCAGCAATGTTCATCAAACGGCGGTCGTTGGCTACTGCCCAGAAACTGCTGTTATTGAAGTCGATTTTTTGTGTGAGCTTGGCATGCAAGCGAGGTAGCTCAATAAGCGTAGCCCCTTGCACACGGGCTTGCTGGTATGCCTCGGATTGTGCAAAACGCTCAAAGCTTTCGCCACGCCCAAGGTTCTGAACGACCACGACATCAACCGGCTGCGACGCGTAACGGGTTAACACCTGAGACAGTAGCGTGACGGAATCTGCGCCATCGTCCATCACGTGCCACCACACAACCTGCATGCCCAACTCATCGAGCAGGCCAAACACATCGGTTTCCTCAATCCATCGATTGATAGGCTGAGCGGACTGCGCGGCCAAGTCGATAATTAAATCGCGATCAGGATGCTCTTCCACGGCCGAGAGCATACCGTCTAGGCTATCGTCATCGCCTACCACCACCGGAGAGGCGTATTCCTGATAAAAGCGTGAAAACGTGCCGTGGGAGGCATCACAATCAAATCCCAAAAACGGCCGTTCGTGATCAATGTAGTACTGCGCCAACACCCGCGCCGTCATCGACTTTCCTACACCACCCTTCTCACCGCCAATAAAGTGAACCTTACCCATCCTTTTCTCTCCGCCGTCGAGCCCGATGCCCAAGTGGGAATTTAGCAGGAAAAGGCAAGAACGGTGGCGCTTCATAACGAAAGAACCCTCAAATAAACCACATAGGCACATACAAGCGCGCTTTTCACGCAATTAACAGAAAAGACTTATGGCAAACTCATGAGATCCAGAGGGCTTTAATGCCCTGCCACAATGCTTCAGTAGTAGGGCACCTTAACCAAATGACCACACTGTTTGTAACGGGCGGCGCCGGATTCATTGGTAGTGCAGTAATACGCTACTTGATGAAACATACCGATTGGCGTGTGATCAACATCGATAAGCTAACCTACGCTGCTAATCTCGATGCACTGGGCAGTGCGCGTGAGAACGAGCGCCACTATTTAGCACAAGCAGATATCTGTGATTCAATCGCTCTCCAAACGCTTTTTACAAGGTATCAACCGAATGCGGTGATGCATCTTGCTGCTGAGAGCCATGTGGATCGCTCCATCAGCGGGCCTGCTGATTTTATCGCCACCAATATCGTGGGCACTTACACGCTCTTGGAAGCTAGCCGCCATTACTGGCAGACATTACCGAACAGTCAACGCAAAGCTTTTCGTTTTCACCACGTCTCAACCGATGAAGTGTATGGTGATTTAACGCCTGATGCTCCAGCATTCACCGAAACAACATCCTATGCCCCAAGTTCACCCTATTCAGCCAGCAAGGCTAGCTCTGACCATTTAGTACGGGCCTGGCACCGTACCTATGACCTACCTGTCGTGGTCACCAACTGTTCTAATAACTATGGCCCCTGGCAGCATGAGGAAAAGCTCATTCCCCTCATGATCAGTCAGGCCTTGGCTGGACAGCCGTTACCTGTCTATGGAAACGGCCAGCAACGAAGAGACTGGCTGTACGTGGAAGATCATGCACGTGCGCTTCACTGCGTACTGGCTTCTGGCCGTGTGGGTGAAACCTACAACATTGGCGGAAGTAATGAGCATGCGAATATTGATGTCGTCAATGAGATCTGTGTGCTTTTGGATGAGCTAGCACCTCGAGTGTCCGGCTCATATTCAGAGCAGATCACTTTTGTCACAGATCGCCCCGGGCACGACCTGCGCTATGCGATTGATCATCAGAAAATCACTCATGAGCTTGGATGGTGCCCCCAAGAAAGCTTTAGCAGCGGGTTACGTAAGACTGTGGAATGGGCACTTTGCAGGCATAGGCAGTCTCAACGAGACTGATCTAAAATATCCATCGTCGTATGGTCACTCAAAAAAAAGGATAGCCATGAAAGGCATCATTCTGGCAGGCGGGAGCGGCTCACGGCTATATCCTATTACCATGGGAGTATCCAAACAGTTACTGCCCATTTACGATAAACCAATGATCTACTATCCGCTGTCTGTGCTCATGCTGGCGGGTATTCAAGACATCCTGATCATTACCACGCCGGACGATCAAGCCAGCTTTCAGAGGTTGCTCGGGGACGGTAGCCGCTTTGGCATCCATCTCAGCTATGAAATACAGCCTAAGCCAGAGGGGTTGGCGCAAGCTTTTTTAATCGGCGAACGCTTTATTGGCAACGATAGCGTTTGCTTAGTACTAGGTGACAATATTTTTTATGGCCATGGCTTCAGCCCTAAGCTTCGTCAAGCCTCACAGCGTAAAAATGGTGCCACCGTTTTTGGTTACCAAGTCAAAGATCCTGAGCGGTTTGGAGTGGTTGAATTTGACAATCAACGCCGTGCAATAAGCATCGAAGAAAAGCCTCAAAGCCCTCGTTCCCACTATGCGGTAACCGGACTCTACTTTTATGATAACGATGTCATTGAGATAGCTAAGCAAGTGAAGCCCTCACCGCGAGGTGAGCTAGAAGTCACTAGCATCAACCAAGCCTACCTTGCACGTGGCGATTTACAGGTTGAACTGCTGGGGCGCGGCTTTGCATGGCTAGACACAGGCACCCACGAAAGCCTGCTAGAAGCGGCGCAATTTGTTGAAACTATCGAGAAACGCCAAGGGTACAAAATCGCCTGTTTAGAAGAAATTGCGTTTAATCAAGGATGGATGAGCAGAGAAGAATTACTCGACCGCAGTTTAGCATTTGAAAAAAATGGATATGGCTCATATATTAAAAAAATAGCGAGGGAAGCATGAGCGATAAACCAACTTATGTAACTGAACCTTTTCTACCTCCTCTAGAAGAGTTCATACCTTACTTAGAAGAAATTTGGTCGAGTAAACAACTGACAAATAATGGCCCTATGCATGAAAAGCTAGAGAGGGCACTGTGTGAATATCTAGACGTGCCTGAAATAGCACTTTTTAACAATGGCATGTCAGCATTAGTCACAAGCTTGCAAGCGTTAAACATAAAAGGGGAAGTTATCACCACTCCCTTCTCGTTTATTGCAACTGCACATGCTTTACTTTGGAACAACCTAACCCCAGTATTTGTTGACATAGATCCTTTCTCTTTTAATATTGATCCAAGCAAAATAGAGAGTGCGATCACATCTAAAACAGAAGCTATTCTGGCAGTGCACTGTTACGGCGTGCCATGTGACACAACTGCCATTCAAAAAATTGCTAATAAGCACAATTTAAAAGTCATTTATGATGCAGCACATGCCTTTGGGGTTCAAGACTCCACAGGCAGCATATTAAAAAAAGGAGATTTAAGCGCCATAAGCTTTCATGCTACGAAAATATTTAACACCTTCGAAGGAGGGGCAATCATATGCAAGAGCAAAGAAGCCAAACTTAAAATAAATCAATTAAAAAACTTTGGAATTATAGATGAAAACACTATTCAGCATGCTGGCCAAAATGGAAAAATGAGCGAAGTTTGCGCTGCCTTTGGACTACTCCAACTAACAAAAATAGATCACGTTTTTGCAGAAAGAAAGCGCGTCTATCAAGCTTACATAGAGCAACTTAACGGCATTCCAGGCATCAAACTGCCTAGCAACAAAACAAATAATTCATACTTTCCAATCCTAGTTGAGGTCGATTGCAAAATAACAAGAGATGAACTACACGAAAAATTAAAAGAAAAAAACATCTTTACTAGAAAGTATTTTAGTCCGTTAATATCAGATTTTAATCCTTACAGGCACATTCAATCTGAAACACCTAATGCAAAATCTGCAAGTGATCGAGTGCTTTGCTTGCCTATTCATGCCAATCTTCCATACAATTCAATCGTCAAGATTTGTCAACACATTAAAGACTTATTATGAGCAAAACACTAGAAAGAAAAGACCCATTTTTTATATTAGGGAATCCACGATCAGGCACTTCATTATTAAGGTTAATGTTAAATAGCCATCCAGAAACTGTCGTACCACCTGAATGTGGATTTTTGTTATGGTTAAGTGAAAAATACGCATATTTACCAGATTATAATCAGAATACTTATGCCAACTTCATAGACGACCTTTTCAAGACAAAAAAAATTGAAACCTGGGACATAAAAAAAGAAAAATTATTAACAATAATAAAAACTGAACGACCAAAAGACTATAGAAGCATGACATCAATCGTCTATAGCTACTATGCAATAGAAAAAGGAAAAAAACCACGGATTCATGGTGACAAAAACAACTACTATATTAATGAAATCGAAAAGATTGAAAAAGTTTTCCCAAACTCAAAAATCATATATATAGTAAGAGATGGAAGAGACGTAGCGGCTTCTTATTTCAAAATAGACGACAGCAAGATATATTCTAAATATAAACCGGCACTCCCTCAGTCTATTGAAAAAATTGCTAGCGATTGGTCGAAAAGCACTCTGATGGCTAAATCAATGCAAAATCATTCCAACACATGCGTCGTGCTTTATGAAAACCTAGTACGCGATCCGACGCGCGCACTATCGGAAGTGTGCGCCCATCTTGATATAGACTATTCGGATAATATGCTACAATTTTATAAAAACAACGACGAACCTATCGATTTTTTACAATGGAAAGCAAAAACGAAACAACCAGTGGATACAAGCAGCCTTGGCTCTTATAAAAAAGAACTCACCCAAGAGCAAATTCTTACCTTTGAGCAACATGCACGCAGTGCACTGGAAGCATTTAATTATATTTAAAAAAGCAGGGCTTTTATAAGCCCTGCCTCAATCACAAATAAATTAAGAACTGATTACCAATTATTTCTTTTCTTAGTGAAAATTTATCGCAAAATTCATCGACCGCTTTTATGACACCACCATCCCACCAGCCGCCTGACTGATAATCATCACCACAGATAACACCACCTTTCTTAATTTTATCTAAAGATGCATTAAGATCTTTTAGAACAAACTCATACAAATGATTACCATCGATATAGACCCAGTCCAAAGATTCAGCTTCAAAAGCCTCTAAAGCTGAAGCAGAATCCATGCGATGGACTACCACAGCACCTACAACGATTTCTTCTTGAAACCTCTTTTTTACAAACTCAAATCGTTCATCTAGTTCAGCTTGCCCCTCGGCCATACCGCCATACCAAGATTGATCATATTGCTCACTTGATTCATACCTCCATGGATCAATGAGGTGTAACTTCTTTGGCTGTAAGGAATCTAACAAAAAGGAGCTGAAATCACCTTTGTGCACACCAACTTCAACACCTACCGAGCCTCGTGGCAAACGAGCTACAAGATGATTACGATAATTCTCTTTCATATTTTATCCCTTTAGAAAATTGTTTATACGCGACAGATTACTTTCCAGAGCCTCATCACCTCTGGATTTTTTCAAGTTAGCTCTGTCTTTCTCGACTATTGAACTATCTTTGGATGGCAGCTCATTAATAGTACTGCTGTTTAAAAATTCTGAAAACTCAACACACTGGATGGACATATCAGACAGCCTACTCCACATAGGGTTCTGCATATAGGATTCACTATGGAAAATAGATTTCTTCAAAACGACTTTAGTACCAAAATAAATGGCTGCGTTAATAGTTGCACCAGCCTGGGAGCGGTTATGGGCTGTCACTAATAGCTCTGCACTTGCAATCATATCAAAATAGTCACTTTTAGACATAAAGTCAGTCAGTATTTCTACGCTGTTTTTAGAAAATCCTTTTGATAAAGCATATTGCTGTAATTTTAAAACATAACCATCAGGAGCATTATATGAGCATGGCACAATAATTTTATAATCATTAATATCTTCTTTAGCAGCTAGCGCGCCAAGGATTTCCGCGTGATTATTCCCAACATCGCCACTATTACCAGCAACAATTATTTTTTGTTTTTTTACCGGCAACTTCTTTTCAAGCTCATCAAAAGGAAAACGATAAGCAAAATCAAAGTGTTTCTTTTGGCCAAATAAGCGTTCATAAAAATTATAATCATCACGTGTTACGGTTGCAACACAAGCAACTTTCTCAACCAGCTTTAGCATCTCATCAGTAGGCTCGTGATAACGATATATATCGCCCCCCCAAATGACCCAGGCTACTTTTCTAACGCTACCAATTTCGTCAAGAATCACTTTCTGCCAATCAAAGAAAAGACCATGTATATAGACTCCTTGAACATGCTCCCTTTTACAATACATAACAACACTTGACAAATCTTTAGCCGCATCAAAAAAGGTAACGTTCTTCGTGCCATATGCGACCGAGTAACCTTCTACACTTCTTGCTTCATTAACATAAAATACATTACTTCCATGGCTCTCTGAGCCTACCGCTTCACAAGCCTCAATCAATGACTGAGTGTGCATGTTATTAAAACATATGTGCACAAAGCAATTCGGATGAGCTTCTTTAGTGACCTCTTTGACTAAGCTTTTATCTGGTAAGACAGACGCATTTTCATCCTCTATTTTTACGTATCTCTCTATCAACGCTTTAGCCAAGCCATCAGCTGAAAATACATTGCTCATTAAATATGCAGCTTTAACAAGTCTATCTGGGCTTAAATTGAGTCGATATAAATCTTCAGAAACCAATACTAACGAGGCACTTTCGAGCTGCTCCTCACTCTGAGAAGTTGAGTGCCTCATAGCAGGATGTGGCGAATAGACAAATTCTGTCATGGTGTAACATTTAAAGCCATTCGATGCAGCCCAGTTTAAAATATGAGCAACACTCGACTGACTCGCATGAGTGGGATTAACAGGAGCCTTGACTTTGATTGCTAGCGTATTTTTTAAATATTTATCACTATTGTTCAAAATTGCTAAAGTGTCATTGAGGTGATCTAGCACCATCAAATCGACGCCCGGCAACCCATCAACAGCATTCAGTGGCACTGTACTGATAGGCAGCGTAGACAACACTCGAAGAGAATCTTCTTGGTCTTGCGTTTGACGCGCCTCTAAAGGTTTCAGTGTTCCTGTCAACTCTGGCTCAAGGGTTGCATAAAGCGAGGCATCCTGACCATCACCTAATGTGGCATGCGGATAATGGTGCCATTCACCCAGTTGTTTGAGCTCTTCTGACTGTTTCGTAAGCAGACTACCCGGATCAAATGAAATAACCGCGAAATTACCTGTTCTCATCCATGCTGAGAAACTTGGACTTCGAGCAAAGAGAGTACCATTATCGATAACTGTAATGGGTTCATTAAGACTCAAATCCGAGAGAGACTCTGGAGCTTCTTGCCTAGCCTCAACTTCAACCAGCTCAATAGCCTCTTCATTATCCGCAAACCAGGCTTCACCTTCTTTATTGAAAGTCAGCGCTTCTGGAGCCTTACCTTCACAATGACGTTGCCAAATGCCACGCAACGCTTTGGTGAAATTTTGAGCGAACCGTGCGCCATCACATACGGGAGACTCCTTTAAAATCGTGCGCAACGCAGCACGAATGACCGCAAGGCTGGGTAAATCCGCAGTCAACTCTTTTACACGTTTGCGGAAGTCGTCCCAATTATCCGTAACCAGCTCAGGCAACCCAGCATTAGCTAAGTGAGTGGCGCTATGGCGGCCTGCAAAGGTGGGGCCTACGCAAGTAACAACAGGCACGCCCATCGCTAAAGCTTCACAGGTGGTTAAACCACCAGAGTAGGGCCATGTATCCAGTGCAATATCGATTCGCTGATACGTTTCCAAAAATTCCTTATGCTTGGCAGGGCCTTCAAGTAGTAGACGCTCTGCTCCGATATTAAACTCTGCAAAGCGCGCTATTGTGCGTTGGCAAAACACCTCGCCTTCGAATTGAATACCTCGCAGCAGTAGCTTGCTGCTTGGCACTTCGTGCATCAACGTCGACCACTCTTTTATCAGCTCACGAGAGAGTTTGGCTGGATTATTTAAACACCCAAACGTGATAAAACCATTTTTCAGCGCCGGAAGGCCCGTTACATCAGGTACATAATCTGGAAGATGGTAACAAATATAATCATCTGGCAACCGAATCAGTTTTTCAGTATATAAATGATCAACGTTTTTCGGTGTTTCAATGCTATCACTCAATAAGTAATCGAAGCACTTAAGACCTGTTGTGTTAATCAGTATACCTACCCACTTCACCATTAGCGGCGCAGGCTCTTTAGCTAATGCTAAAAACTTAGAACCTTCACCGCCCCCGTTCATATCGATAAGGATATCAACTTTATCATTGCGAATTTTTTGATTTAGCTGTTCATCGCTTAACTCAACAACAGAGGCCCAGCTATCCGCTACTTTTTGAATCTCTAATGTTAGTTTATCTACAATTTGATTGGTAGTATAAAAAAACAACTCCACTTCATTTTTATCCAAGGCTCTAAGAGCTGGCAAAATCATTTGGCCTACTGGATGCGTTCGAAAACTACCTGATAAAAGCCCAATTCTAATACGCTTGCTTTGTCTGGATTCGGTACTCGCCCGAACGACATTGCTTTCATTCACATACTCTGACTCAAATTGTTTGGCCAACTCAGACAACTCTTCAGCACTGTAATCCGGATTATAGTGCTTAGCTATGAAAGAGTTATACGCCGCTGCTCCATTTTTCCCAATGGCTAGCTCCTCTCTAAAATGTTGCTCTGCCGCTTCATAGTCACCTTCCCGTAAACTAAGGCTAGCCAAATGATTACTGACTCCCACCAGTGTTGGCTTCAGCTTTTTCAGCATCGCTGATGCTTCATATGACTCACTGTGCCTCTTTAACTGGTCGAGAATACGACTACGCCAAACGAGCGTATCTGGGTATCGACGATCTAATTCATACGCTTTTTCATTGGCAACCAGAGCTTCTTTATTTAGCCCTATAACGTGATAAGCCCTACTAAGCCAGACCCATACGCGTTTTTCTGATGGAATTCTTTCACTCAGGCCTGTTAAACGTTTGATGCACTGGTGCGCATCGCCACCGAACAGCTCGTACTGGGCCAATTTTAGCTCAGACAGCGGATGATCACCTTTGGCCAGTTCAATCGCTTTCTGCATAGAGGCACATGCGTTCTTAAGATTCTGCTGCTGAGCTTGTACATTGGCTAACATTTCCCAACCATGAGGGCTTGTGGCATGTTGCTGAGTAAATGCATCGGCCAGTTGGTAGGCAGTTGTCAAATCTGACTTATCAATAGCATCCTGAATTTTTTGCAGGTCCGACACGTGGGCATGGTTTCCCACCGCCTTCTGTGCTTTTGGCTTACCAAACTGTTTTTGCTTACCTTTACGTGCCATTACTCGTAACCCTTATGTGGGAATATTGCTAACCGTTGACTGAATTGTAGCGCAGTAACAAGCACAAAAAAGGCTGGCCAATGGCCAGCCTTCGCTGCTATTTCTTGCTTTAACCGCGAGGTGATTAGCCCAGCAGAGACAGTACAGACTGAGGAGTCTGGTTAGCCTGGGCCAGCATGGAAGTACCAGCCTGCTGGAGAATCTGCGCACGCGTTAGGTTAGATACTTCTACGGCGTAGTCAGCATCTTGAATACGTGAACGAGCGTCGGACAGGTTAGTGACGTCAGTCGTCAGGTTCTCAAGTACAGACTCAAAACGGTTGATCGTTGCACCCAGGGTAGCGCGGTTATCGTCGATCGTTTGCAGAGCGCTGTCGATTGCATCAATAGCATCTTGAGCGCTGCTGAAGCTGCTGACATCAAGTCCGGATACGTTCAAGGTCGCGGCTGTTACATCAACAGTGCTGACTGTCAGGTTATCTACGTCTGCAGTAGTGTTAGCACCAACCTGGATGTTGAGAGTATCAGCACCGTTCAATAGTGAGATTCCGTTGAAGCTAGTGGCGTTAGCAACACGGGTGATTTCAGATACGCGCTCTTCAATTTCTAGAGCGATAGAAGAACGGTCTTCTGCAGTGTTGGTATCGTTAGCCGCTTGGGTAGCAAGTTCACGGATACGCTGAAGGTTGTCGCTGATTTGGTTCAGACCACCTTCCATAGTTTGCGCAAGAGAAATACCGTCGTTGGTATTACGCTGAGCCTGTTGCATACCCGTGATCTGGGCGCTCATGCGGTTAGCAATGGCTTGACCAGCGGCGTCATCAGCAGCGCTGTTGATGCGCAGACCAGAAGACAGACGCTCTTGCGCCTTAGACAGCATGGCCTGAGAGTTGGACAGGTTGTTCTGACCGATCAGGGCAGTGATGTTCGTATTGATCACAGACATGGAAGTGCTCCTTGAAAATTAACTGGCCTTGAGGCCTGCTTTGCGGCGGTTAACCGCCGTTATTTTAATTAACGGCAGGCCAGTCAAAATCTTTAAAAAATTAAGCGCTTTTTTTGTAAAACAATGTAACAAGGCTTAGTTATTATTCTGCATTGCATTGAGCATACTGAACTGCTGAGCCAGATAGGAGCCTGTCGAATTCATCTGGGCGATCATGCCATCCAGTTGAGCAAATTGAGTACGATAGCGGGAGATGTTGCGCTCGATGCTCAGCTCCATTCTGGCTTTACGCTCTGTGAGGTTATCAATGCGCTGCTCTGCATTGTTCACTGAGGTTTGAATCAGACCATCATCGCCGGTGATGGATTTGAGTGTCGCACTCAACCTGCCAGCAAAACCTTCTTCTGATGACTCACCTGCAAAAAAAGAGGTCAGGGCGTCAGGGCTATTGGAGATTGCCTCGTCTAATTTTGTGTCATCTACCTGGAGACGGCCACGCTCATCAATCGCGATACCGAACTGAGCCAAACGTGTAAAGTCACCGCTTCCTAGCGGGTTTGTCACATCACGGCTTAGCCGCGTTTCAATTGTGCGTACGGTTCGGTCGCCTAGCAGCTCGCCAGACGTCTCTCCTTCACCATTGAATGCGGTCATGCGGCCTACAGTAGACTTCATTTCGTTGTAGGTGCTGACAAACTCATTAATCGCTTCTTTTAAAGACTCTTCGTCGCGCTCAATGACAAGGCTAACGGGCTCTTGTGAGACGGATGTTAGGTCAAGCGTCACACCTTGAATAGCGCCTTCCACCCGATTTCCACTGCTGGTAATCGCGATACCATTCACTTCTAGCGCCGCATCCTGGCCGGCGCGGCGTGTAGCGGTATCCATAGCAAGGCCGTCTAGGCCTGAGAAACCAGTAATAGACGCTTCTTTACCGGTTTCTTTTGAGCTCAGTGCCAACCGAAATCCTGTACCGTCGTTCACGATAGAGGCGGTAACACCTGACTCTGCATCGGCATTAATCTGATCGCGGACACTGGCCAAGGTGCTGCCTGCGGCAATATTAATGGTTTTGCTGCTTAAGGCCGGCGCATTAGGGTCAAAGGTGCCATTGGTGTAGGTGGCGCCAAAATCTAGCGTTAGCGTGGTATCGGTGGCCGCCAGTACTTGATCCATCGTGACGCTGTTAGACGCTACGCTGCCCGCCCGTGCTAACTGGGTCACGTTGATGTCGTAACGCCCAGCGTTTGCTGACTCCCCCGCTGTTGCGCTTACTCCTTCGCCAGTCACCGTGCTTTTTTGCTGCTTAAATGTAGAAGCGTCATTTAATGCAGTAATCGATTCTTGCAAACGATCCATTGCCGACTGCAGGCGGCCATAAGCCGATATTTTGGTTTGTTGAGTATTCTGTTGCTGCGTAAGCGGCGTTAGCTTCTGCCGCTCAGACGCTTGCAGCTGAGTCAGCAGGCCATTCAAATCCAAACCTGAACCAACGCCAAGAGAGGTAATCGTCGCCATGTGGCTCAGCTCCTTTTAATTTTAAAAAAATAGACTGAGTAGGTTATCGGCAGAGTGGGAAAAAACTTTAGCCTAGCAGCAGGAGTTAAGCTACAAAAAAGGCCTAGAGAAAGCTCTAGGCCGCGATGGAGAAAGTTAATAAGGTTAGTTTTGGCCTATTTGCCCTAACGTTGCAAGCTGCTGAGTCAGGTAAGCGCTGGTTTGATTCATTTGCCCCACCATGCTGTCCATGGCTGCAAATTGGGCTCGATAGCGCTCAATCGTTTGATCGATTCGGCTCTCGGTGGTGGCAAAACGATCGTTTAACGACGCTACGCGATTCTCAGAGCTAGTCACGGCGTTTTCCAGTCGTCCGCTTGGCCCTATGAGCTGCTCAATCGCTGTTGAAATTTGCCCTGCCATACCACCCTCGCTAGATGCCCCTGCAAAGAAATCCGCCAGTTGATCAGGTTGGTTCGCGATAATGCCGTTCAGTTGGTCATCATCAACCTCTAGGGTGCCATCCAACTGCAGTGAGATGCCAATATCTGAAAGCATGCTGAAGCCATCCCCCTCCGTTCGACTGCTCAGCGCTTGGCGCAAGGTGGTTTCGACTGCACGTGTGGCGCTGTCACCATTAAGCTCACCCGCACTATCGCTTTCCGCGTTATAGGCGGTCAGGCTGCCAATCGTGTTTTTCAGCGTGTTGTAGTCATCAACAAAGGAAGTGATCTGCTCACGAATCGCATCGCTATCTTGGGAGACCGCCAAGGTGCTGCTGGCATTGGCTTCAGAGAGCGTCAGCGTCACGCCTTGAATAGCGCCTTCAACCCGGTTGCTAGCGCTGACGATATCAATGCCGTTGACATTAAACGCAGCATCTTGGCCAGCTTGCACTACTTGGGTGTCACTGGTGGTTACACCAGCATCTAGAATCTGCGAAAAGTTAGTGCTTTGAATGCTAGCGTCAGCACCGGTATCAGTGGCGTTCACAGATAAACGGTAGCCCTCACCATCATTAATGACAGAAGCACTTAAACGCCCATCGCTTTGTGCATTAATGGCATCGCGCATATCTTCCAAGGTGCTGCCATCTTCAAGCGTAATTGGGTCTATAGTGCCTTCTGCCAAAGCAAAGGTCAGCGACTGCGAGCCAGATACCAGGGCAGTGTCCGGCGCTTCCAGGCGCTCCGTTACTAAGCTACCGGCCGTGGCCAATTGATCTACTTGGATGTCATATTGGCCCGGCTGTGCTTCATTGCTGCTAACCGCCGTGACCGCTCCACCTTCTACGCTAGTACTAAGGCTTTCAAAAGCTTCTTGTTCATTCAGCGCTTTAGTAGAAGCTTGAAAAGCGGACAAAGCACTTTGCAATTGCCCATAGGCTGAAATTTGTGCCTGCTCTGTTTCAATCTGCTGCTGAACAGGCTCAAGTTTGGCGCGTTCCGCTTGCTGGAGCTGGGTCAACAAACCATTGAGATCCAAGCCAGAACCAATACCTAATGATGTGATGGAAGCCATAAAATGCCTTTTTCTTAGTGCGTTTTACTACGCGTTTTGCTCGCTATCAGCCGCTCCTAATTAAGAGGCAACATATCTCCTAGCGCAGTACAGTAATCTAATGTCTACAGATTTCAAATGTCGCTATATCTTATAACCATTCGGCGAGATGCCCATTAACTTGAATAGTGTGGCGAATTTTTCAGTATTAATATGTAAAAATAAGTAACATAATATGCCGCTATCTCTATACGCCCCACACCGCAACTCCTAGCTTACTCTCGGAAAGCTGCAGAATTTTGACAGTTCTGCCTCACATTTCACCGTATCGAATACCGTTAAGCAGCATGCCACATAGACCTTGGTCTAACCCAACACCTGCTTTATAATGCACTGCAGCACACCCATTTTGTTGTGACTGCAGGAGCGTTCCCTCATGCCCGCCGAAGCGTTATCCCCCGCCTCCACTGCCTCTTTCCACGTACAGCGTAGCCTGCGTCATTGCCTGTCTAGCGTCGCGGAATTGATGTACGAGAGTGGACACGTGCTTGAAACCATCACCCTGGCGCAGCGGGGTTTATCTCGTCAAGAGCTGGCGTCCTTGAATCGACAGCATTCACGCTGGTCTCTTTGCCAGCGAGTATTAGAGGAGAGTGATGCGGCCACCTTTAACGAGTATGGCCGGTTTGTCTTAACCTCATTAGGCCGCGAACTGATGTTTGATATGTTTGGCCAAGGCGCAGCAGATTGCGCCTAATGTGGGAGTGAAGCACGTATAAAAAACGCCCGCTGGGGGAGCGGGCGTTTTGAAGCACCAAAATTGCATCATGCAATGCGGGTCAGCCTTGGTGCAACTTAACGTAGG
This sequence comes from Nitrincola sp., assembly GCF_048264025.1. Taxonomy (NCBI): domain Bacteria; kingdom Pseudomonadati; phylum Pseudomonadota; class Gammaproteobacteria; order Oceanospirillales; family Oceanospirillaceae; genus Nitrincola; species Nitrincola sp. The sequence continues at coordinate 16,910 of NZ_JBLXDN010000049.1, forward strand.
CCTAGCAACGAAAGAATAAACAGAACAACAACGATCAGACCTACGATATAGATAATGTTACGCATAACGGCACTCCTTGCTTTAGCGTTTCATGGAAATCAAAGGGTTGCTTCCCTTCAATAATCCTTCCTAGCGTAGCAGGCTTTTTCGCAGTTTGCGTAATGGCGATGACGTCTGCCTCAAGGGAACCTTCATTTCTTACGCTTATCAGAACCTTACTCACCCTCCTCCCTGGTGCCGTAATGAAAACCACTGCCCTTGTATTGTCCTGTGCGATGAGCTGCGTGATGAGTGCGTTTGTGACTCCCATTGCGACAGCGTCAGAGCCTTCTCCAGAGGCGCTAGAAGCCCTGAATCAGCAGGCTCTAGCACTGGGTCGCGTGCATACCGTCGTGGTGGCTTATGAGGGTAATATCATTCATGAGCATCACCAAGGCGGCCCGGGGGTGGCCACACCTGCTAACGTGAAGTCGTTATCAAAAACGGTGTTGGCTGCGGTCACTGGTGCTGCTATTGAGGAGGGCATTGTGGAATCCGTCGATCAGCCCCTGGTTGCTCTATTAGATAGCGTGCCGAGCGGTGCTGACCCACGGGTTAACGACATTACGGTGGCGCATTTGCTGGCTCAGCAAGCGGGCTTAGAGCGCACCTCCGGCAGTAACTATGGCGCTTGGGTGGCAAGCAACCACTGGGTGAATGATGCGCTCACACGCCCGTTTGTCGACCACCCGGGTGGGCGCATGCTTTATTCCACCGGCACCAGCCATTTGCTTTCCGCAGCACTTACCCAGGCCAGCGGTGAAAGCACCCTTGCGCTTGCCCAGCGCTTGTTAGGCGAACCGCTAGGCATTGCGATTCCGCCGTGGCCACGGGATCCTCAAGGCATCTATTTCGGCGGCAACGACATGCAGCTTTCCCCTCGCGCGCTGATTGCGATTGGGGAGCTGTACCGTAACGACGGTATGGCCAATGACCAGCGCGTGCTGCCTGAAGGCTGGGTGGAAGATTCATGGACGCCCAGAGGCCAGTCCCCCTGGACAGGCGACGGCTACGGTTTTGGATGGTTTATAACGACGCTCGCGGGTGAGCAAGCCGTGTATGGAAGAGGCTACGGCGGGCAGGCGCTGTATGTGATTCCCGAGCGGGAGATGACGGTGGTGATCACTTCAGACCCATCCCCGCCATCGCCCGGTGGCCAGTTTCAGCAACAGCTTAACGCGTTAGTGGCCAATTTATTGGCAGAGGAGACACGGCGCACACCATAACGCCCGTTAAGCCTACTCCCCTTTATGCGCCAAACTCATCAAGTAGAGCGCGGCAGCCAGCGCCAGCACCGAGAGCGCTAGGTAAATCGCTTCCAGCGGTGTGCTGAAGCGGATATCCACCACGGCGCGGAAAAATTCGATAATCACGGCCAGGATCACGACTCGGGCGATTTTGTCTTTCAACTGATCCAGTGAAGCAACATTGAAGGGGTGAGTGGGATAGCGCACCTCGGCTTGGTCAATGCGGGACACAAACAGTCGGTATATACCTAACCCGAATATCAGCAGCACAATTGCAATCAGGTAGATATCTACTGCGATGATGATATCGGGTACTAGGGTATCGTGAATATTGCGAGAGTCATCTACCAAGTAGTAGTGCAGCACATCGCCCACCACTTTGAAGATATCTAGCGTGCCGACAATAAACAGCATCAGCGAGCCCAGTAAGCTCGGCACCACCGCCAGCATGACCAAAAAGCGGGAATTCCAAAGAGCGGTTTCCACCCGTCGCTCCCAGACCGATTGCTCATGGGGCGGCTTGGGCGCTGGGGGCGGTGAATGGGGTGAAGGTGAATGGCTCATGGTAGGCGCTTAGCTCCTTTGCTCAATGCAAGTGGCGAAAGTGCCTAGTAAAGCATTAGATCAGGTTCATCACTACTACCGTAAAAGTCACGCCGGTCAGCAAGAACCCTAGTGCCAACATTAGACCGTCTCTTGCCACTAGCCCCAGCCCAAATAGCGTAAGCGCCAGCCCAGCACCGTTGGCGCTGAACGGGATGAACTCCATCGGCGGCATGGCCACGGCCACGAGCAGGCAGGCCATGGCCGTGATACGAATGCCGATATAGCCGGTCATCCAAGCCAAGCGTACGCCCAGCAAGCCATCTACCCATTTGGCCGGCTTTTTCATGTAATGCAGCGCTTTATCAAATTTTTGCCGAGATAAAGAACGATTCAGCAGCCATTTAGGCAGCCAGAACGTTTCCCGCCCTACCAGCAGCTGTGAAGAGGTCAGCAGCACTAACACCGCCATCAGCGTCGGCATGCCGGGAATATCGCCAATAATCGGCGCCAGCGTAATCAAGCCTGCCAGCAGCAACAACGGCCCAAACGAGCGTCGCCCCACGGCGTGCACCACATCATCCACACTGACCTGCTCTTTTTCCCGCTCCATCTGCTCCATGGTGTGGATCAGTTCGGTTAAATTCGTCGCATCCTGCGTATTGCTCATGGGCGTTTCGGCGCTCCTTTGCCGTGGGTATCGTGATCGTGGGCATGCTCTTCTGGCGACTGTGTAAGCTTACTGCGAATAAAGTCGCTATGGCTGACATGCAGAAGGTCCGCCAGCCGCCGAACCCGATGCTCTTCAAGCGGATCAAGCGTGCCGTCGGCCCAGGCCAGCTGCCACATCAGGTTCACCAGCTCTAAGCGCTGCTCGTAGCCGTAGTGCTGTTTGATCAGGCTGACGAACTGGTAGTGATCCACCGCGTCATCAACTTCGGCTTCTGCCAGCGCCATTAACTCGCTGACGTCGTGCTCGTTGAGCCGATAGCGCGCCATCAGCATTTGCTTAAGCGCCGCGCGCTCCGCCTCGCTGTTGTCGTAATCAGCGCGCATCACTTCACACAGCAGCGCCGCCGACGCTAACTCTAGGGTGAGCGGTGGGTTATCACGCTGTTCAGGCGCGGAAAGCGCCTGTTGGAAGAAAGAGTGAATGGCATCCAGCACGGCTATCTCCTCATATCAGTGGCCAACTTAGGACTACACGACATCCTGAGAGTGCCGTCCTCATAGCGTCGCCGTTTACTCTTTCCGCTTGGCGAGCTGCTCTTTGAGCTGTTTGGGCACCTGCTTGATGATCAGCCGATCCTGAGTTTCATCATACTCAATGCTAGACCCTAGCAGATGTGAATCGAAGCTGATCGAGACACCGCCAGAGCGGCCAGTGAAGCGGCGAAACTGACTGATGGTGCGTTTATCCGGCGGGATTTCCGGCGAAAGGCCGTAGTCGGCATTGCGAATATGGTCGTAAAACGCTTTAGGCTGTTTCTCATCCACGAGCCCGGAGAGTTCTTCCAGCGTCATCGGCTCGCCGCGGCGCAACTGCTCGTTGGCGTAATCGACCAGGGTATCGGTCTTCTCACGGCTGGCGTCGTCGTCTAAATCCTCTTTTTCGACATAGTCGCTAAACGCTTTCAGCAGCGTGCGGGTTTCGGCGGGGGCATCGATGCCCTCCTCCATGCCCAGCAGTGCCACCACGCCATCGGCCAGTTTTTTACCGCCCCGGTCTTTTAAAAACGAAACGTACTGGGTGCTTTGCGCGCTGCTCTGCCACTGGGTCAGGTTAATTCGGGCCGCCAGGGTGAGCTGGCTGGTATTCAATTGGGCGGCGGGCACCGCTTGGTGCGCGTCGTTAAAGCCAATGCCTTCCCGCTGATGAATTAACCCCATCAACAGCGTTTCGGTGTCACCCTGGCGTAGATGGGCGATCACCAAGTAACCGCTCACCGAGAGCTGGCCTTGCAGCGTTTGAGCCAAACGCTCGGCAATGGCGTTGGCCAGTTGGGCAAAGGTTTGCTCTTCCGCGTGGTACGCCGTGAGCCACGCCACCAGAGGCCCCGCCTGCTCGCCCTGCTCGGCAAAGCGCCCCCAGCCTTTTGCCTTGGTGTTGTAAGTATCGTTTAGCGCGTTCACCAAGGTGCCCATCACGGCGTCATCGCTGTCAGCATGGGCGGGTTCAGGCGGGGCAATCACGCTTAAGCGCTCACCGTCTATCGACGGCTCAATACGGTAGGCAGTGCTTTGCATTAGCGGCATAAACAGTCGTCACCTTTGGAATAGATACTTCTAATCGGTCAGTTAAGCGTCAGGGTTTTAAGCGATAGCCGGTGCGGAAAATCCAGGCAATGGTGGCAAGGCTTGCTACCAAAAACAGCAAAATCATCGCCACGCTGGCACCCAAGCTGACATCGCTAATGCCGTAGAAACTCCAGCGGAACCCGCTGACGAGATACACCACCGGATTTGCCAGGGTCACACTCTGCCAAAACGGAGGGAGCATATCGATGGAGTAGAAGCTGCCGCCTAAAAACGTGAGCGGGGTAATCACCAACAGCGGCACTAGCTGCAGCTTGTCGAAACCATCCGCCCAGATACCGATAATAAAACCCAGCAGGCTAAAGGTGACGGCGGTCAGCACCAGAAACGTCAGCATCCAGAACGGGTGTGCAATCTCAAGCGGCACAAAGAAGCTAGACGTGCCGAGAATAATCAGCCCCAGCAGTATCGATTTCGAAGCCGCAGCCCCCACGTAGCCAACGACAATCTCTAAATAAGAGATAGGCGCCGAGAGAATTTCGTAGATACTGCCGGAGAATTTCGGGAAAAAGATGCCAAACGAGGCGTTCGAGACGCTCTGGGTCAGCAGCATCAGCATAATCAGGCCAGGAACGATAAACGCACCGTAGCTCACCCCGCCAATCTCACTGATCCGCGAGCCAATCGCCGCGCCAAACACCACAAAATAGAGCGAGGTGGAAATCACTGGCGAGACAATACTCTGCAATAGCGTTCGGCGAGTGCGGGCCATTTCCGCCATGTAAATGGCACGAACGGGATAGAGGTTCATGTACGCTCCTTCACCAGGTCAACGAAGATATCTTCCAGCGAGCTCTGCCGGGTATGCAGGTCTTTAAAGCTAATGCCTGCCTGCTCTAGCTGGGTTAACAGGGCGGAGATTCCTCGCCCCTCCTCTTCCTGGCGGCCATCGTAGGTGTACACCAGCTCATAGCCGTCGGCGGTTAGGCTAAGCTCCTCTTGGGCCAGCTCGGGCGGCAGCGCTGCCAGCGGACTGTGTAACTGCAAGGTAAGCTGCTTGCTGCCCAGCTTTTTCATCAGCGCGGCTTTCTCTTCCACCAGCACGATCTCGCCGCGGTTGATGACCCCGATGCGGTCGGCCATCTCTTCGGCTTCTTCAATGTAGTGGGTGGTAAGAATGATGGTGACGCCGTTATCCCGCAGCCCGCGCACCACGTTCCACATATCCCGCCGCAGCTCAACATCCACCCCGGCGGTCGGCTCATCCAAAAACAGAATGCGCGGCTCGTGGGAGAGTGCTTTAGCGATTAATACCCGGCGT